>JAZLJQ010000044.1:0-31624 GCA_045617965.1 Prevotella sp.
TGCCAGCCACCACATTGGAATACAGATGCTATTATGAGATGTTTGAAGGTTGCACCTCCCTGATAGTAAACGAAACAGCTCCGGGAAAACAATGGCTTATCCCCGCACCTGAAACAGCAAGCGGTTCGTTGACGAATATGTTCAGTGGAACAAGTGGCACAATGAACGGTACTCCACAATTGAACACCATATACTATATAGCTTCGGACCCTACAACTGCAATTGAAGATGTTGAAGCTGATGTGATGGGGTATGTGGTTTATTCCAACAACAGACAAATCGTTGTTCGTGGGGCAGAAGGTCACACTGTCACGCTGTATGACATCAACGGCCGCGTTGTAGCCCAAACCGCCAACGTAGACAACATCCAAAACCTCACAGTCAGTGCCGCAGGCATCTATTTGGTAGGAGTTGATAAAATGAAAAGTGTGAAGAAAATTGTGGTGAGATAATGATACGTTGTCGAACAAGAAAAGGTCGGTGACACTTACCGAGAATATTCAACGACTACGCACTGCCTTGTGCGGAGCAATTGCTAATACGGCTATGAGTCATGAGTCGATTTTTGATTTATAAGTTTTTTTCATAAATATTTTCCCGAGTTGATTCTTTGTTTGTTACTTCTCTTGTGTTACAAAACATAACAAGTCTGCTACAACAAACGAACTTCCACCTATGAAGATGAAATCATCCTTGTCGGCATCGACAATAGCTTGGCAATAGGCTTCTTTTACGCTTGCGAATGCTCGACAGGAGAGTCCGTGGGATTTTCCCAACGTGAGCAGTTCCTGTTCGTTACGAGTGCGTTTGACTGATGCTTTTGTAAAGTAATATTCGGCATTCTTCGGTAATAGTTGCATTATTGTTGTGATGTCTTTGTCGTTGACGCAACCGAAGATGATACGCAACTGTTTGCAATCTATTTCTATTATTTGTTTTTTCAGATATTGCCACCCGCCAACGTTGTGGCCTGTGTCGCAGATTACAAGTGGATGTTCTTGTATTAGTTGCCAACGTCCCTGTAGATTTGTCTTTATTTTTTTCGGTAGGGGAGAGAGCGAAGGATATCTTTTGCACAATTCGGTAAGTGCTGTGGCTATTGTCCGTGTGTTTTTTTCTTGATAATAGCCTTTGAGTTCGGTTTTGATTATTTGTGAATCATCCATGTTGCAATCTTCTGCAAAGATGATGGGAGCTCCTACGGATTTTGCTTTTGCTTCAAATATGGGTCGTGTCTGTTGATTTGCTTCGCCAATAATTATCGGTATGCCGTGCTTGATGATTCCTGCTTTTTCGCTTGCTATTTTAGCTAGTGTGTTGCCAAGAAACTGTGTGTGGTCGAAGCTGATATTTGTTATTATGCTTATTTCAGGTGTGATGATATTTGTGCAGTCTAGCCTTCCTCCAAGTCCTACTTCTATAATGGCCCAATCAACGTTTTCTTCCGCAAAATACGAAAAAGCCATTGCTGTGGTCAGTTCAAAAAATGAGAATATGCCAGTAGGGTCTTTGCCATATTCCTTTAGGAACCATTGGCGTAGGTCATCCACCCACCTTATAACATATTCTTTGCTCATCATTTGCCCATTCACTTGTATGCGTTCACGAAAATCTATAAGGTGTGGTGATGTATAAAGTCCTGTCTTCAGTCCTTTTGCTTGCAAGGTGGCTGCTATGGTATGACAACACGAGCCTTTTCCGTTGGTGCCTGCCACGTGAACAGTCTTATATCTTGTGTGTGGATGATGATAGTGGGCATCAAGAAGATGGGTATTTTCTAGGCCTTCTTTATAAGCATCAGCCCCAACGTTTTGAAACAATGGGGCAGAGTTGAACAGGTATTCTATGGTCTCTTCGTAGGTCATTTGTCAGGTGTTTCGTCTAAGTGTTATTACTTATGGTGGGTTTCTTATATTTGCCTCGCCATAATAAATAGTTCACGTTGACTTCGTCTTCTTCTTTTGTACCTCGGCATAGATTTTTTCATTTATAGCACACACCTTATGACAAAATTAATTAAAATAGTTGCGGAATTTGTCAAATATTGATTCTTTTACACTTTCCGAGCCTTGAAAATTTTTTCTTCCGCGTAGCTTTTCAATAATTTTCTTTTCTTCTGCAGAAAGCTTTTCTGGTACATAGACTGTGATATTTACTATTTCATCTCCCATTCCGTATCCATATCCTTGTACGGATGGAAGACCTTTTCCGCGCAATCGTAGTGTTTTACCAGATTGCGTACCTTCGGCGATTTTTATTCTTGCTTTTCCTCCGCCTATTGTCGGCACTTCTGCTGTTCCGCCGAGTGCTGCCGTAGGGAAGTCCAACAGAAGATTGTAGATAATGTCATTTCCATCGCGGATGAGCTCTTTGTCTGGCTCTTCGGTAATGATTACTTGCATATCGCCGTTGATGCCATTGTGTCTGCCTGCATTACCTTTTCCCGGAACTTTGACTACCATTCCGTCCATCACCCCGGCAGGTATTTGTACCTCGACTACTTCTTCGCCTTTGGTGATGCCGGTGCCTCCACATTCGTGACATTTGTTTTTGATTATTGTGCCTTCTCCATGGCAGGTTGGACAAACGCTTTGTGACTGCATCATACCGAACATGCTATTTTGTGTATGAATAACATAGCCAGTTCCGTGGCATGTAGGGCATTGTTGTATGTCGCCGCTTCCTCCTTCGGCACCTGTTCCGTGACAATGTTTGCATGGCACGTCACGTTTCACCTTAAACTTCTTTGTCACTCCATTTTGGATTTCTTCGAGTGTCAGTCGCACTTTTACGCGCAGGTCGCTTCCGCGTGACACTTGACGACCGCCTCTTGACGCACCTCCTCCGAAGAAGTCGCCGAAGCCACCTCTTGCTCCGCGTTCGCCAAAGATATCGCCGAACATGGAGAAGATGTCGTCCATATTGAAGCCATTTGCTCCGCCGAATCCTCCGAAGCCTCCAGCTCCGTTGAGCCCATCAAAGCCGTATGTGTCATATTTTTGTTTCTTGTCGGCATCCGAGAGTACAGAGTAGGCTTCTGCTGCCTCTTTGAATTTCTCTTCGGCTTCTTTGTTGTTCGGGTTGCGGTCGGGATGGTATTTTATCGCAATTTTGCGATATGCTTTTTTTATCTCGTCTGCTGTGGCGTCTTTTTTCACGCCCAACACTTCATAATAATCACGTTTTTGCATAATTTACAAAGTTTAAAGGTTTAAGGTTTGAGCACCTGCTCTTTTTTTTCGGAGGGGTTGTAGAGAAGTCTCTTCTTCTTCTATGCTCCTACGGCTACGTCTGCGTGGCGTATTACCTTGTCGTTGAGTGTGTAGCCAGCTTTTGTGCAGTCTATCACCTTGCCTTTCTTTTCTTCTCCCATAGGCACCATTGCGATGGCATTGTGCAGGTCTGTGTCGAAGTCTTTGTCTGTGGTGTCTATTTTTTTTACTCCCATACCCTCAAGCACCTTGATGAACTTTTGTTCTATCAGTTCAAAACCTTCTTTTATGGCATCGATGTCATCCGATTTTTTGTTGTTTTCTATGGCACGCTCCATGTCATCAAGTATAGGGAGTATAGTCAGGATGGTCTTTTCTCCGCCGTTGAGAATGAGTTCTGCTTTTTCTTTCATTGTGTGCTTGCGGTAGTTGTCAAATTCGGCTACCGAGCGCAAGTACTTGTCTTTCAGCGCAGCAATCTCTTCTTGAGCGGCCTTTAGTGGGTCTTTTTCTTCGACGTTCTCTTTCACATCCTCTTTGTTATTTTCTGCTTTTTGTTCAGTCTCTTGAGCAGAGTCAGAGATGTTTTCTTTTTCCTCATTTTCATTGACCTTTGTGTTTTGGTCTTTCATATCCTTTTTTGTATTTTTCTTATCTTTCATGATTGTTACATTATTTATTGTATTTTTCAATCTACAAATAATGTGCCACATTAGTAATTCTTTCTTTGTGATATAATAAATAAGGTGTATCGCGCTTCTTAAGTGCTGCCTTTCTACTTCCCAAGAGGCTGGTGTATTCTTGTGCTCGTTTTCCATAATTCATGCTCTGTAGCGTTCGTTATAAAAATCTTTCTCGCTGATTTTCTTTGTTGGGAAAGACCTTGCACGATATCATATCGTACAAGTGTATGATATCAAATGTTGTTAGTGTATGATATGATATCGTACAAGGTCAGCGTGCGTTTGATTATGAGCGCTAGGGATGATGACTATTTGCGGATTAAAGTTTTGTGTCTATTGCATGAGTGGTAGTGTGGAGGGTTGTGAGTGGTTGCGTGGTTGGTTTGGTTTGGTTTGGTTTGGTTTGGTTTGGTTTGGTTTGGTTTGGCTGTGGTTAGTTTAGCTGTGAATGGTTGTGTCTTAAATTAATTATGCTTCTACATCTAGAATGTTCACTTTGAGGATGCTCTTCAGTTTGTTATTTATTGTTTCGATGATTGCTCTTTTACGTAGCAGAAACCTTTTCAGCAACACTCCGCATAGCTCCATTCATATTACTCTTAAGTTTCGTAATAAGATGTATTTCATCAACGAAACGATTATAAGAACGACTCGTGGAACTAAATGTCTTAGATGTTTACAAACATATTCTTTGTAAAAGTGTTTCAAACAGCGATACCCAAAACTATATAAAGGTATCATTATTACCATAGCATCTGCATTAGACATCGTTGAATCCCGATGATATTTGCTTTTTTTGTTTTTGTTACTATAAAGTTACAACAAATCTCGCTAATACCCAAATTATAGCATGTTAAAATTCATCGAACTCCCATTATAATGGGCATGGACAGATTAAATGACTTTCCATACCTGCAAGGTGAGTGCGCCATTCTGTCCTCCGAAAAAAGGCTTACAGACATAAATGGCATTGTTTAGCTATGCGTATTTACTGTTGATAGGAGCCTCAAACTTGGGGGATGTTACGAAATAGAAGCCGTTTTGTTCGGAGCAGATAAGCCCACAATTGCGGATGTGGATATATACTTCATCATCGGTCTTGATGCAGTAGATAGCTTCCACTTCGGTACGCCCCTGCACACTGCTACCCATCTGATAGTCAGCACCACCGGGTAGGATTGTTCCCTTGATATTCGGCCCATCAAACGTGCCACTAGTGATAGGGATAATGGTGCGTCCGCCATGAGGAGTCTCGCCAACAGAGAAAGCTCCACCGATGTTAACATGAAGTTCAAGTACAAATTCGAGTTTAGGGCTGATGTCTTGTGGCATAGGGGAGTTAGATTGTGCGCTAACAGTTAGTGTTATAATGAACATGGTAATCAAAGAAATGTTTTTTTTTCATAGCATTTGTATTTTTAATTATCTAAAGAAGGTCTGTTGGTATTAAGAACAAATGCAAACTTTAGCAAAATAAATGACAATTCAGGTCTTAGCTGTTAGACTCTAACAAACTGAAATAAAAAAATGACTTCTCAAAATATCCTCAAAATATCAAAACTTATATGTATCTTTGCAAATATAAATTAGAAAATCTGCATATTGACACAGAGTTTGGATTGCTTACATCAAAACTTGTTTAGAACTAGATTTTTTCTTTTTTCTATATCGCTCATGGTGTAGTATGGACTAGTTTATAGTTTTGCTGTGATAATTTGACAATATGCTAGTTGCGGATGTCCCTTTGGGATGTTGTTAGTTTTTATATTTATAAATAAGATATAAAACACTAGTGCTGCATTAAAATCAATACACGAATGAAAAATATTAGGAAAATACATATACACAAAAAAATAGGCAAGACAATATCCTTGAGCATGAAAGCTATGGAGGCAAATCATGTCAAAGGCATACGCCTACGCTCACGAATAGCCGTTATTTGTGCACTACTTTTTATTGTTATTGATATCATCTTTGTGGCATACAATTACGATTATCTCCCTAATGTTATCCCTAGTTTTAAGGATTCTAATGGTGTATTTATCGAGGCTATAGAAAAATCTGCATATATTGACTACAATATACAACGTCTCATCATGCTTTTTTCTGCATTTTTTGTAACACGTGTCATAAGGCCTTGTTTCAAAGCAAGAATCATCTATAAGCGAGTGTGTTGTTTCATTCTTGATGTAGTCAATCTTACTGTTACATCGGCTATTGCTATGACCATGGTCGAAGTAGCAATGGCACGTGGTGAATCACAGGAAATCTCATACTTCTCACAGTGGATAGCATTTCTTTTTTGGATAGTCGTAATGACTGGTGAGCTTGCTTACGATCTTAGGAAAATACGCAAAAGAAAAACAAAGATTAAAGTATAGAACTTAAAGTAAAATGAAGTTTGGAGTAAGTTTTAAGTTGGAGAAATCTGCATACAATATAATAAAATAACGAGAAGAGAATACCGAAATCTACTAAAGTCAACTAATTTTATATTGTTATGTGTGAACAATTGGCCACGAACAAAGGAACAAAGTAATTTATATAGAAAAGAGTATAAGGCTATAGTATTTGTCAAAAAAGTATTATATTTGCAGATTGTATGGACTTGAATGATTTGAATATGGATTTATGGTATAATTCCGTAAGCATACTTGAACTTGTGCTCAAAGGAGTTGCAATAGGTGTGCTAGCTTCATGTCTGCTTGGACCAATCGGAATACTATGCATACAGAGGACTCTAAACAAAGGGCGTCGGTATGGATTTGCAACAGGTATAGGGGCTGCGGCAAGCGATTTTCTATATGCCGTAATAACGGGTTTTGGCATGAGCCTTGTGGCGCCATTGATAGAGAACGAGAAAAATATGTTCTGGATGAAAATCATTGGAGCTGTGACCTTGTTCATCTTCGGTGTGATATCATTTAGAAGCAACCCAACGAAAAATATGAAAGAGCGCGCAAAAAACGGAAAGGGTACATTATGGTATAATGCTTTTACTTCGTTTCTTGTGACACTATCTAACCCGGCAATCATATTGTTATTCGTTGCGGCATTTGCCATGTTTGCCTTCGTGGTACCGGAACATCCACTCGAAGTCTGTATGGGCTATCTCGGCATCGTAGTTGGGGCGTTGTTGTGGTGGTTCTTGCTGACATTTACTATTGACAAGTTGCGCGACCGTTTCTCCAACCATACTATTGTCATAATAAATAGAGTGATGGGAATACTTGTCGTTTTAGTATCGCTTTATATCCTCATAGGAACATGTACCGACCTTTATACTCTGCCAGACATCAATGATAATATCCAACATTCGAAAATTCATTTGTTTGATAAGTAGTGAATACACTCGATAAGCGCAATATTAGCATTGGTGTATAAAAGTGTCACAAATTCTTTATATTATAAAGTGAAATGTTTATAGCTGATAATTTACGAAAAACAAATATAGCAGAATACCTACTTTATATGTGGCAGGTGGAAGACATCATCCGCGCATACGGATGCGATATAATGCGAATCCGAAAAGAATATCTCTCGCGTTTTGATTTAAAAGGCGACGAACTCGATGAAGAAGAGACATGGTGGCGAAACCTTGTGAGAATGATGAAAGAAGAAGGGGTGAGAGAAAATGGACACCTACAGATAAATAAGGTTACGATGCAATTATTGTGCGAACTCAATGATCTGTTGTTGAACTCTACAAAATATCCTTTCTATATGGCACAATATTATAAAGTATTGCCCTTTATTGTAGAACTGAGAAATAAGGCAGGGGAAGATGCAAAAAACGAAGTGGAAACATGTTTTGATGCCCTATATGGCACTATGATGCTCAAACTCCAAAATAAAGAGATAAGCCAAGATACGCAACATGCCATGAAAGAAATAACAACATATATAGGACTTCTTAATGACTATTATTTCAAAGATAAAGAAAAGCCACTAGAGTATTAAGGTAAACCGGATGGACAAATTAGGTATTAGGAAAGAGTTTAATTATAAATAGTTTCAGTCTAACTCCTAATATATTTTAACTAGACTATAATATAATGAATGACGAAATATCAAGAAGACGAACATTTGCTATAATATCACATCCAGATGCAGGAAAAACAACGTTGACAGAAAAATTTCTCTTATTTGGTGGGCAAATACAAGTGGCGGGCGCAGTAAAGTCGAACAAGATTCGCAAGACTGCAACGAGCGATTGGATGGACATCGAAAAACAGCGCGGAATATCCGTTTCTACATCCGTGATGGAATTTGACTATACTGGATATAAAGTTAATATACTTGACACCCCAGGACACCAGGATTTTGCAGAAGATACCTTCCGTACTTTGACCGCAGTAGATTCTGCAATAATAGTCGTAGATTCTGCCAAAGGCGTGGAGACACAGACGCGAAAACTGATGAATGTCTGTCGGATGCGCAAAACACCAGTAATCATATTCATTAACAAAATGGACCGCGAGGGACGTGATGCCTTCGACCTACTTGATGAATTGGAAAAAGAATTACAAATAAGTGTCCGCCCATTATCGTGGCCAATAAATCAAGGCGCACGATTCAAGGGAGTGTATAACATCTACGAAAATAAACTTAATCTCTTTACATCAGACAAACAACGGGTGACAGAAAAGGTAGAAGTGGATATTGCATCTTTAGACCTTGACAAGCATGTTGGAGAGAAAGATGCAAAAAAACTTCGCGAGGATTTGGAGTTGGTAGATGGTGTTTATCCTGAATTTAATGTGCAAGACTATCTCTCGGCTGATGTGGCACCGGTGTTTTTTGGTAGTGCTCTAAACAATTTCGGTGTGCAAGAACTTTTGGATTGCTTTGTGCAGATAGCTCCATCGCCACGGCCAGTGGTTGCAGAAGAGAGGATTGTAAAACCTGAAGAAGAGAAATTTACTGGTTTCATATTTAAGATAACAGCAAACATAGACCCGAATCACCGCTCATGTATTGCTTTCTGTAAGGTGTGTAGCGGAAAATTTGTAAGAAATGTACCATATTTACATGTACGGCATGGAAAACAATTACGTTTCTCATCACCGACACAATTCCTGGCACAACGCAAGAGCACAATAGAAGAGGCTTACCCGGGAGATATAGTCGGATTACCCGACAACGGCACCTTCAAAATTGGTGACACGTTGACAGAAGGCGAGCCGCTGCATTTCCGTGGCCTTCCTTCATTCTCGCCAGAGATGTTCAAATACATCGAGAATGACGACCCGATGAAGGCAAAACAACTCAACAAAGGTATAGACCAACTAATGGATGAGGGTGTGGCACAATTATTTGTCAATCAGTTTAATAATCGTAAAATTATAGGTACGGTAGGACAATTACAGTTTGAAGTAATACAATATCGTCTAGAAAATGAATATAATGCCCGTTGTCGTTGGGAACCGGTGCATCTTTATAAGGCTTGTTGGATAGAAAGTGAGAATGAGGCTGAATTGGAAAATTTCAAAAAACGCAAATATCAATATATGGCAAAAGATAAGGAAGGACGCGATGTGTTCCTTGCAGATAGTGGCTATGTGTTGCAAATGGCTCAAGAAGATTTTAAGCATATAAAATTTCATTTCACAAGCGAATTTTAAATTTATAATTTCTAGAAATTTTAGATAGTATAGAGAAAGAAAATGAAAATAGAAGACGATATAAAACAAGCGGTAGAAGTGCTGAAAAAGGGTGGAGTGATACTCTATCCTACAGATACCGTTTGGGGAATAGGCTGCGATGCTACTAATCCTGAAGCTGTTAAAAAAGTATATGAAATAAAAAAACGCGATGACTCAAAGGCGATGATATGCCTTGTTGATAGTGACGTGCGTATGCAGAGATATTTTCGTAATGTGCCAGAGGTGGCATGGCATATAATTGACATAGCCGACAAGCCGATGACAATAATTCTTGATGGAGCAGTAAATGTGGCGCCAAACCTAGTGGCAGAAGATGGAAGCCTTGCCGTAAGAGTAACACGCGAAGAATTTTCACGACAACTATGCTATCGTTTTCAAAAACCACTCGTATCAACTTCTGCAAACATCAGTGGTGAACCCACGGCACAAAACTATCGTGATATAAGCCCGTATATTATTTCTGCTGTGGATTATGTGTGCTGGTGTCGCCGACAAGAACATGAACCTCATCAGCCTTCAAGTATAATAAAACTTTCTCCAAATGGCGAAGTAAAGATAATTCGACAATAATATATGGATAAAGTTGGCCGATTTAACACTTGGAGAAAAAAATATCTTACACAACAACAATTCCTATTGTTGCTCTCATTTGTTGTCGGATTATTCGCCGGGGTCGCAGCACTTCTTCTGCATGGATTTATAAGACTCATGCAGCACATTGCTCAGTCATCATTATCTTTTGCCCATTTTAATTGGGCTTATCTAATACTTCCGACAATAGGTATTCTAATTACCGCTCTAATTGTTCGCTACCTTGTGCATGATGATATCTCACATGGAATAACACGCATCCTCTATGCTATTTCAAAGAATGGAGGAAAAATAAAAAAACACAATGTCTGGAGTAGCATAGTAACTTCGGCAATAACGATCGGTTTTGGAGGCTCTGTTGGAGCCGAAGCACCAATTGTCTTAACAGGTTCGGCTATAGGTAGTAATATAGGAAAGTTTTTCCGCTTAGACTCAAAATCATTAATGCTACTTGTTGCTTGCGGTGCTGCCGGTGCCGTGGCCGGAATATTCAAAGCGCCAATCGCAGGATTCGTTTTTACTATTGAAGTGTTGATGATAGACTTAACAATGTCTTCATTACTCCCTCTTCTAATCTCTTCCATAACAGCAACATCACTAACGTATTTTTTTACGAATGCAACAGCGATGTTTTCATATAAGTCAACACAAGATGTATTTGATTTACAGATTGGCAATATCTCAATGACAATACTTTTTGGAGTGTTCTGTGGGCTGATAAGTCTATATTTCGTGAAAGCATCTGGATTGTGCGAATATGTTTTTTATAAACTAAAAACACATTTTTATCTTCGAATCGTTATAGGAGGTGCACTGTTAGGGGCGTTAATATTTTACTTTCCTCCTCTCTATGGTGAAGGATACCAAACGATAACTACAATCTTGCAAGGAAGAACTCCAGAAGATTTCTCAACCATGATGAAAGGCTCAGTGTTCGCAAATAACGAAAATTTGATAATCATTTTTATCTTATTGATAATCATTTTAAAAGCATTTGCTACATCTGCTACAACAGGGGCCGGTGGAATTGGGGGCATTTTTGCTCCTTCTTTGTTTCTTGGTGCTTTATCTGGTTTTCTTTTTGCTCATATGATGAATGATTACCAAATAGGTAACTATGTGGCATACGACACATATGCTTTGTTGGGCATGGCAGGATTGATGAGTGGAGTGATGCATGCCCCATTGACGGGAATATTTCTTATTGCAGAACTTACCGGAGGATACGAACTTATGCTACCACTAATGATAGTTAGCGTATGCTCATACTTGACAATAAAAGTGTTTATTCCACACAGCATCTATGCAAATCAATTAGCACGTAGGGGAATACTCCTAACACACCATACTGAACATACCGTACTCACACTGATGAGTCTTGATTCTGTAGTTGAGAAAGATGTAGATATGGTGTCACCAAACTCAAATTTAGGTGAGCTTGTTAATGCTATATCTAATTCGCATACTTTTGTCATGGCAGTAGTTGGACAAGATGGACATCTGCGTGGAGAAGTGGATGTGCGCAACATTCGCCATATAGTATTTAGAACAGAGCTTTATGGTAGATATACCGTAGAACAACTTATGCATGCACCAAAGGCAGTGCTGAGCATTAACGATCCAATGAATGACGTGATGCGAATCTTTGATGAGACACGAGCAGAATACTTACCTGTAGAAGATGAGAATGGGGCCTTGAAAGGATATATCACTCGTGAGAAAATGTATGAAATGTATCGAAAGATTGTGGCCGATTTAAGTGAAGAATAATGAAAAAGCAGGACTTGAGAATAGTATTTATGGGCACTCCGGAATTTGCGGTAGGTAGCCTTAAGGCACTCGTTGAAAGTGGATATAATGTTGTGGGTGTCGTTACTCAACCGGACCGTCCTATTGGTCGTCACATGTCTGTCTTACAAGCTCCTATAGTTAAGCAGTATGCAGTAGAAAAAGGAATTCTTGTATTACAACCTGAAAAAATGAAGAATGAGGATTTCATTTCTCAACTTCGCTCGCTGAATGCAGATGTTCAGGTTGTTGTTGCTTTTCGAATGCTTCCAGAAGCGGTATGGTCAATGCCACGTTTCGGAACGTTCAATGTTCATGCCTCTTTGCTTCCACAATATCGTGGCGCAGCACCCATAAATTGGGCAATTATCAATGGCGAAGAAGAAACGGGAGTGACAACATTCTTCCTTGATCATGAAATAGATACGGGAAAAATCATAGTACAAAAGAAAACTCCTATAAGTCAAGATGAAAACGTGGAAATGGTGTATGATAGGCTAATGAAAATGGGCGCTGAAATATGTCTTGAAACCATAGATATGATTATTGCCAATGATGGTAATGTGCCAACGACGCCACAGCCACGATATGACGTGAACTTACGTCCTGCTCCGAAACTTTTTAAAGAGAATACAAGAATAGATTGGAATAAAAGTCCTTACGAAATATATAATTTTGTGCGTGGGCTTTCGCCGTATCCAACAGCTTGGACAGAGCTAGTTGACGTTGATGGTAAACGACAGTTGGTAAAAATTTTTTCAACAGAGATTGTTGATAATGCAATAACGATAAAGGAACTTCAAGTAGCAGGGAAAAAGCGCATGACATATTTGGATTTTCTCAATGGCATGTATGGAAAAAAATATCATTTTGAATAATTATGTATTTGGACATACAATAAAACCCATATTGCAGCGTTACATTATTGAATAAATTAAATAGCCTATGATAAATTTTACCCAAACAAATTCTTTATCGTTTTCTACCTCCCGTCCAAGCCAAAGTACATTGGATTATATACGTCAGTATGCCTATGCATGGAACAATGCAAAGATAAAGGTAAGACTTAATAGTTAGAAAGCGATGATAAAAATAGCCCCCTCACTTCTTGCTGCAGATTTCTTACATTTGGAAAAGGAAATGCAAATGATAAATGCAAGCCAAGCAGATTGGTTGCATATTGATGTTATGGATGGAGTATTCGTTCCTAATCTGTCTTTTGGGCCTCCTGTGTTGCAATATGTAGCAAAAGTATGCAAAAAACCCCTTGATGTGCATTTGATGGTGGTTCACCCGGAAAAATATTTAGATAAGGTGAAAGCTCTTGGTGCAATGATGATGAATGTACACTATGAGGCTTGCACGCATCTTGATCGTATAATACATGATATTCATGAAGCCGGTATGAAAGCTGCAGTCACTTTAAATCCTGCCACTCCAGTACATCTTCTGTCGGATATCATCCAAGAGATAGATATGGTGCTCCTAATGAGTGTCAACCCTGGCTTTGGCGGTCAGAAGTTTATCGAAAATACTATTTGTAAAATTCGTGATTTACACAAGCTTATAAGTGAAACTTCAAGCCAGGCGCTCATAGAAGTTGATGGCGGTGTGCAAAACGAAACAGCACCGCGTCTTGTGGAAGCAGGTGCTGATGTGTTAGTCAGCGGAAGTTACATTTTCCGCGCCAAAGATCCTATTGGTTGTATTCAGTCTCTTAAAAGTTTGTCAAAGTAAGGCCATAGTTCCTAGCCATTTTGCGCATATTTAATGTGGCATAGCGCATGCGACCTAATGCAGTATTAATGCTACAAGAAGTTTTTTCGGCAATCTCTTTGAAACTTAGGTTTTGATAACACCTTAGATATACTACTTCTCTTTGGGATTCTGGTAGTGCATTCATGAGCAAATTGAGTTCTGTCATTGAACGATCGCGGATATATTGATCTTCACGATTGGAATCTGTGTTTCCTCCTAATTTATAACATTCTTTCTCAAGATCGTTATCAGATTCAATTACCTTTTGATTTTTCTTCTTACGAAAGTGATCCATAATGAGATTGTGAGCAATTCGTAAAAGAAATCCCATAAACTTTCCGCTTTCTTTGTAACGGCCTTTTTGTAGGTTATCAATAACGCGAATGAAAGTGTCTTGAAAGATATCATCTGCAATATGCGAATCTTTCACAATAAAGAAGATATAGTCATATAATTTTGACTGTGTCCTCTTTAATAACTCATCAAAAGCTTTATTATCACCATCAACATAACGGAGTGCAAGCTGCTCGTCCGTTATTTGAGAAAAATTTGTCATTACGCTAATTCTAATAATTGTTAGGTAATGTTGTTTCGATAGGCGTTTTTGTTTAAAAGTTGATTGGTTCGGGGAGCAAAGGTATGAAAAAGATTCAATATCCACAAATGTTGCTTAACATTAATTAACTTATAATTTGAATTTAGGCTCATTTAGGCTCATAACGCTGAAGATTAGATTTGCTTTATTGTATATTTTTTGTTAACTTCGCCACGTTTTAATTATAAATATAGTTTTATATGAGTATATTCTCAAAATTGTTTTCTAAAAAAGCCGAAAAACAATCCGTAAAAATAGGAGGAATGGAAGATTTTATGACACTGATTCGCGTCTATTTTCAATCTGTAATGGCAGCAGATCTCGGTATTACGAATATGGCGGCTTTACCTGACCTTCGCGTTTTTAAAACGACATTGAAAGTGCCAACAGTAAATAATAAGTTAGGGGTCGGTGAGAAAAGTCGTTGTCGGAAAATGATGAAAGATCTTTATAAAATGGATGATTCTTTTTGTAAAGAAATAGATGCATCTGTGAAGAAGAATTGTAAGCGCGTGCAAGATATACAAGCTTATATGTACCAATTCCAAGCCTACACTCAAGACTTGATGATGCTTACAACGAATCTTATGAAGTTTAAATTGCGTATGCCATCATTTCTAAGTAAGGCTATGTATCAAATGACAGAGAAGACTGTTGGTGATATTTTTAATAAGTTGGATTATAAGGATGCTGAGGTTATGAGAAAGTGCCTTGAAATACGCCAACTGAATAAAAAACTTCAGTTCTCTGAAAAATGGACGGCTGATTTTATATATCGTGTGGTAATGCTCGCTAAAAAAGAAAAACAACCTAAATCTAAATGACAACGCAAGAAGTTATAATACGTCGTATAGAAACACGTGTCCGTCAATTGATTCTTGCTTATGAAGAAGAAAAAAAGGCGAATCAAGTTTTGCGTGCAGAAGTGCGTGAAATGCAACAATTGCTTGATACTACAAAGCAAGATTTGGTTAAGGCAAATCATCAGTACCAAACTTTATTACTTGGGCGTTTTTTTCAAAATACATCAGAAGATGTTGAAGTTGCAAAGTCGCGTTTGAATAATATGTTAGGTGATGTAAATAAGTGTATAGAATTAGTAAAGAATGCTATATAATAGACAAAGAACAAGATGAATGTTGATAATAAACTTGGTATAAGGCTTGATGTGGGTGGAAAAACTATTCAGTTGACAATTGATAGAGATATGGAGGAAATGTATCGAAAGGCTGGTACTTTGATTAACCAAAAACTTCGTTCATATGCTTCAATATATCCAGATCGCGAAAAAGAGCAAATATATTGTATGACTCTCATTGATATAGCTGTGAATTATCAGTATGTATCTACTCAAAACGATACTGAGCCTTATAGGGTAGTATTAGAACAAATGGCTTCAGAGATTGAGGGTGCATTAAGAAATACAAAAGATTGATAATCCAATTTAACAATATAAAAAATAAAAAAATTATGATAACTACAGTAATATCCCTTGTCGTAGGTATAGTTTGTGGCTATGCTATTTTTATGTACGTTATCAAGGGCAAGAAAAACGCAATAATGGCTTCTGCTATTCAAGAGGCAGAAGTGTTGAAAGAGAAAAAACTACTTGAAGTAAAAGAACATTTCTTAAATAAAAAAACAGAATTTGAGAAATTGCAGAATCAGCGTAATCATGAGAATCAAATGCGTGAGAATCAGCTCCGTCAGCATGAACAAGTGCTTGCACAAAAGGAGCAAGAACTGAAAGTACGCTCTCAGGAAGTTGAAACATTGAGCGTAAATGTTGATAATCAAAAGAAACTTCTTGTCATAAAAGAAGAAGAATTGAAAAAACTTGAATTGCAAGAACGTGAGAAGCTTGAGAAAATAGGTGGGCTTACTGCTGAAGAAGCTAAAGCAAGGCTTGTTGAGTCACTCAAAGATGAAGCTCGTGCTGATGCCCAATCCTATATAAATGAGATTGTTGAAGAGGCGAAACTTAATGCTAATCAGCAAGCAAAGAAAATTGTTATTCAGACGATACAGCGTGTAGGGGCTGAAACTGCAGTGGAGAATTCAATATCAGTCTTCCATATAGACAATGATGAGGTAAAGGGGCGTATCATTGGTCGCGAAGGTCGTAATATTCGCGCTCTTGAAGCAGCTGCTGGTGTCGAAATCGTTGTTGATGACACTCCAGAGGCAATTGTAATAAGTGGATTTGATCCTATTCGTCGTGAAGTTTGTCGTTTGGCTTTGCATCAACTTGTTGCTGATGGACGAATCCATCCGGGACGTATTGAAGAAGTAGTTGCTAAAGTTAAGAAACAGTTGGATGATGAGATAGTGGAGACAGGAAAACGTACAGCTATTGACTTAGGTGTTCATGGTTTACATCCAGAGCTCATCCGTTCGATAGGAAAAATGAAGTATCGTTCTTCTTATGGGCAAAATCTATTACAACATGCTCGTGAAACGGCAAATCTTTGTGGTGTCATGGCTGCAGAACTTGGGTTGAATGTGAAAAAAGCAAAACGTGCTGGTTTGTTGCACGATATAGGAAAAGTGCCTGATGAACAATTAGAGTTGCCACATGCTATTTGGGGCGCAGAATTTGCTGCTAAATATCATGAAAAACCGGAAATTTGTAATGCCATTGGTGCTCATCACGACGAGATGGAAATGGAAACATTGTTGGCTCCTATTGTACAAGTATGCGATGCAATATCCGGAGCACGCCCTGGAGCACGTAGAGAGATCGTTGAGGCTTATATCAAGAGACTTAACGATCTAGAAGCTATTGCTATGAGCTATCCTGGCGTTACAAAAACTTATGCTATCCAGGCTGGTCGCGAACTGCGCGTTATAGTTGGAGCTGATAAGATTGGAGATGCCGAGGCTGAGGCTCTAAGTGGAGAAATTGCAAACAAGATACAAACTGAGATGACTTATCCGGGACAAGTTAAGATTACTGTCATCCGTGAAATACGTTCAGTAGCATTTGCGAAATAATGAAGTGGCATTGGCACTATTTGTTAGTATTTATTGCTGTTCTTTGTATTTTGTATATTACAGAGAACATTTGGATCTCCGTAGGTTTAATACTAATTATTTTGGTACTAGAGTACATGATACGTATGAAATTAAGAAAATAAAGAAAAGATATAAATGTTGATTTATGTTAGTTTTTTTTATACGTTGTATGAAAATTAAAATGAAATAGATAGATTTTTATATATTTTGCTAACTTTGCGAATGAAAATTCTAAAACTAAGTTTTATCCATTAATTAAAATAATAGAAATGATTAAGATTGGTATTAACGGTTTCGGTCGAATAGGCCGTTTCGTTTTCCGCGCTTCTCTTGAAGAAGGCAATAAAAATGATGTTCAGGTAGTAGGTATCAATGACCTTTGCCCGGTTGATTATCTTGCATATATGCTCAAGTATGACACAATGCACGGCGCATTTGATGGTACAATTGAGGCTGATGTAGAGAAGTCACAGCTTATCGTTAATGGTAACATTATTAGAGTTACTGCAGAAAGAGATCCTAATAACTTGAAGTGGGATGAAATTGAGGCTGAATATGTTGTTGAATCAACAGGTCTATTCCTTACGAAGGAAAAATCACAGGCTCATATTAATGCTGGTGCAAAATATGTTGTGATGTCAGCACCTTCAAAGGACGATACTCCAATGTTTGTTTGTGGTGTTAATGATGACAAATATGTCAAGGGAACTCAATTCGTTTCTAATGCTTCTTGTACAACTAACTGTCTTGCTCCTATTGCAAAGGTTTTGAATGATAAATTCGGAATCACAGATGGTTTGATGACAACGGTTCATTCTACAACAGCAACTCAGAAGACTGTTGATGGTCCTTCGTTGAAGGACTGGCGTGGCGGTCGTGCTGCTTCTGGCAATATTATCCCTTCTTCAACAGGTGCTGCCAAAGCCGTAGGAAAGGTTATTCCTGAACTTAATGGAAAACTAACAGGTATGTCAATGCGTGTTCCTACTTTGGATGTATCTGTTGTTGACCTTACTGTTAATCTTGCAAAGCCAGCTACATATGCAGAGATTTGTGCAGCAATGAAGGAAGCTTCAGAAGGTGAACTTAAGGGTATTCTTGGTTATACTGAAGATGCTGTTGTAAGTTCTGATTTTCTTGGCGACCCACGTACTTCAATCTTTGATGCAAAGGCAGGTATTGCGTTGACGGATACATTTGTTAAGGTAGTTTCTTGGTACGACAATGAGATTGGTTATTCTCACAAGGTGATTGAGCTCATTAAACGTATGGCTAAAGTTAACGCATAATATAAACATGATATTTGTGTAAATAAAAAGTCCGACATTACGGTCGGACTTTTTATGTAATAATACTGAAAGAAAAAACCTAATATATTAGGGTTTATATCTTTGATTGACAGGTATTGTAGTCACTATTTCCACATGCCAAGATATTCAAATTGAAAATTTTTACCTTTTGCAGCCGGAAATTGACTACGAGAATCGACACGTTCACGAAAATATTCAACGATACGATCATAGCATTCTTGAGCACAAGTTGCTTTGCAACGCACTACAACATGAGTATCAATATATTGACATTTGGATGTCCCTGGGATTGTTGAGACTCTTTTGAAATCAAGCGCACCTTCATACCATCCTTCTTTATGTTGTAAAAGCATCGAAATAGGTGGGGTAGTATATTCATCTTTTGTGTCATGCTGTGTTTTGTGTTGCTTGAAATCTTGCATTGTCTCAGCTTCGGTCTTTATTATAATAAAGTAAACACGCGGACGTACTTTATATCTTTTAGGGTAGTTGTTACTGCTAGTTGCATACTCCTTTATGTCTTCCTCCATTGCTTTGTCAACTATAATTTCTGGTATGGAATGTAGGAATGCAATAACTTCATTGGCACTCTTTGTTAATGCTTCTTGATTAAAATAGCGAATGTATAAATTCATAAAATGATAAAAATACTTTTATTGAAAATGCGAGAAATGTGTCGTGAACAAATAAAAGAGCGGAAAACGGGACTCGGACCCGCGACCCCAACCTTGGCAAGGTTGTGCACTTCCAACTGAGCTGTTTCCGCGTTCTTGCGTTTTTATTTATAATAAGTTTAGATATAATAAATCACCTAAACATTTTTAACCTTTAAGTGAGGAGGAGGAGACTCGAACTCCCACGTCACAATTGACACTACCCCCTCAAAGTAGCGCGTCTACCAATTCCGCCACCTCCCCAATTAGAAGATTATATAATAGAAATCTTATGTGCCCTGGAAAGGACTCGAACCTTCACGCATTTCTGCACACGCACCTGAAACGTGCGCGTCTACCAATTCCGCCACCAGGGCAGGCAATTCTATCTCAAATAAATAAAAAGAGCGGAAAACGGGACTCGGACCCGCGACCCCAACCTTGGCAAGGTTGTGCTCTACCAACTGAGCTATTTCCGCGATTGACATTTCACTTTGTACAAATTGAAATTTATCCTAAATTATTAGGCAAGACAATGTTCCTATTATTGAACTCTTTGAACAAAGTACCACGACATTTCTCTAAATGCGGATGCAAAAGTACAATCTTTTTTTTAATTGGCAAAACATTTTATAAAATAATATCTTATTTTTTTTGCTTTTGTTAGTGTTATTTTGATTATATTTGCAATGGCTTAAGTGAACTTGTAAATATGAAATTGATTGTTATGACTCGGCCTACGTTCTTCATTGAAGAAGATCGTATTTTGACTGCACTTTTTGAAGAGGGTCTAGAGTCGTTACATCTTTATAAGCCTAATACTTCTCCCATGTATTCAGAGCGTTTGTTAACACTTATTCCAGATGATTATCATAAGAATATTTGGGTGCATGAGCATTTTTATCTTAAGAGTGAATTTAATCTTGAGGGAATTTGCCTTGCCGATGAGACAGAAGACACTCCACGTGGTTATAAAGGAAAAATGTGTTGTGTTTGTAATGATTTGGATAATCTAAGGATGGCTCGTAAGAGTTTTCAATATGTTTTGCTGAATAATTGCTTCGTCAATGATGGCTTCTCCTTGGATCAGTTGTATAGTGCCTCAAAAGAAGGTCTTATAAATAAAAAGGTGTATGCATTGGGGGGAGTGACTTTGGATCATTTTAAGCAGGCCAAAGATTTGGATTTTGGTGGTGTGGTGTTACGTTCTGACATGTGGGACAAATTTGAGATTCATCAGCAAGATACCTATAGTGATATTATATCATATTTTAAAAAAATAACAAAAATACTAGGGTAAAAAAGATTATGGAAGAACCAAGTCAATTTCTGGTTTTTTCAGGTACAAACACGAGGTACCTGGCAGAGAAGATTTGTAAAAATTTAAATTGTAAGTTAGGAAATCTAGTTGTTTCCAAGTTTGCGGACGGAGAGTTTGCTGTATCCTATGAGGAATCTATTCGTGGTCGCGATGTGTATTTAGTGCAAAGTACTTTTCCTAATTCAGATAATCTTATGGAGCTTCTCTTGATGATAGATGCAGCAAAGCGTGCTTCGGCAAGAACAATTAATGCTGTCATTCCTTATTTTGGTTGGGCACGTCAAGATAGAAAGGATAAACCACGTGTGAGTATAGGCGCAAAATTGGTTGCTGATTTATTACATGCTGCAGGTATTACTCGTCTTGTGACGATGGATTTACATGCAGACCAGATACAAGGTTTTTTTAATTGTCCTGTTGACCATTTGTATGCATCAACTGTTATGCTTCCGTATCTTAAGGATTTGAATTTGCCAGATCTTTGTATAGCTTCACCTGATGTTGGTGGGTCAAAGCGTGCTAATACGTTTGCTAAATATTTGAGTTGTCCACTTGTGTTATGTAATAAGACACGTTTGCGTGCCAATGTTGTTTCATCAATGCAGATAATTGGTGATGTAAAGGATAAGAATGTTATTATTGTTGATGATATGGTGGATACAGCAGGAACGCTTACTATGGCAGCCAATGTCATGATGGATAATGGAGCGAAGAGTGTTCGTGCGGCAGCTTCACATTGCGTAATGAGTGGAGGTGCATCAGATCTCGTTGACAATTCGCCTTTGGCAGAACTTGTTTTTTCGGATTCTATTCCTTATCATGGTAATAGCAAAAAAGTACATCAACTCTCAGTTGCACATATGTTTGCTGAGACTATTCGTCGTATTAATGATAATCTAAGTATTAGTAGTCAATATCTCATATAAACAAAGGAGACCGTTTATGAATAAGATAATGTTAATTGGCAATGTGGGCCAAGACCCTGATGTGCGTTATGTTGAGCCAGATGTGCCTATTGCAACTTGTACACTTGCGACAACTGAGCGTGGTTATACTTTGAAGAATGGTACTGAGGTGCCTACAACTACCGATTGGCATAATCTTGTATTTTGGCGTGGCCTTGCAAAGATTGTTGAGCAACATGTTCGTAAAGGCGACAAGATTTACGTTGATGGTAAAATTCGTACTCGTTCTTATGATGACAAGCAAGGACAACGTAGATATATTACTGAGGTGATAGTTGAAAATATGGAATTGCTCTCACAAAAAGCCCAAGAAGGTTAGCAGAGTTTTTGTTTCGTTTATTTATCTTCTGTGTAAGTCTTAAAATACTCTTCTGCCTTGATTAGATCATCAGGCGTATCAATACCGATGGTTTCAACGTTGGTGAGGCCAACTTTTATCTTATATCCGTTTTGGAGCCAGCGCAGTTGCTCTAGTTTTTCTACAAGCTCAAGTGTGGATTGTGGAAGATTTGTAATCTCGCTAAGAACATTCAATCTATAAGCATAAAGTCCGATATGCTTGTTGTAGGATAGTCCGATACTTTGTGCTTGCTCTTTCCAAAAAACTTGTTCGCAGTTGCGATTATATGGAATTGGGTTACGAGAAAAGTACATTGCGAATCCATTATTGTCTATTACAACTTTAGGAGAGTTTGGATTAAAAATAACATTACTATCTGTAATAGGTTTAGCAAGAGTTGCTATCTGCGTAGTATCATCGTTGAAACAATTACATACTGTTTCAATTTGGCTCCTTTGTATAAAAGGCTCATCGCCTTGAATGTTTATTATGACCACATTATTGGTTTCTTCATTTGTTGCATTAAGTATTTTAATCGCTGCTTCATAGACTCTGTCTGTGCCAGAAGGATGTTTGGAAGAAGTCATAATAGCTTTTCCTCCAAATTCCGTGACAGCATTGAAAATGCGACAATCATCGGTTGCAACATATACTTCATCAAGTACATCTTGTACCTTATTATATACGCGTTCTATAATAGTCTTTCCTGCCAACATTTCTAGTGGCTTGCCTGGAAAGCGTGTTGAAGCATATCGTGCAGGTATTATTCCAATAAATCTCATAGTTGGTTAGTTTATTTTAATAAATGCTCATCAATGAAACGTTCAATGCGATCAAATAGGTGTCGTCTGGTTTCATTTCCAAGTATGCTATGATTCTTGTTTGTATAGAATTGTGAGTCGAACGGAAAGCCTATATCAACAAGTTTTTGTTGATATTCGGCCATATTCTTGAAATGGACATTGTCATCTGCAAATCCATGTATAAGCAGTAGTTTTCCGTGCATAAATTTTGTGCGATGAAGAGGACCAATATTGTATCCTTTCGGATTTTCTTGTGGTGTGCGAAGGAAACGTTCAGTATATATTGTGTCATAGAAACGCCAATCGGTCACAGGTGCAACCGCGATGCCACAGCAGAATACGTTGCGAGGATCGCTCATAGAAAGTAATGTATTAAAGCCACCGAAACTCCATCCCCATATCGCAATACGGTCTTTATTTATGTAACTTTGTTTGCCGAGCCAAATGGCTGTTTCTACTTGGTCACGTGACTCCTTGTTTCCCATTTCTAGATATGTACATTTTTTCCATTCTGCACCTCTACATCCTGTGCCTCTTCCGTCAACACAGACCACGATACATCCTTTTCTTGCTAATGTTCTTTCCCAATAGAGTCCACCGCGAAAACCATTACTCCATGAGTTGCGTACCTCTTGAGAGCCAGGGCCACTATATTGATACATTAAAACAGGATATTTTTTTTTAGGGTCAAAATCCTGTGGCTTTAGCATCCAACCATTCAAATCTACACCTTCGGAAGTCGTAAAACTGAATAATTCTGCAATTCCAGTGTCCTTGTATTTCTCTATTATTTCTTTATTGTCTTCAAGGATATTTAGAATTTTACCTTTTGCGTTTCTTTGGTAGGTGATATATGGGGTGTGGATAGTAGAGTATTTGTCGCGAAACGTTTTGAAATCGTTCTCAAAAATAGCATTATGCCATCCTTTTTCAGGTGTTAGGCATGTGATACGCCCATGTTTATCTGCTTTGTAAATGTTTTGTTCTAGCGGAGATTCTTGGTGTGATGCGTAGAATACATTTCCATTTTTGTCTGTACCATAGTATGCACATACGTCATACTTGCCTTTTGTTAGTTGTCGTAATAATCTTCCGTTAATGTCGTAGAGATATAGGTGCGTATATCCCGAGCGATCGCTCCAAAGAACGAAAGTGTTGTCATTGTTGAAGATGAGATTTGAATAAATGTCTTCGTCAAGATATTGTGGATGAGTTTCTTCTAGAATTTTCTTGACTTCACCTGTTTCGGGATTTGCAATATATATACAGAAGATATTTTGATGACGGTTAAGAGTGCATATTGCAAGTTTTCGCGCATCTTTTGTGAAGAATATTCGTGGGATATATCCGTCTTCATCAAGTGGTACAAGAATCTCTTTTGTTATTCCGTCGTGAATATCATATGTTAGAACTTTTACTTTAGAGTTGTCATCACCTGCTTTTGGGTATTTATATGAATAAATACTATCTGGATATATAGGAAAAGCGTAAGTGTTTACTTTTGACTCATCAAAACGAATCCATGCCACATAACGTGAGTCTACATTAATGTCAAAAGCACAATTAAACGAAAATTCTTCCTCATATACCCAGTCGGGTTTGCCGTTGATGATACTGTTGCGTTTCCCGTCAAATGTGATTTGAAGTTCTGCTCCACTTGTCGTGTTGCGAATGAAAAGATTATTATCTTTGACGTAAACTATTTGTATGGAGTCAGAATCCCATTTTGGACATTCTGCTTGCATTATGGAATCAACTTTCTCTCCATTTCTATATATGAAATAGTCAGAGATAGCTGAACGTCGATAAATAGGTTTGCGATTCTTCTCAACTAATGATATATTTTCGGCATCACATGGTATAACCGAAAAATATGTCAATATAACGCAAAGAATAAAGCGAAAAATAAACGAAACTCTATTCTTCGTCATAATCTTCATCTTCATCTACGTCATCAGTAATGTCAATTATATTGCCATAGTTTTCTTCATTGAGTTCATCATCATCTTTGACATCTTTAGAGTCGGGTTCGTTTTGATATTCGTCACTCTCATTAGCATCGCTTTCTAAATAGTCTTCTCCTTCATCAAGGATATTCACCGTTGGTACTTCTACTAAAGGTTTCATTTTGGCGAAAATAGCCTCTGTCCATGTACCCTTTGTGATTTCAAGAACATCAAAGCCATCGCTAGTTTTATTCTCATACATACCGCCTTTCTTTTTTAATCGTTCAGTAGGTAGAGTAGTAGTACTAATATCAAAAGCTTGAGTGATGATATCTTTTACGCTTTGTGGAATGCTTTCCCAACCGCCTCCGAAATTGTTTGACAACACTTCAAGAACCTGTGCGGCACTTACATGATGAATGTTTTCGTATGTAAAATCTGTAATTTTCTTGATTACTTTCTTTTTTATTGCAAGTCCTATAGTTTTGTTGTCGTATTTGATGTTTATTAGCTTATGGCCTTGTTTCTCGAGTTTCATTTGTGTGGACGTTGATTTTGTATCAAAGAACTCAACGGAAAATGCACTACGGATAATAGATAAATAGTGTGGATAGGAGTCTTCAAAATCAACTTCTTTTTCGGATTTTGCGAGCATAGCCAACACGTCATTTTCTTGACAATCCCAAATGGTTCCTTTAGTTATGTTTTTTAAAGACATTTTGCTAAAATCCATTGTAGATTTTTCTTGAGATTTATTTTCTTTTGCCATATAATTTCGTTTTTTTTGTTTTTCTAAGGTGATAATACTATTGTTCTAAAAACTTTTTCTCTTTTATTTCGTTTGGTAGATATTGTTGTTCTACATAATGTCCGGGGTAATCGTGAGGATATTTATATCCATCAGCATAGCCTAGTTCTGCCATTAGTTTTGTAGGTGCGTTTCTAAGGTGAAGAGGCACTGGAAGATTCCCACTTCTTTGCACTTCTTCTAAAGCATTCTCTATTGCCTTGTATGCGGAGTTATCTTTTTTGCAGCGAGCAAGATATACTGCACATTCTGCTAGTGGTATCCTTGCTTCTGGCCACCCTATCTTCATCACGGCATCAAAGGCTGCGTTTGCTAATAAGAGTGCATTAGGGTTTGCAAGACCGATATCTTCACTAGCACTAATAATCATCCTTCTTGCAATGAATTCAGGCTGTTCTCCACCTTCTATCATTCGTGCCATCCAATATAGGGCGGCATCGGGATCGCTTCCGCGAATACTTTTGATAAATGCAGAGATAATATCATAGTGCATCTCTCCGTCTTTGTCGTAGGCAAGAGGATTGGTCTGTAATACTTTCTTTACGTCTTCATCTGTGATGACATCTGTGGTTGATGTCACGAGCTCAAGAATATTGAGAAGTTTTCTTGCGTCGCCACCACAATAACGTAACAAAGCATCCGTTTCTTTAATCTCGATTTTACGTTCTGAAAGGATAAGATCTTTCGTTAGAGCTCTATTTACTAATTCCAAAAGGTCTTCTTTTGAGAGTTCTTTAAGAACATAGAGCTGACAGCGTGACAATAGAGGACGAATCACTTCAAAAGAAGGATTTTCGGTTGTGGCTCCAATAAGTGTTATTGTACCTTTCTCAACGGCACTTAGAAGAGAGTCTTGTTGTGACTTGCTGAAACGATGAATCTCATCAATAAATAGTATTGGTGAGGGAGAGTTGAAGAAGCGGTTGTTTTGTGCTTTAGTTATTACATCGCGTACGTCTTTGACTCCGCTGGATACTGCGCTTAAAGTGTAATAAGGTACTTTTAGTGTGTTTGCTACAATTTGTGCAAGAGTTGTTTTCCCTACTCCTGGAGGTCCCCAAAGTATGAATGAAGATGTATGCCCGGCGTCGAGCATTTTTCTCAAAACAGCGCCTTCCCCCACCAAATGCCGTTGGCCGATATAGTCGTCCAATGTTTGTGGTCGCATCCTTTCTGCTAAGGGCTTACTCATGCAAATAGTTTTATCTTCTTTATAGCAAGTATAAGTCTATGACTTATTATTAAGTGCAAAAGTAAGTATTTCTTTTCAAAATTGCGTAGGGTAATCGAAAAAAGATTATTAATAAATCAAAACTTATATTTTATAAATTCAAACTCATACATCCCATCACATTCTTTCTTTTACCGATTGTCCTGCGCCCGTTCCTTTGTATTTGCTTTTGGCACTATTGAACCTGTAAGAAGCTCTTAGTACGATTCCAGGACTTCTCCTATCCAAACTCTGACGAATTTGATAGCTACCAAAGTCTGTTGCTATATGATAGTATGTGTTGAGAATGTCTGTATATGAAAGTTTGAATGTGAGTGCATCGTCTTTTAAGAACGATTTTTGTACTGCTACTTCTAGGTCGTGTTTTGGTTTTGTAATGTTGGCAATGCCTTGGCTACATGTACTCATATATTGATAGTTTACTTCTATTTGCCAATTATGTTTGAAACGAAAAGCATTATTGGCTTGCAGTATATACATTGGTTCATCCCGTGTAACGATTCGCTCTCCTGTTGCTTCGCGAGGGTCAAGCACGTTCATGTGCAGATGCGGTTTCTGGAATCCGATAGTATAACGTGGATACCAAACTCCAAATGATGGCGAAGCATTCAAGAACATATTGAACATGCTGTAAGTAGCATCAAGGTTGCTATATTTTATCAATACTATTCCATCGTCGTAATCGTATGGTAATGCCCATTGTTCGATTGCGTTGTCAACTGTTTCAAAGGCAGAACTGAAAGAGAGCCATTTCCATGATGCCTGCAAAGATGCCGTATGTCTTTTCTCACTCAAGAGTTTAGGATCGCCACATTGGTAGGTGTAACGATTGTCATAACTTATCTCACTTGACAGATTGTGTAATTGTGGGCGATTTGTTTTCCCGGTGTAACTAGCAAGAAGATTTACTTTGCCGATTTTTGTGGCAAAACTTATAGATGGGAACCAGTCATCTTGCTTGCGGTTTAAGTTGTTCTTTGGGTTGATGTAGTCTCTAAAACTGAAATCTACATGTTCATAACGAATTCCTGTTGTTAATTGTCCGAATGGTAGATTCATCGCATATTGTGCAAAGCCTGCGATGGTGTTTTCTTCATCTTTTCCGTCCGATGCTGGGATTCCGTCAAAGTTTATCGAATAAGTTTCTTTTCCTATGAAATAAATTTCTTCCGAGCCGAATTGCAACATGCCTTTCCAAATAGGGTAGGAAAGAATAAGCTTTGCCGCATACATGTCGCTTCTTGCTTTTGAATTTGATACAAGCTGTCTTGGTTCTGTCCAACTTTCCTCTTTGATTTTATTTTCATTTTTTGTGTTGCCGATAAGGAAGTCGGCATTAAAATTTACGTTGAGTTTATTGAAGTTACCATCGTAGTAGATGTTCCCTGTTGTCTGATTGCTGACAGGAGATTTTGCTCTGCTGACAGAATAAAGGTGGTCTTCTTGCACTCCATCTACAATATAATCTGTTGTCATCGTCAGGTTGTTGTCTGTAAAAAGGTTGTTGCCTTGTTCCACCTTGAAGCCTAAAGAGTGATTCTCATTTATCTGCCAGTTAGCTCCGATAATTTCTTGCAAACCACCCATATATGCTTGAGCATGTAGGTCGCCTGCTTGAATTTTTTCAGTTAGTCTTCCGTCCTGTTTTAAGTGCATTTCGCCATACATGTCACTCACTTGGAAACCATGCTGTGCCCAATACACAAATTTACCGAAGAAATCCCAGTTTTTTACCCGATAGTTTACGTCAAGCACCGTCCATGAGGGGTCGGCATATCGGCATGTGGTGTATTTTTTTGCCTGGCTTGTAAGAGCAAAGCTCAATCCTTCGCCTTGGCGTTTTATGGTTTTGATGCGAACAACGCAACGCACGTCACCGCCATAGATGGCTCCCGGGTTGCTTACGACGTCGATAGATTTTATTTCTTCCGACATGAGGTTGCGGAGCTCAGATTCGTCGGTCACTTTTCTTCCATTTATATAATAAATAGGTGTTCCTCTACCTAATACTTGTAACTCACCATTTATGCTTATCATCCCCGGCACTTTCGCGAGCACGTCGTTTGCGTTTCCTGCGTGTTCAAGCACCGAGCCGACGATGTTCGTTACTATAGCATCACCTTCGAGCTTAGTCTTTGGAAGTTGTGATTTTACTACGACTTCTTGTAGCTCGTGGGCATCTTTTTCAATCAAGATGATTCCTGCATCAATCTCTTTATCCATTAAGTGCAACTCTTTATAAACATCTTTATAACCTATGAACGAAATTTTTAGTTTATAAGTGTCAGGTGTGGCAGATAGTGTGAACAATCCGTCGGCATCGGCCATTGCGCTTGAAACTAATATGCTATCATCTTTAATGAGAGCCACCGAAGCAAATGCTAATGGCTCGTTATTGCCTTCATCAATAATTTTTCCCTTTAGTGTTGTGTTTTGCGCCACGCACGTAAGTGTGCTAGTAAAAAACATGATTGTAAATGTTAAAAATACCTTTTTCATAACTAATGGTTTATTCATTTTCGTTTTGATTAATTTTTTTATTCTGCATGTTAGACGCAATTTTTCATCATTTAGTTGCAGGAAAAGAAATTTTTTTTTCGTTGCAAATATAAACCTTTCATTATCAGTTAACAAGATTGCGGGATAATTAGCTGATTTTAGGGATAAATGGTGATTTCTTTCCAAATTATTTTAATTTTTAATATCTTTGCATCATTATTTTTTATTAATAAGAAGTTGTGCCCGACACGAAAAAGGGTTTTTAGTTATGAAGACAAAGCGCGGACTTTTGAAGTTTATCATTTTCTCAATTATTACTATCGGCATATATCCGATAGTGGTGTTCTCTTTGATTTCTAGTGAAATAAATATTGTGGCAACAGAACACGACAAGAAGCACACGATGCATTATTGCTTGATTTATTTCATCTTTTCATGGCTGACTTTTGGGATAGTCCCGCTTGTTTGGTGGCATCGTTTGAGCAATCGTATCGGTAATGAACTTACTCGGCGTAATATAGCTTATTCATTTGGTGCTTCGTCTTTTTGGGGATGGATGATTTTAGGCTCGCTCATCGTAGTAGGCCCATATATCTATATTCATAAACTCATGAAGTCGATGAATCTTATTAATACAGATTGGAATGCGGGGAATAAGTAAATAGTGTTGTTCTCTATAGATTATCGGATTGTTCTTGTTTTTTTTTGGGGGGGCAATCCGATTTTTTTATGTAGTTCTGCGATTTGTGTGTAGATAATTGCAGTATAAAAAATAAAATATATTGAGTAAACAATATAATAATTTTTCCAACGATACGTGACATTCGTTTTTGCGGAACCTCGTGTTCTTCCATTCAAAGCCTCGGAATCGTCGTGATGATTCTACTAAATTGTCGCGATAATTTTATGAAATTATCGCGATAAGTGTGCGAAATTATCGCGATGAATTCTAGGCTGCGTGCGTTCAACTTCGAGGTGGCGAGCGATTAGATGCTAACTGTTTTATGGTAAAAATTGCAATAGGCATAGTTTTGTGCGTTTAATTTGTGTAAACATTTTGTCGTGTTAGTTTTTGAAAATATGGAGGAGGATAATGGATTTGCGTTTTAATTTTATACTTTTGCAATAGATAATCTTATGAGTTTCATGCTGTAGTGAAAATGTTATAATATTCATTGTGTCAATATAAATGAAAGTGTAAAATGAAAATTAATCTTATAATATATGCGTCAGAACTGATACGGCAAAATGTTGAGGCTATAAAAGAGATTCATCGGGAGTTGTTTGTCGCTTTGGATGATAATTTCAAGATGAATGCGATAATGCATCAAGATGTGGATTGGTCTCGCCTAGAAGGGTATAGTGTCATAATGTTAGCTACTGGTGGAACTGAACGGCTTATCGTTGACGATTACAATAGATTGCCACACCCTCTTGTTCTGCTTACTGATGGTAAGGCAAATTCGCTAGCAGCCACGCTTGAATTGAGTTCGTGGGTACGCGATAGGGGAGACAGTTGTATTATAATCCATGGTACAACAGAAACGATTGTACGTGACTTGCATGCACGAACGGTAATGTGCGGACAGAGGATAGGTGTGCTCGGTGAGCCATCGGATTGGCTAGTTGCAAGTGATGTTGATTATGAACAAGTTCGAAAGTCATGGGGTGTGGAGTATATTGATATTCCGTTGGCAAAAGTTGAAGAGTATTATTCTCAAACTGAGGATGAGGAAGCCTCTGCTTTGGTGGCAGAAGTGGCAAGAAAAGCCAAGGCTATTGTTGAACCTGACGATAAGGAGATGATAAAGGCGGTGCGTCTTTATATTGCAATAAAACTATTGGTTGAAGAGTATAATCTCAATGCACTTACTGTGCGGTGCTTCGATTTGATAACGAGTCTGCATACAACCGGATGTCTTGCACTTGCTCTTCTTAACGACGAGGGCATCGTGGCGGGTTGCGAAGGTGATCTTCAGACTATTTTTACCATGCTATACGTGAAGCGCGTCTTTGGTAAATATTCGTTTATGGCAAATCCCGCTTTTATTGATACAGCAAGAAATGAAGTTGTTTTTGCCCATTGTACCATTGGGCTGAAGCAGACAGATGGTTATATTCTTCGTTCGCATTTTGAGAGCCAAAGTTCAGTTGCTATCCAGGGTATTTTGCCGTTGAAAGAAGTCGCGATAATGAAGTTTGGTGGAAGGGCACTTGATAAATCTGTTATTTTGCATGGAACAATAGTCGAAAATCAAATAGAAGAACATATATGCCGTACTCAAATACGTATAGCTTTAAACTCAAGCAATAGTCATGCCGATTATTTTCTAATGGCAAGTATCGGCAATCATCATGTTATTTTCTAATTTTTATGGATATATTTTATTATTTTTTTTGAATATAGAGATATTGGCGAATGATTCGTAATAAATAGATA
>JAZLJQ010000045.1:0-5550 GCA_045617965.1 Prevotella sp.
CTCGCCGTCGAATGTGGTTACTGGCATCTGTGGCACTTCAACCCAGAAGAGGAAGAAGCTGGCCAGAACGGCTTCCACCTCGACAGCAAGGAACCAGACTGGAGCAAGTTCCAGCAGTTCATCATGGGTGAAGTCCGTTACAACTCACTGCTGAAGACCTTCCCAGAAGAAGCTAAGGAACTCTTCGCTAAGACCGAACAGTTTGCTAAGCTCCGCTACGAAGGTTACAAGAAGCTGAGCGAAAACAAGTAATTGTTTTTTCACTCAAACCCAAGTTGTGGAGGTCGAGAGACCTCCACAACTTCCAAAAATAGTATAATATGATAAATAATAAATGCACCCCAATTCAACTGGATTTGTTCCAATTGCAAAAACAATATCCAGATGCTATTGTCAAGACAAACAACCTTGATGATGGCTTTGATGATTTGGACCTGTCTAAAAATGTGTTGGTGTGCAACGTCAAGAAAGACAATGTAGAACATTTTTTGGATGGCTCTGCCAGAATTTATTATACAGGTTTACGTTTCCCATCCTCTGTTGCTCTTAATAAGTTATACTATTTCATTCCCTATATTGGCAAGAAATGTGACCTTGACTATTACGGCATACGTGACCTATACATTATTGAAATTGCTCGTATTGGTTCACGACGTGAGGGCGAGCTTGACAATGACCCCAACGACTTGCGCTTGGTTTTTGAGATAAAGTTTGTTAAACATTTGTTTGAGGACTATAAACCAGTCAAATTACAGATTTACCAAACATTCACTGATACGACACTGGAACAACTAATTGAAAGTTCGAAAACAAAAATTAAAGCATTGCCCAATAGGTTGACATATATCAGTCTTTTCAGCAGCGCTGGTGTCGGGTGTTATGGCTTCAAGCAGGAAAATTATTCATGCATTGCCACCGTTGAACTTATCGAACGTCGTCTCAACATACAAAAGTACAACCACAAGTGCACATTCAATAGTGGCTATATCTGCGGCGACATAACTCTTGACGAAACGCAGAACCGAGTGTTTCAAGAATTGCAGATGTGGCGAAACGCATGTGGGCTAACCGATGTTGATGTACTGATTGCCACGCCACCTTGTCAAGGGATGTCCGTTGCTAACCACAAGAAAGGCGACGAACTTAAACGCAATTCCCTTGTGGTAGAATCCATTAAACTTATACGAGAGATAAATCCGCGCTTTTTTATATTCGAGAACGTGTCCGCCTTTCTTAAATCCATCTGTACAGATATTGATGGTATAGACAAACCTATCGGAGAGGCCATAGAGTTAGACCTTGCTGGTCTTTATAATATTGCAGCAAAAGTCATCAACTTTAAAGATTATGGCAATCCAAGTAGTCGAACTCGAACCCTTGTGATTGGTGTACGAAAAGACCAAAAAGAAATAACCCCATTAGACTTATTCCCAGACCGTCAAGAGGAGCAAACTTTACGCCAAACAATAGGGCACCTGCCTCATTTGCGGAATATGGGAGAAATATGGGATAAGGATATTTATCACACTTTCCGTCCGTATGCTCCACATATGGAGGAGTGGATAGAAAACATTACAGAAGGACAATCCGCTTTTGACAACGAAGATATTAATCGCATACCGCATAGCAAGAAAGATGGTGAAGTGATTTTCCACCAACGCAAAAACGGGGATAAATACACGCGTCAATATTGGGATAAAGTACCGCCGTGTATCCACACACGCAATGATATTCTTGCAAGTCAAAACACGGTACATCCAACGGACAATCGCGTTTTTTCTATTCGTGAAGTGATGTTGATGATGTCTGTGCCGTACTCATTTGAGTGGAGTGCAATACCATACACGGAGTTGAACGCATTACCCTTGGAGGATAAACAAAAATATCTCAAAAGGGAGGATGTGAATATTAGGCAAAGCCTAGGAGAAGCTGTTCCTACGGTAATTTTTCAGCAAGTGGCTCATAAAATCAAGATTAAACTTGCTGACGTGGATATTACTGAAAGTGAAATAAAGGCAATTATTAACAAGTATAATTTAAGCGAAACAAAAAGCTTTCTAAACTATATAAAAAGACACCGAAAACTAGGATTCGTAAAGTTGTCCAAAATAGCGGAGTTTGCAAATAGTGAACGTATTGAGACTGCTGCCTATTATACACGACAAGACATCTGTTATTCGGTTGTCAAACAATTGCCCTCTTATCCCGATTCTAAAGTATTACATATTTTAGAACCTGCGACGGGAGTTGGCAACTTTCTCCCAACGTTATTCAAGAAATATGAAAACGTAGCGGAGTTGCATATTGACGTAATTGATATTAGTTCGGATAGTTTAGCAATACTAAAAGAGCTCTTGAGATGTATTGAAATGCCTGAAAATGTAAGATTGAATTTTGTAAATAAAGATTTCTTACTTGCAAACTTCACGAGACACTACGATATTGTTGTAGGTAATCCTCCATATATGAAGATTGCTGATAAATGTTTGCTCAAAGAGTATAAAAAAGATGTGCAAAACACAAGAACAGGTAATATTTTTGCTTTTTTTATCGAAAAAGCATTACAAATAAGTGATGTTGTTTCATTGATTGTTCCTAAAAGTCTTATAAATGCACCCGAGTTCGGGAAAACGCGCAGATTGATGAATGAATATCCAATAACAAACATCACGGACTACGGAGAAAAAGGATTTAAGGGAGTTAAAATTGAGACAATATCTTTTGTAATCAATCAAAAAGAGAGAAAAGGCAAAACGAAAGTGGAATCCTACATAACAGATAGTATCCTTGTCAAAGAACAGCAATATATTACAGATTCAATGTACCCTTATTGGTTGATTTATAGAAACGCAGATTTTGATATTGTAGCAAGCAAAATGAAGTTTGGAGTTTTCAAGGCATTTAGGGATAGGACTCTTACAAAAAATAACACTCTTGCAATGGGTAAGATTCGAGTGCTTAAATCGAGAAATATTGGCAATAATGCAATAGTTGATATTCCTGGATATGACACATACATAAATAATGTTGATGATTTGGAGGTTGGAAAATACCTCAATCAGACAGACTGTGTACTCATCCCCAATCTCTCATACAATCCTCGTGCCTGCTTTATGCCACAAGGGTGTATAGCCGACGGATCTGTTGCTATATTAACCAACATAACACCTCTTCCAATAACGAAAGAAGACATATCATACTATGCAACTGACGAGTTTAACCGTTTTTACTCGATTGCGAGGAATAAGGGAACCCGCTCACTAAATATTGACAATAATTCTGTTTTCTTTTTTGGAAAAATACGCAAACAATGATAAGAAATATTCAAGAACACTTTAGCCAATTCGATTTAGACATTCGTAAATCTGGAGAAGCACGTTTCATTGACCAAAAATGCACTCCTGATGTTACTTGCTTTATTGCAGATTGTTTAATGAACCTTGAACCGCAGGGTGAATTCACCGTTCAAGATGTGTGGAACATGCGCTATTTTATAAAGAATGCTTCGGCTATTTTTGGCAAACCCAGTCCAAAAGAAAAAACTGCTCATAGTGAATATGATAAGTTCATCCAACAGCCTTTAAGAATGCTTGCTTATGCACACGTTCTCAACATTGAGAAGCGAGGTAATATCAATTACTATTCTGTAAGTAGATGGGATTTGCTGGAATTCATAGCGACTAAAGAACGTAATGCATATAATTTTCTGTATCTGTATATTGTAAAGGTATTATCCGATAGCAACTTCTTAAAAGTATTTGAAGACTACAAACGAAAAATTAAGGAAGGATTAGCCGACCGGAAAGATTTTGTGGATGTCAAAGAACGATACGATAATTTTATAATTGGCAATACACCTATAAATACTCCTATTGAGGTACATCGTATATTTACAAAGGTATTCAACGTTTACTGCTGTGAACATAATATTCAAGGTACAATAAAAGGTCATCAATCCAAATATCCAATTACATTTTCTGACCTTATGTATAACCATGTAAACTGGCGCGACTTAGATAAGGCAAAAGCATTAACTCGTACACAAGCAGCAACTCCAGAAGAAACTCAGAGACAAGAAGATTATGATGCCTATCAAACGGCAAAGGCAATAAACCTTTTGAAAAAGATACAGTTTGAAAGTGAGGTAAAAGACCAATATGCGAATGGTGAAGCAACACAAGTGCATCATATCTTTCCTAAAGCGGAGTTCCCGCAAATTGCTCACTATTTGGAGAATCTTATCAAACTTACAGCCACCCAGCATTACACAAAAGCCCACCCAAGCAATAAAACACAAATTGTTAATAAGGATTATCAGCTTGTATGCCTTATATCAAAGTCTAACACCATAGAAAACTCACTAAAACAAGTAGGAGAAAAATATTACCGAAAGGAGTCGCTCATTGTAGTAATCAATACCGGATTGGATGTAGACTTGAGCTTTGGCCTTACCTTTCAGCAAATCCGCGCTAAATTACGTTTAATCTATAATAGTTAAGTTATGTACAGAAGAAGTTTTGGTTCAAATGAACAAGTCAAATTTGATGATGAACATGAATATTATCGGTTAATTGGATACTTGGCAAAATCCGATGGCAGTTCATCTATTGTATGGGAGCATAATGAAGATCAAGGGGCTTGGGCAAGTGAGGGAAGAATCCAATTTTTCACTCCTATTCCAAGTGGTTTTCATTTGTCTTTGACTGCTGGTGTAGGTAATATTTGGAAGCGCGTAAACTGCAATGAATTTGTTGAGAATCTACGTGCAGACCACAAGTTTATGATTGGCAGTAGTCAAAATATTGATGATATTCGCTCGACTATCCCATCTGGTTTTCACAAAGACTTTGATGCAGGACTTAGTTTATGAGTGATACTCAACACAAAAAGACCAATCCCACATATAATCTCACCCTAAATTGTGGAGACCGAAAGGCTTCCACAACTTCTAAAAACAAAGAAAGATGACGATGACTGACAACAAACAATTGGCGAAGTTCGAGTTTGTCTCCTTCTGCATAGAGCAATATAAAATGGTCACAAGAAGTACCGGGCGTGATGTAGAACAAATGTTTCAGCAAAAGGGTGTCATCAAGTTCCTGCTGAAACATTACGAGGTGCTGCACACGCAAGGAGAACGGGCTATATTGAACGAGATTGACGAATACCTAAAACACCATTAAAAATGACACTCTATCACGGAAGTCTTGAGGTTGTGGAACTGCCACAGATACTTGAAGCCAGTCGTCCGCTTGATTTCGGCACCGGATTCTATACAACGACCAGCCTTCAACAAGCCCACCGTTGGGTAAAGTTGCGTATGGAGCAGAATAATGCCTCGCATGGTTTTATCAATATGTATGAATACACTCCGGCAAAGGGTTTACACACACGCCGCTTTCAGTCGGCAAATGAGGCGTGGGTGGATTTTGTGCATGCCAACCGCACGGTGCAGGACTATAATCATGACTATGACATCGTGACTGGTCCCGTTGCCAATGATAACGTCTATCTCAGTTTTAACCTCTACGAGTCAGGCATTATCACGAA
>JAZLJQ010000046.1:0-2740 GCA_045617965.1 Prevotella sp.
ACATCCTACTCCCGTGGTATTGTAGTCTATATTTAACGTGTACCTGTCTTTCAATGGCTTGAGCTGATAGGTATACATACTCTTCGTCAAGTTGTCTGTCGTAAAGTGGTACGCATTGAAGTTGAACAGCTCGTCCATTGATATCTGTATGCCTCTGCCTTCCTTATTCTTTAGCTGTAGGTAACGTATATCTGTTCGTAAAGCATGGTCTTGTGGCATAAGGTAGGGTTCGTACATCTGATCTACAGTGCGACTCCATACGCCGACAGGGTAACCGGTCTTTCTGTCTGGGTAGTTTTCTTCCGGACCGCGACCGTACCAGGTTATATTGTCAAATTCTTTTGATACTTCTGTTGTAAAACCTATACGTGGAAGTATCTCTGGTAGTCTGCCTTGTGGACTTACGTGGTTCTCTATCTCTACTGTACCATCATCTCCGAAGCTGTAGGTGTAGTCAAGGGTAAAGCCTGAACGCATTATTCCTCGTATATAGGCATCAAGATTACCTAATCGTGTCTCTCCTACTTGTACTATCTGCCTGATTCTAACTTTGGTCTCTCCATTCCCTTGTGTCAGCTCAATAAATGATGGCGTTACCATTACGTCATTTAATCCGCTGGTATAGAAGAGCGTAGCGACTTGAGCGCCGTATCCTTCTGCTCTGGCACCGCTCATACGGTATGAGGTCCAGTTGTCTGATTCATTGGCAAGTGGAGCTCTCCAGAGGTTAAAGGTAAGCGGATTGCTTAGCACTTCTTTGCCGCCAACTATTACTTTCTCTAAGAGTGCACTATATATCTAGCATAGGCTTCCCCCGAATCTAGCCTGCACACTCTCTAAATCCATGCACCTTCATCTCAAAGCATCGTCACATCTTATGCCTCGACACCTACAACCAATAATATCACAGAAGCAATGACAGGAAAATGCCCCCCTACTTTGGACGGCATTAATATATCTTACTAACATTTTGAAATATTTATCTTGCAACTACCTACGCTACATTATTCAATATTTTGAGATGATGTTTTTAAATTCTTTTCAGTACCTTTGCCTTGTTTTTATAGTAAATCATTAAACAAAATACAACCAAAACAGAACAAATAAAAAAATATAACTGAAGCTTTGTAACTTATTCTCCGGAATCGGAATCGGCAAATTTCAAAGGGAGAGAATAGGCGAAGAGGGTTCACGCTTTATGGCGTGAGCTGTTTCGTGCTTATGTCTCCCTATGGCTTTGCCGAGCCTCGATTCTGGATATGAGCCACCAAAGAAACGGTTCAACGCCATTTTCGCTATGACACATATAGGACATGCTATAAAAAAAGAACTGAAAGATCAAGGAAGAAGCGTAACATGGTTTGCAAAAAAACTTTGTTGCCATAGATCTAATGCATACAAGATATTCGAACGAGACAATATTGATGTCAAAATGCTACAAAGAATATGCGACATATTAGAGAAAAATTTCTTTAACGAAATAAACAAAACCGATTAATTTTACAAACCCTCTTAATTAGACACCTTTTTTTGTTTCAAAAAAGTGTCGACATTGTTTCTACAATTATGTACCCAATGAGGGTATAGTGTTTTAAGTGATATGATTGGACTTGAAATTAACTTTGCCATTGTAATTTTAAACAGTTTTATTCATGAAAAACATTTTAATCATTGCGTGTTTATTGATGGCAAGTGTAGCCGCAATGGCACAAACAGATTATCCTTCAAAGGGATACCGTGGTTTTGTGGAAGCAAGTTCTAGCATCGGAATGGGTGACTATGATGCTTTCAATCATGCGGGCATAACAACATCCCATGGCGTTCAGATGCTCAGCGGCCATATGTTTATTGGTGCTGGACTTGGAGCTCACACCTATTTTATCGACGACGATGAAATTGATGAGACATGGACTGCAGTTCCTGTATTCGCCAATATCCGTGCAGACCTATTACAGAAGAAAGTGAGTCCTTTTTGGGATTCTAAGGTAGGTGCAAGTGTTGCTGGAGATATAAACGGAATGTTCGTAGCATTTACAGCAGGTTGTAGAATCAAGCATTTTAATATCGGCATTGGATATGAGCTTCAGAATTGTAAGTTTGATGATGGATGGGAAGAATATACCGACACCATGGGTTCATTGTCATTGAAGTTGTCTTTTGATTTCGGCGCTCGTAAATAATATTTTACAAAGACAATACTTATATGAAGAATATCTTTTATTTGTCTGCGATTGCCTTCATAATGACTTTTTCGTTCTCATCATGTGACAATTCAGATGATGATGAAGATGAAATTGAAGTAATCGACGAATACACATATATAGACAATGCCATTGGTTCATATAGTGTCATTCTAACTGATTTTGACGAGACATTAACAACTCAGGTTTCTGCCCCCCAGACAACTACTGCCAGAGTTGTAAGAGACAATGACAAGTTGAAATTCGAAATGGATGGAAATGTATATTTTCTGTCTAATTTTGTTCTTGCTGGCAATGGATTCTTTTATGATGTAGCAGACTGCAATACTAACAACTTGAAACTAAATGGTTTCAAAATGTTCGAACTGACCTTGACAGATGGCACATCTGTAAAACGACATGGAACTTATGCTATTTCTGATAAATGGCTTGTTTTCTATATGAAAACGACTATTGATGGAGTTTCTGTTATAAAGGAATATAATTGTAAGAAAGATTAACAAACAAGGCGCGACAACAATGTTGCGCCTTTTCTATTT
>JAZLJQ010000047.1:0-10126 GCA_045617965.1 Prevotella sp.
GTTTCTGGGTCTGTTACATCGGTGAGATCTGCAAGAAATTTTTCTGATGCATCAACTCCCTTTACTTGCAGTCCATAGTTTTTATAGTTTACTTGAACATCTTCAAATTCGTTTTTGCGAAGTAATCCAGTGTTTACGAAAATACAATATAGGTTTTTGCCGATGGCTTCGTTCAAGAGCATGGCTGTGACTGTTGAGTCAACACCGCCAGAGAGCCCAAGTACGACCTTTTCATTCCCAACTTGCGTTTTGAGTTCTGTTATAGTTTTATTCACAAACTCTTCTGGAGTCAAATCAGGAAAATTTTTGAAATTGTTCATCTTTATGTTAAATTTTTGTCTAAGATTTTAATTGTCAATTTTCAATAACTACCTATTCCCCTCTTGTATAGTTTGGTGTTTCACTTGTGATTGTTATGTTATGAGGGTGGTTTTCTATAACGCCACTTTGAGTAACTTTAATGAATTTTGCATTTCGCAAACTTGCAATATCCTTTGCTCCACAATAGCCCATACCAGAGCGCAATCCACCAATGAGTTGGTAGATGGTTTCTGAAATTGTTCCTTTATAAGGTACGCGACCAACTATGCCTTCGGGTACAAGTTTTTTAGTTTCAACTTTATCTTGAAAATATCTATCACTAGATCCTGCTTTCATAGCATCAAGTGACCCCATACCACGATAAGTTTTAAATTTTCGTCCATTGAAGATGACGGTATCACCTGGGGCTTCTTCTGTGCCGGCAAACATGCTTCCGCACATCACCGCCGAAGCTCCGGCTGCTAATGCTTTGACAACATCTCCAGAATATCTCAACCCACCATCAGCAATAATAGGGATGCCACTTTTTTTAGCCGCTGCACTTGTTTGCATCACTGCAGTTAATTGAGGAACACCTACTCCGGCAATAATTCTTGTTGTGCAGATAGAGCCTGGACCAATACCTACTTTTATTCCATCAACTCCAATAGCAACAAGGTCATTGACAGCTTCGGGAGTGGCTACATTTCCAACAACTACATCTAAATAAGGGAAAGCATTTTTTATTTTCTTAAAAGCATCAATAACACCTTTTGAATGTCCATGTGCAGAATCTAGAACAACCGCATCTACATCAGCTCTTACCAATGCCTCTGTACGCTCGAGAATATTGTCAGTAATACCAAGACCTGCCGCTACACGTAAACGGCCTTTAGAGTCTTTATTAGCATGAGGATAATCCTTGACTTTTGTTATATCCTTATATGTTATTAATCCTATCAATTTGCCATATGAATCTAGTACAGGCAATTTTTCTACCTTATTCTCGCGTAGTACCTTCATGACATTCTCATGACTAGTATCAGTAATTGTTATTAGGTTTTTAGAAGTCATAACCTCTGATACGCGACGATTCATATCATCTTCAAAACGTAAATCGCGATTAGTGACAATGCCCACAAGAATATCATTCTCGTCAACAACAGGAATGCCTCCAATATGATTTTCTTTCATCAAAAGCAATGCAGCTCCAATAGTGTCGTCACGATGTATCGTAATGGGATTGTCGATCATTCCATTTTCGGCTCTTTTCGTTTTTCTTACTTGTGTGGCCTGTTCTTGTATAGACATATTTTTGTGTATGACTCCAATGCCACCCTCACGAGCCATTGCTATTGCCATCTCATATTCTGTGACAGTATCCATTGCCGCAGATACGATAGGTATGTTTAATTCAATGTTCCTTGAAAAACGTCCGTGAACATCAACCACGCTAGGCAAGACTTCTGAATAAGCAGGCTTGAGAAGAACATCATCATAGGTGAGTCCCTCTTGCATTTGATTAATAATAATATTTGACATGGGTTCTTTTTGGGACACAAATATAACGTATTTCTACAATATTATCAAGTGTTGTTTAAACTTATTTTTCTACATTTTGATGTGTGTCAAGTTAAAATAAAAAAAACTTAAATTTATTTTGGCAATATATATTTATAATGTAACTTTGTAAAGTTTTGCGATGAATTTATTAGATAATAATATATCATGAAAAGATATGTTGGTACCATTTCACGAGGTATAAGATGCCCTATTATTCGTCAAGATGATGATTTAGCAGAGATAATTTCTAATAGTGTATTAAAAGCAAGCCAGATAGAAGGTTTTAACTTGAACGATAGGGATGTTATCGGCATTACAGAGTCAATAGTGGCACGTTCTCAAGGTAATTATGCCACAATTGATGATATTGCTTATGACATAAAAGAAAAGTTTGGTGAAAAAACTATTGGAGTTATCTTTCCGATACTTTCACGAAATCGTTTTGCTATCTGTTTGCGTGGCATAGCAAAGGGAGCAAGCAAAAAAGTGGTGCTTATGCTATCTTATCCATCGGATGAGGTGGGAAATGAACTAGTGTCTCTTGAGAAGATAGAACAAGCCGAAGTAAACCCATATTCGGATGTACTAACAGAAAAAGATTTTAGAGAGAAGTTTGGCGTTGTGCGTCATCCTTTTACGGCAATGGATTACATTCAATATTATGGCGATATTGTACGCCAATATGGAAAAGAATGCGAAATAATCTTTGCTAATCACCCACAGGATATATTAAAATACACCGATGCTGTTTTGGCATGCGACATACATACGCGCCAACACACTAAAAAGGTGCTGCAAGAGCATGGGGCTAAAGTTGTGTATGGGCTTGATGATGTACTTTCCGCACCTGTCAATGGTTCGGGATATAACGAGCAATATGGATTGTTGGGTTCAAATAAAGCTACTGAAGATAAAGTAAAATTGTTTCCACATGAGTGTATGGATCTGCTACTGGAAATTCAAGATATCCTATTAAAGCAGACGGGTAAGAAGCTGGAAGTGATGGTCTATGGTGATGGGGCGTTTAAAGACCCACAAGGGAAAATTTGGGAATTAGCAGACCCTATTGTGTCTCCATCACACACGGAAGGACTCAATGGTACTCCAAATGAACTGAAGCTCAAATACTTAGCTGATAACGAGTTTGCTAATCTCTCTGGTGAAGAACTTCACGAAGCTATAAGCAAAAAGATAAAACAGAAAGATGGTGACTTAAAAGGGCAGATGGCATCAGAGGGTACTACGCCTCGTCAGTTGACAGATCTTATAGGTTCACTTTGTGACCTTACAAGTGGTTCTGGCGATAAAGGAACGCCTGTTGTATTGGTACAAGGATATTTTGACAATTATACCAATTAATAATAATAGAATTAAAAAAATAGGAATTAGGAAAATTCCCTAATTCCTATTTTTTTTTCTACATTATTTTTCTATTCCAAACTCTTGTTGTTGTTGTTCAACTTCATCAAGTAGACGACGGCGGTCATCTTCACTTATTGTAGATATGTTACCAATATCACTACTCAAAATGAAAGAAGAGGATGTTTTTTTAACATCGTATGGCGACTCCAAATAACACATTGGTAGCACACTTGGAACACTTTCTATTGTCAATGTGTCTGCCCTTGGAGAATGAATTCCCACATGCTCAGCATGGGCAATAATGTTAATCTTGCCTGCCTTATTTGTGGATTGCAAAAGGATAGGAGCAGAACCCCATTCTATTTGACGAGGATTAGCGCCAATACACTCATCTCCGATGATGAGGCCTTCGCCCATGACCTCAAAACGAATCTCATCTTTTGCCAAACGTCGTACATTACCATTGTCATCAGTAACCTCGCAGACAATGACGATAAAGTCTGAACCGTCGGCAACAAGATGCTTCCCCTTATCGTCGGCATATAGGCGTAGTTTGGTAGAACGACGAGAAGGCATTTTCTTCTTGCTTATTACAACTTTGCCATTAATGAACCCTTCGGCTACGAAAGAAACCTTTTGCCAGGCACGTTCTTTATAAGAATGTTGTCGAGCTTCCCAGAAATTCCAAAAACCTACGAAGATAGCAGGAGATCCCGATACCGTTTGTACTTTCTCACCGCCAAAGGCTGTAAGGCGAACAGAATCACAATTGGAAAACACCACTACATCCTCATCGGAAGACGGCATCATCTCGTTGGCAATATATAAATAAGGTGTGTTATCAATAAGATTGTTTGACTTGAATGCAGCAAGAGCCGTTTTAGGTTGGCGGAAAGCATCGTAGATACCACCAAAATATGGATCAGGATGATAGCCACGCTGATGGTCGAAAGGGTGCCATTGGCAACCACCGATAAACTGTTGTGCACCACCGAGCATCTCCTTTATGGTATGGTCAAGACTTAATGCGGCATTGAGCATAGGACGCTCTCCCCATGAGCGAGAAGCACGATTTAGGCAGTTATGAGCATACCAGTCATCGACCATCTCACCAAATTCACGAGTGAACACGCACTTATCTTCAGGGGTGTCGGCTTTGCCAATATCTTCAGGCCAACCATAGACCACCTCAAAGAACTCTTTTGCACCCTCAGAATTCATATCTGCAGCAGCCACAGGATGACCTTCATAAGGATACTCATCAATGGTAATGTTATGAGCTTTCTTGGAAAAGTCTTTTGGAAAGCGAGTTTCGTTGAGTATAGGTTCCCACATCAAGACGGAAGGATGATTGCGGTCGCGACGAATAATATCCCGAGTGTTCTTATGTACCTTTTCAGCAAACCGTGGGTCTTTGTTCCAATATTGCCATCCGGGAGTTGGCACAATGACAAAAAGACCTAGTTCGTCGCAAGCATCCATAAATGATGGATCTTGTGGATAATGAGCAGCGCGAATGATGGTCATTCCTGCCTCTTTCAGTCGTTTAGCATCGCGCCATTGTTGAGAATTTGGTACAGCATTGCCCACATAAGCAAAGTCTTGATGACGATTACCGCCAATGAGTTTATGATACAACTTTCCGTTAAGCCAAAAACCATCTTTCCCCTTAAATTCTGCCTTCTTGATACCTATTCGCACCATTCCACCATCAACACACTTTTTGTCATCAAAAAGACGTATTTCGGCAAAATATAGATAAGGATTCTCTGGTGACCAAAGGTTAGGGTGAGACAATTGACAATTTACAACTGACAATTGAGAATTGTTATTTTCATTATAGACTATGCGTTTCTCCCTTTTTGTCACAATTTTTCCTTCTCTATTTTTTATGGTGATGACAGCTTTCTTTGCTTTACCTTTTAGAGTGAGGTCAAAGATGATGTCGGCACTTTTTTCGGAGATATTGGCATAATGTACAAATACATCGTCCAATGATGCCTTTGTGCTTTTGCCTATCAGCCATACATCACGATACATTCCACCGTGGTAACAGAAATCAAGTTGTGACTGTTTCTTTCCTGGAGGATAAGTCTTATCATCGCTATTGTCAGCCATGACTGCAACTATACATTTTTCGCCCGTTTTGACACCGCATTTTGTGAGATTTATTTCTATTGGCGTATATCCACCTTCATGTTCTGTAATGAGATGTCCGTTTACCCATATTTTTTGTTTCCCCATGATAGCCTCAAAATGCAGAATGACATTATGTCCATCCATATCATGAGGCATAACGAAATGCTTCCGATACCAATAGATTCCTTGATAGTTGCGACCACCGCTAGCTTCTGCAGTCTCGAGTCTAACAGTATGTGGTGCACATACAACTTGCCAACTGCTGTCATCAAACGTTATCTTTTCTGCATCCTGGACATCACCAAGATAAAAACGCCAACCTTGATTGAAGTTATACACTATTCTACCACTATTAGGTATGCCATAAAGTCCAGCTACAGACTGAGCCATCAACATAGGTGTGGCAATAAAAGGGAGAATGAGTAAAGACACAATGCATAATGCACATTTGAAGAATGTATAATAATGTGATTTTACGGAATGTGGCCAATAATAATTATTCATCATTCATTATTAATAGTTAATTGCTTTTTATTTTTCGCTGGGTTTGCATACATTGTTAGAATGCGCTCACGCAAGAAATTTTCGTCTTTGTACTGCAAATCAATTTGTTCAATCTGTTTCTTGAGATACTCTTCAAAACGTTTTACATCAGCCAAAGTGTAATGAGTAGACTCTTCATTTATTCCACTGCAAAGCATATCCATGGCTATATAATTACAAGGATAAAGACGGTAATTGCTATGTATTTCATGTGTAATATGAGTGGCAATGTTGTCAAAAAATTCTGATTTTGGCATATTATCAGGAAGAGACAATATGTAATTGTCTATACATGGAGCACATTGATAGTGTATGTTTCCTTTATACCCGAGGATGCCTGTTTGCATATTGACAAGATCGTCTAATGGTTGTTTATGATATGTGGCGTCGTCACGCTTTTGTTGGAATTCTTTTGCCTTTAGATAGTCACACGGATCGTATTCGTAAGAAATCGTTAGTGGGCAGATGTGCATCTCTATTAGACGTTCTTTCAAAGAGCCTTTGCCCCCCATTGCTATCATTTTTAAGATGGATGCTTGTGTAATGTCGCTACTATCCTTTGAACGTCCTTCGCGTTGTGCAATCCAAAGATTTTCATTCTTAGAGCTTATGGCAAAGTGCATATATTCTGACATAAGCTTTGAGCTAATGAGTGTCTCACGTAATGACAACCCACGTTTTACGATGAACGATTTGTTCAACCTGACCAACATTTTGATCCATGGATAGATGAGCAAATTGTCACCGATACCAATTTCTACTGTTGTTTGGCAACCATTCATTAAAAGAAGGTATGCCAAAAAAGCAGAGTCAAGAACAATGTCGCGATGGTTGCTCACAAATGTGTATCGTTTTGTAAGGTCTATGGAAGAAGAGTTCATATCTACACTTGTAGTACATTTTGCACGAATGCCATTGAGAAAATCTATACAAAAATGTTTTTGAAAGTCAAGACTTGTGACACAAGCACGCATATTCTTCTCTATCTCTCTGTGGTTTATGTTGGGATAGAGAGCGTCAAGCACTCTGTTAAATCCTTCTTCGGCAAAAAGACGCGTATAGACATCTTGTAATTCATCCGAATTAAACGGCCGTATTTCATCAAATTTATTTAGAGACATACAATAAGTAAAAAATGAAAAATTAGAGGAATTGATTTTCAACGATATCGCTCATGACGTCTTTCATCTGCATACCTGCTGCTTTTACTTGCTGTGGTATGAAAGATGTTGTTGTCATTCCTGGTGTTGTATTTACTTCGAGCATGAAGATTTTATCTTCTGGTGAGATGATATAATCCACACGAATGATTCCGTTGCAATGTAAAATGTCGTAAATCATTCCTGTTATTCGCTGTATACGCGAGGTAAGGTCATCGCTGATGCGCGCAGGGGTTATTTCGTTCACTTGCCCATTATATTTGGCATTATAATCAAAGAATTCGTTTTCAGGTACCACCTCCGTCACAGGAAAGATAATTTCTTTTTGTTTCGTCTTGTAGCAACCGCATGTGACTTCTGTCCCCTCTAAAAAACTTTCTATCATCACTTCATCACACAAAGTGCTTGCCTTTTGGATAGCTACGGCAAGCTCTTCTTGTCTATTCACTTTAGTTACGCCAAAGCTACTACCTTCGCTAGCGGGTTTGACAAATACAGGCAACCCTAACTTCTTTATAATGTCTTCCACATTTGTGTTTTTCATATGCTCCCGGCGTACAAGAACAGATTCTGCTACGCTGAGTCCGAAAGAACGTAAATACTGATTACAAACAAATTTGTCAAACGTGAGTGCTTCAACTAATACATTGCTAGTAGAATAAGGAATTCCAACCATATCAAAATAGCCTTGAAGGCATCCGTTTTCACCTGGAGTGCCATGAATGGTGATGTAGGCATAATCAAATTTTTTGCGTTGTGAATCTTTAATAAAAGAAAAATCATTTTTGTCAATATCAATTTTCTTGTCGTCAACTCTTACTTGCCATGTCATCCCTTTCATCTCAACGATATATACGTTATAGGTATCTTTGTCAAAGAAGCTATACACTCCTTCGCCACTACGCAGTGAGACATCATGTTCAGAAGAGTCTCCACCGCATATTATTGCAATAGTTCTTTTCATTATATTTCAAATTCTTTAGTTGTTCCGTTGATATATGTTCGCCATTTATTAAGTAATGTTGTAAAATCTTCTGGCAGTTCTGACGAAAAATCCATTTCCTTTCCAAGTGTAGGATGTTTGAATCCCAATGTGCGGGCATGAAGGGCTTGACGTGGACATACAGCAAAGCAATTATTTACAAATGCTCTATAGCTTGAACTCCGCTGCCCTCGCAGAATTTCGTTGCCTCCGTAACGCTCATCAGAAAATAGTGGATGGCAAAGATGTGTCATGTGGGCACGTATCTGGTGTGTTCGTCCTGTCTCTAGTTGACATTCTACGAATGTTGTATAACCATATCGCTCTAACACACGAAAGTGTGTTACAGCCGATTTGCCAATATTGGAGTTTGGTGGGAATACAGCCATTTGCATTCTGTCTTTTGGATTACGGGCAATATTTCCTTCTATGCGCCCTTCATCTTCTGTGAAGTTTCCCCAAACCAAAGCATTATATGTACGCCGTGTTGTTTTGTTGAAGAATTGGCTACCGAGTGAGGTTTTTGCCTCTGGTGTCTTAGCTACTACAATCAATCCACTTGTGTCTTTGTCTATACGATGTACAAGCCCTACTTCGGGATTATTAGCATCAAAAGTTTTGTTATTGCGCAAATGCCAAGCAACAGCATTTATAAGTGTACCCGTAAAATTCCCTACTCCAGGGTGGACTACAAGTCCTGCAGGTTTGTTAATTACCAAGATTTGATCATCTTCAAAAACGACAGCTAATGGGATGTTCTCTGGGTAGATTGTATTATCATGTCTAGGCCTATCGAGCAGTAGTGTGATGACGTCAAATGGGCGCACCTTGTAATTGCTTTTAACAGGATGATCATTTACATGAATAAACCCCGCGTCAGCGGCATTTTGTATGCGATTGCGCGAGGTGTATACCATATGTTCAAATAGGTATTTATCTACTCTAATAGGCTCTTGTCCTTTGTCGGCAATGATTCGAAAATGCTCATAAAGTGCACCTTGGCTTTCGTCAAGTTCATCGTTGTCATTTATTATTTCAGTTATTGGTTTATTGTGAGATTCTATCATCTTCAAATCCCCAATTATTGGCGTCTACCTCAATGACATCATTCGTAAGACTATCTATGAGTCCATTTCCTATTACTAATGTGAGTCTATTTTCTGTGCTTACATAATCGCCGGAATAAACATTTCTACCATTGCACTTTAATCCATATACCCAATCTTTTTCTCCGGCTATAGTGTGAGCTTTATTTAACTTGAAGCCCATATTGATTAGCGTTGCTTCTGCACTACGATAGGAGCTATTGTCTATGATGTCGGGTATTTGCATCATTTCTGCGATGTTGGTGCTTATGGTAACATATATTTCCCTATCGGGTTTTACACGTGTATTTTTTTTAGGTGATTGTTTTATTATCATCCCTATAGGTAAATGTTTATTATAGACGGAGTCGGTGATAATCATTTTTAGGTTTCTGTTATTTAATTTTATTTTTGCACTTTTAATATTTGTGCCTATAAGGTCGGGTACGATAATCCTTTCTCCATGCTTAGTATAAGTGTTTACAGCAAAATGCACGCATACAGCAATAACTACCAACACTGCAATCATCAGAGCAATGTTGATAATTATCCATCCCCCTTTACTTTTCATTTTTTTGTTTTATTTGCCGTGGTTCTCGTCGGATACGGTCAGTTTTTTGCGACCTTTTGCTCGACGTGAAGCCAACACTCTGCGTCCGTTTTTAGTTGCCATTCTCTCGCGGAAGCCATGTTTATTCACTCTTCTTCTGTTGTGTGGCTGAAATGTTCTTTTCATGACGATTATATATTATATTTTGAGTTAATTTCTTCAAATTGGGCGGACAAAGTTAGTGCAAGGCGAGCGAAAAACCAAATAATTTATTATTTTAGATAAAATCTTTAAGAAAAGATGCAATGTTGTCCTAAACGTTTTTGTAAAAAAAAATAAGAGGGATTGTTAAAAGGCAGAAATATACTACCTTAGTGTTGAAAATAAAAACACCCCTCTTATGAGTGCAAAGATAACACTATTTTCTCAAGTAATCGGCAAA
>JAZLJQ010000048.1:0-44748 GCA_045617965.1 Prevotella sp.
CGTGCATATTCAGGCTTCAAAGGATTAGCTTTGCGCCATCCATTACATGCAAATCCATAAAAATCCGTACCTGGAGCAAAACTCTTATCAATATTACCCAATTTTATTCCTATACCTTCGCCTTGAGCAAAGGTACTTCCAATCATACCGATAGCCATAATCATTGTAAATATCTTTTTCATAATAATTATTTTTGTTTCGTTAGTTTATCATTAGTTTTTATTGCCTCAATGATCTTTGCTTCAACCTCTTCTGCTAATTCAGGATTGTCTGCAAAGATTTTCTTTGTACCCTCACGACCTTGAGCAAGTTTGGTTTCTCCATAAGAGAACCAACTACCCGACTTCTTCAAAATGCCATATTCTACACCAAGGTCAACAAGTTCCCCTGTCTTTGAGATACCCTCACCAAATGTGAGTTCAAACTCTGCTTTGCGGAACGGAGGAGCCACTTTGTTCTTTACCACTTTCACGCGAACTGTATTGCTGACAGCAACATCGCCCTCCTTAATAGTAGAAATCTTGCGGATATCAAGACGCACGGAAGAGTAAAATTTTAAAGCATTGCCACCTGTTGTTGTTTCTGGATTACCAAACATCACACCAATCTTTTCACGCAATTGGTTGATAAAAATACATGTTGTATTAGTCTTAGATATTGTAGATGTGAGTTTACGTAATGCCTGCGACATGAGACGCGCATGAAGACCGACACGGCTATCGCCCATATCACCCTCTATTTCTGCTTTAGGAGTAAGTGCCGCAACAGAGTCAATGACGATAATATCAACAGCGGCAGAACGAATGAGCTGATCAGCAATGTCCAAAGCTTGTTCGCCATTATCAGGTTGTGATATCAAAAGATTATCAACATCTATGCCAAGCTTAGCTGCGTAGAAACGATCAAAAGCGTGTTCGGCATCAATAAAAGCAGCTATGCCACCTGCCTTTTGTGCATTTGCAATTGCTGTAATAGCCAAAGTTGTCTTACCTGATGATTCAGGGCCATATATTTCAATAATTCTACCTTTTGGATACCCCCCTACCCCAAGTGCGGTATTCAATCCTATACTTCCTGTAGAGATTACCTCTACATCCGCGATATTTTCATCGCCAAGTTTCATAATCGAGCCTTTGCCAAAGTTCTTCTCAATCTTGTCAATTGCAGACTGCAAAGCCATAAGTTTGCCGTTTTGATCTGCAGAAATTTCTTTTGCCATAATATAAATATTTTCGTTAATCTTTAAGTCTTTCCAATTCGTCTGCATGTATACCCAAAGCATTCATCAAAGAGTAGCCAAGAATCTCTTGTTGAAAATTACCACCAAGAATCGGCTGCATACTAAAAAGTGTTATGGTTTTCTCTTCCAATTCATCCACTATTGCTTTCACCTTATTTATATAGTGTTCTATATTAGGTATGAGCATTATACGCTTTACTTCTTTCTGTTGTTTCAGCAAAGAAAGGATTTGCAGAAAGAATTCATCTTTTCCTACAATATCCTCTACAGGATATGCACTCATAGCAAATTCACCAAGGGATGAACGAAATGCCTTTCCATTGATATCTTGCTCGTAATCATTAGGAATAAAATTGGAAAGTTTATCTTTGTCATAAATAAATATGACTTGTGTTTCGGCTTTTTCATCAGGCTTTATATGACCATCAAGTGCAATACATTCCAACCACTTTGCAAGGTCGGCATTTGGGATTCTTCGCATGAGCATCCGCTCAAAGTTGACGATCAAGTCAAAAACCACCTTATTGACATAGTCGCCGTCAACAAGTATCACATTCTCGCTCCACTTAATATCGTTCATCCCTTTATTTTTAGCACTGACGTTGTTTCGGTAAATGAAATATGTCTTGAATATCCTTTATGGCCTTGTCTGTCATCCCTTCCGGCTCAAAGCCCATATTCTTCGCACACATATAGATATTCGCAGCCTTATTCAGTACATCCACCTGATCAAAAGCATCCATAATATCAAGACCGACAGCACAGACTCCGTGCTTTTCCCACATTACGACATCATATTGCTTAATTTGTTCTAATGTCGCATCTGCAAGTTCAATACTGCCTGGCATTTGATAAGGCACAATACCGAGCCCAAGAGGAGCAAAGGCCAATGTCTCTGGAATCATGCTCCAAAGAGTCTTTGTCATCACTCCCTCTTTAAGAAATTTAGGATTATGACTCATTGCCACCAGCTCAATAGGATGAGTGTGCAATGTCGCTTTATATTTGCTACCCGTCTCTAGTAGATAGTTCTGCATGGCCAAATGTGATGGTAATTCACTTGTAGGTTGTACTGCGTTGTCGGCAACAATCTCATAACTTGCACAATCATCACAAATACGTATAATAGCACCATTGTCCATAGGCTTACGTGCCAAGTCGCGCATACGTTTGCCTGTTCCCTTAACATAAAAATATGTACCTTTTAGCATTGGGAGCACCTTACCTATCTCCTTTACAGAAGAGATTGGGGACATAGCTTTTATCTCGTCGTCAACAAATTCAGTGATATTGACTGTGATATTCCCACCATTGCGTTCTGCCCAACCTTTTTCCCATAGATAACCTGTAACTTCTGCAACTTGTTCTATTACTGATTTTAATGAATTTCTTCCGTCTAATATACTTTTCATTCCTTAATTGCCAATAGTTAAATAATTAATACTCTTCTCCATAACGCTCTTTAGTAATTTGGTCAAGTGATTTGCCTCTAGTCTTAGGACATCCTACAACGCCAACGACAAGTGATATCAGTAGCAAAACAATCATACAGTATGCTGCTAGAGTAAATCCTTCCCCATTCTCACCATATATAAATGTAAAGACGAGCCCCCATACTGCCGATAGGCCACGTACGATAAAAAACATCAAGCCTTGTGCTCCGGCACGGAATTTTGCAGGGAAAAGCTCTGTTCCCCACAATGCATAGAAAATTTGTACCGAAATGCCACCTTCAATACCCCAAAGGATTGCAAATGACCATAATCCAATCGGACCATTTACACCAACCGTAACAATTATAGTCCAAGCACTCAAAGCAAAGAGCAAGCCGATGATATAAAGCATTTTATGATTGGTGCGATCTATTATTTTTGCAACAATAAAGGTCGTACCAACGATTATCAACCATTGTATAAAATTCATCCAATTTGCTTGTTCATTGCTGACACCACCGGCGGTCTCATAGATGTGCGGCTGAAAAAAACCCATTACCGATGCTACCAAATTCCATGTGAGATATATGCCCGCAAGGAAACAAACCGTCTTCACTGCAATCCTATTTGAGAACAACACCTTAAAGGCATATATTAAACTTGTATCTTCCCCTTTGATAGCTGCAGTTTGACGACTAACTTTCCATTCGTTACTTTCTTCAAGTTTGCGTTGCATATTCCATGCAATGAAAGCCACGATGAACAATGAAAGAAATACAAGCCGAGAACTGAACACATTGAGTGCTTTTAAATCAAGTCCGGCACCACCAATTGCAACACCTATCTTTTCAACATAACTGAACAGATAGCCATCAGGAGCAAAAAACATACCCAACAAAAGAATAATCATCGGGCCAATACCCCATGACATTTGTGATATACAGATGTTGCGACCACGGTTGTGAATCTCTGAACTTTCAGAAATATATGTCCATGATGCCGGCACTCCAATACCGACAGATATGCCTGTAATGAGAAAACCTGCCAATAGCATCGGGAAATTTAATGAGCACATGATAAGCAATACTCCCAACATGTATACGAGCAAATTATATGTATAAATGAATTTTCGTCCATACTTGTCTGCCAAAAATCCACCAATGATTGCCCCCATTGCTGCGCCAAGACAATTTGCACTAATAAAGTTCAGCCACCCTAGATGCACTTCTGTCAATCCAAGATAATTCTGCCAAAGTGTCAAGCCACTCGCACCTGCCACGATGGCACCTGCATCTAGATAATTGGTTAAAGATACGGCTATCGTACTTTTCAAACTACTTTTTTCTTGAGCCATATTAGAATCTTTAAATATTAAACGAAAGCATTATAATATAAATGTAAACTCTGTATTATTAATTAAAAAGAAGAATTACCTTTTGAGTGTTATTTTTTTCTCATATTCTTCAATTTCTTTGATGAAAGCATCCCCAATAGGAACATTATTACGCAAACAGAACTCATCATAAACAGCTTGCCATGGCATTGCTTTCTGTTCTTCAAGCAGTGAAAGCACTTCAAACCCTTTCCCCTCAAGTTCAAACTTTGCTATCATATCTTTTGGTTCTAGCATAGCACGAAGCATACATTTCTGCGCCGCACGTGAGCCTGTGACATAAGCACCTATGCGATTAATAGAACCATCAAAATAATCTAACCCATAATGCACACGGTCAAGAGCCCCTGCACGAACAATCTCAAAGAAGAGATCTTGTGTCACATCATCCATAATAGTGACATGGTCAGAATCCCAACGTACAGGGCGGGAGACATGAAGCATTAACTCTGGAACAAACTGTAATACCGCACTCACCTTATCTGCCGGACTTTCCGTTGGATGATAATGACCCGTATCAATAGTCAGCATAATATTGTTCTTTGCGGCATAAGCAGTATAAAAATCGTGTGATCCAACAGTAAAACTCTCAAGACCTATGCCAAACACCTTCCCCTCGATACAGTCTTTCATCATAGGCTGCTTTTTTGCTAAAATCTCATCAAGACTCTTTTTAAGCAGATTACGATAAAGATAATGATTTACACTTGCATCCTTACATCCATCATGCACCCAAATGTTCATAATACATGCCTCACCTTGCGCTTCTCCTATAGCATTGGCTATCTCGCGACACGCAATGGTATGTTTTACCCAAAACTTTCTAATATTTTCATCAGGGTTGGCAAGCGAAAGGTTTCCACTCTTTGGATGAGAGAATGAAGTCGAATTGAAATCCAATTTGGTATCGTATTCTTTTGCCCAATCTATCCAGCTTTGGAAATATTCCACAGTCACCTCATCACGATCCACAACCTTACCTTTAAAGTCGCCATAAATTTCATGTAGGTTCAAACGATGTATACCTGGTATGAGACTCTTCGCTTTTAGTATGTCTGCGCGGAGTTCATCTATATTGCGAGCAGCCCCCGGATAATTTCCTGTTGACTGAATCCCACCCGACAGATTACCACCTTGCACTTCAAATCCTTTCACATCATCAGCCTGCCAACAATGCATGCTTAAGTGAAAATCTTGCATTTTTTTCAATACATTTTCTGTATCTACACCTATCTCTGCATAGCGGAGCTTAGCCACTTCGTATGCTTGTTTTACGAGTTCATCTTTCATAAAAGTTTCTGTTTTATAATTAGTCTGTTAATTTTGTTATTGTTAAATATCTTTCATAAGCATCATCCCAATATTTGGTATGATTCGGAACAAAATGTTTCAGTAAAACGGAATCGGCAATGATGCTTCTCATATCCCACATATCCCGGACCTCATCCATAGCTTTTGCTTGTAGCATGATGTTGCCGAGCGCAGTACATTCTGTTGGCCCTGCAAATACTTCTACATTCAAAGAGTCGCTAGTCATCTGGTTGAGATAATCATTCATTGAACCACCACCTATTATATGAAGTGTATTTATTGGGAAGCCCGCAAACTCTTTTAGCCAAGTGAACACCTGACGATAGCGTAGCGCCAATGAATCAAAAATGCAACGACATATTTCGGCGTAGCCTTGCGGAACATGTTGTCCAGTCTTGCGGCAGTAGTCTTGTATTGTGTCCACCATTTTTTCGGGGTTGCTAAATACAGAGTCATCGGGATTGATGATGCTTTGAAATGCAGGCTTTTTCATTGCCTCGTATTGCAATTCCCTATGCGATGTTGGTGCGTCTGCCCACTCTTTTCTACAACGTTCATATAGCCACATTCCACAAATGTTTTTCAAGAAACGTGTAGTACCTTCAATGCCACCTTCATTCGTAAAATTGCGCAAATAGCTATCAGCATTGATGATTGCTTCTTTTGTCTCTATGCCCATTAGACTCCATGTACCTGAACTAAGATAGGCAAATTCAGCGTTTTTTGCAGGTACTGCCGCTACAGCCGAAGCAGTGTCATGCCCAGCAACAGCAACTACAGGTATTGCCCCTAGTCCTGTCATCTTCTGTACTTCTTCCGAAATAGGTGCAATGATTGTTGCAGGCATTGTCATTTGACCGAAATTGCCTTTTGTGAGCCCAATGCTTGATAAAATATCCTCATCCAACTGCTTTGTGCGTGGATTAAGCATCTGCGATGTTGATGATATAGTATATTCGGCCACCATCTTTCCAGTTAGCATATAGCTCAAGCAGTCGGGTATAAATAGTATTTTATCTAAACTCTCAAAGGCCGAGTTCCCCGCACTCTTCATTGTGTATAGTTGAAAAAGAGAGTTGAACTGCATGAATTGTATGCCCGTCTTATCATACACTCGTTTGCGATCGATAACCTCACTGAAATACTTATCCATCATGCCGTCTGTATGTGGGTCGCGATAGCAAGCCGGATTGCGCAACACGCCTCCGTCCTTACCTATGTACACAAAATCAACGCCCCAAGTATCGATTCCAATACTTACAATCGGTATATTTCTTTCTTTCACAATTTGTAATGCCTTTATTATCTCATTATAAAGAGCATATATATCCCAATAAAAATGTCCACCAACATGAATGATTGTATCTTCAAATCGCGTTATCTCTTCTAAGGTTACTTTTCTATCATGAAGCACTCCGATGACAGTCCTTCCGCTTGATGCACCTAGGTCAACAGCAAAAAAATATTTTTTATTCATGTTAATTCTTTTTGTAAATTTCAGCACCGATAGCTGTAAAATATCTTTTATTTCTAATTTCAATTAGATAAGATGGGCTCTATTTAATATATTGAAATGATTTTAGGGTTATTTTAGTAGATTTTTGTGTTGGAATTAAGTGCATAGTGGGATATGTAACAAATTTATAAACAAAATATGCACAAAAGAACCTAATGACTGAATGTCATAAGGTTTGTAATAGCTAGAGATTTATCTCCATAAAGGAATACCCGAAGGACTTGAAAAGCACATGAAATAATATCTACCATATGAGTTTATATCATTTTATAATTTATATAACACACCTTAATTAATATATTCGTCCAAAGGTATATAATTTTTATGACTTTACATTGTTTTTATCTTACATTTTTAAACATCTCATTGAAAGCAACGTATAGCGATGGATCATCAATTCATATTTTTTCATTGTGAACACCTTCATTCCTATAAAAAATAATGTGTGCACAAAAAAGTGCACACATTATGAATCATGAAATCAACTTGGTCTCTTAAAAGCCAAAGCCACCACGTTGAATTTTTGATTTTAAAGTTGTACCTTGAACAGAAGCCTCTATATCGTTCCCATCTAACTTAAAAATCATAAATGTCGGGTTCTTGGTCGTACAAGGAACCCACGCACCATTTTTTGCCTTACCATTAGGATTGCTGTACTTTGCAAAGTTTGTCCAAGCCGTCAGCATCTTCTCCGAAAGATCCCAATCTCCTTTTGTCCATGGACGCCAACAATGCTTCAATGACTTGAATACAAACCAAAGATCAGACGAATGAAAAGCACCTTTTAAACGGACTGTTACTTCCGGATGCGAACCATCATCAGGAAGAGGACGAGCAAACTCATATGCCCAAGCCTTGCCTCCATTGGTCTCACGCACCTTGCAAAACTCCGCAATACCCTCGCTCATATCGCCCATATCATCAAGAGTATAACCAATCATATAAGGCACATCGGCAATAGTATTGGCACGGGTTGCATCATCAAAATTTTTCAAACTTACATATCCTTCTACGATAGGCATCTGTGGCAAATAAGCACGCTCACCTGTAGCACCTGAATAAATAGTGTTCAAAGCATAGAGAGTTTCGGTGGATGCTGCACGCATCTTCTTCAAATCCGTCAGACCGGCCCAATCCATCATCTTTTTTGTTACGGCCTCGGCATCTTTCAAAGTTATTGGAGCAAATGGACCAGTTGGACGAGCAGAAGCAGCTTTGTTGATACCACCGCCACTCATGATTATTGCTTTATGGAAGAGACCGCGTGCAAGAGGAGACTCACAGATAGTGCGAACACTACCTGCTCCAGCACTTTGACCAAAGATGGTCACATTGTTTGGGTCGCCACCAAACTGTTCAATATTTTTCTTTATCCATCTCAAAGACTCTATTTGGTCAAGGATACCGTAGTTCCCAGATACACCATGAGGATTTTCTGCAGAAAGCTCTGGATGACAAAGGAAACCAAAAACACCAAGACGATAGTTGATACTTACAAGAACAACATCCTTGTTACCCCACTCTTGACCATCAAATTCAGGCTCCGTACCCCAACCTTCACGATAGCCACCACCATGAATCCATAGAGCAACAGGAAGTTTTTTGTTTACCTGACCAGAAGCCTTTGTCCAAACATTAAGATAAAGGCAGTCTTCACTATATGGGGCTTCTTGCCCATAGCCCCATTCTGTAGCATAACCACCTGGATAATGTACCCCCTGATAACTTGGATGCCCAAAAGTGTCACACTTTTTCACACCTTTCCATGCTACAACTGGCTGAGGAGCTTTCCAACGAAGTTCACCAAGCGGAGGAGCAGCATAAGGAATACCACGATAAACGATTACTTCCGGATAATCCTCAGCGGGAACACCTTGTATTTTTCCACCTTCAATCATTAGGATTGGACTCTGAGCACTTGCTACTAAATGAACACCGATTGCTACAAAGACAAATAAAATAATCTTTTTCATAAATGTTTTAGTTTTGGTTAATATAAATATAAAAAGGTTCAATGCAAAGGTATGAAAAGTTGCAGACAATTCTGCACCTTATCCTCAAAAATTAAGCACAAGACCGAAACGGAAACCATGTTTTGAAACATTGTCATGGTCTAGATATGACAGACGACGCACATACTCAATGTGCAGAATCTTAAAGATGTTTTGGATGCCAAAACTTACTTCAAAATATGGCTTTTGATTATCCATGACATAAGAACCTTCAGGAAGATTCATCACAATATCATCAGAAAGATTATTATCATAATAGTACTGCGGATTATTTTTATCGGTTAGGCTCCCCCATAGCATACGAGCACTGAGGAACTCACGCCATTTCAATCGCTTCAGTAACGGAATACGATTAAAAATTTTGCCGTTCATGTCCCAAGTAAAATGCACAGCCATGTAGCGGTCGTTCATAAATTCCATATCATGAATCATATTGAAACTATGTTTATCATAGAAATATGATAGACACGCAGACGGCATCACAAGTAGCGGATATGGAACTTTGTTCCACTGAGCTCCAAGTTTGACACGACCATCTATATAACCCCACGCATGTGATAACCACATTCGTTTGAAAAATTCCAACTCTGTAATATTGTATTCATACTGTCCACCCAACATACGATCTGTACCAAATGTGTGCTGAACAGTCAAGACAGGAGCGTCAAGATTGACTGGTACACGGCGTTGCTTGGAATTGATATATTTTTCTCCCGGTGCAAAGCGCAGAAGACCAGTAAACTCTGTAGTACGAATAAAATTCAATGGGTCCATAGTTGGATTGAGCGTACGGAACTCAAGATTTCCAATTGGAGACATTTTTTCAATTTTTACTATAGCTTGCAATTTAAGACCATTCTCCATCTCGTATTCAAAATCCAGTTTTTGTCGATTGTAAAGAAATATCTTGTCCATCTTAAAGGTTTTGAAGGACTGAAAAACATTATCCTTGTCTGTAGAATTATACTTATCGAAAGCAAATTCCACATCACGCATGGAAGAAAACGTAAGAGTGCGTTTTGGATATTCCCGTGGCCAAAATTTCTTTTTGTTGAAAGAATAAGTTAATTCCGCCTTGTAATAATTCTCACGCGAAGCCATACCATGAGCATAATAGCCAGAAAGGAACCAATACGGATTAATGGATGCAGTAGTCTGCCCGCCAAAGCGAAGACGCATACCATCATAAAAATTTTGTGAGATGAAAGTATTTATTGGTCCTACATCAAAATATGATGGAGATGTCTTTCCGCCTGTCTCAAGATAATTTTCAAACAGAATTTTTAATCCCAACAATATATAATGAAAGCCTTTTATCTTTTCCATGCGATCAAGAAACGAGCCCATAGAACCTTCAGCTTTCGTCAATTCCACCTTACGCTCACCCGTCCAATATTCATCACTGCGATTGTAAGCTTGTGGGTCAATAATCACATCACCCCTACCCTTAAAGCGTTCTTCAGCAATCGGAGAAAATGAAAAATCTGTCATTCGCGTATCTCGCATCACTATGGCTTTCTGCGCAAAGTCTACAAGCGAAAGTTCAACAAACACCACATCTTTTGTCAACCCCCACTCACCATTGTCAAGATGCGAGAACTCTTGCTGACACTGCATCTGTTCAACAAAATTCACATCACTATTGTGTGGAATAGTAAGTTCGCAACGACGCACCTGATATGTACTGTCGCTAAGCACATAGACGGCACCACGAAAGGCAAAATCCTGTTGGTTGTTCGGAGTAAAGTCAAGACGGATGCAACGATCGCCATCCACATAAACCGTATCTGTTATATAATAACGATAGAACGAGATAGCATTGTCGGCAATAGGACTTGTGAACGGATGACGAAGCACTTTAATATGATTATCATAAATGTTGATGTCGGCAAAAATATCCTTCAGCATCTCATTTACAATAGTCCCTGTCTGCAAAAAGTCATTTAGACCATGATGACGCTCTGCCTCAAGATAAGTTTTTTCAGAATGTGGCTCGCGCCGATAGACCTTTTCTTCAACTGATTCGTTAATCGTTACGGGCATAATTAACTTATTGTTGTACGGACACATTTCAATATGATCAAGCAACCATTGACGACTCTTCTTACCATCAGCCCAATCTATCTGTTTTGAAGAAATATCGTTGAAAGCAAAAGTGATTTTTTGATATTTGCGTAAAGAATAAAAAGCATTGTTTTCGAGCGAGTTATGCCGTTTCATCGCTATCACTCGCCGTATGAGTTCAACCGCCGGATTGTTTTTGCGAGAATATTTATTTTTTTTCTTTGAATTGACGACCAACTCGTCCAAATTCTTTTGTAGAGGTTGTAATTTAACATCAAGAGTATCAAGCGTATTTGCTATGACTATCATTGTTTTTGCTTTATAGCCCACAGCACTAAATGTCAGTTTATATCCATTCTTTCTCTCTATTTTGTAGTGGCCTTTACTATCAGCAATATTACTGATGCGTTTACCCTTGTATGACACACTAGCATAAGCCACGCCATCGCCTGTAATGGCATCAACTATGACTCCATGCAGACTTTGGGCACAACATGTAGCCAAACAGAACAAACTACCTAATAAAAAAACTAACCTAGTCAATAAGCAGAACAAATATCAAAATTATACACTATACCCTAATCTAATTCTTGATCAGCCTTATATCCTCCCATCTCACGTAGGGCATTCTTCAACATTGCATGCTGTTGATAAAGGTTATTGACCGCTTCTTCTCCATGTGTATAATCGTGCATAGGCGACTTCAAGAAAAAACTCAAGAAACGCTGAATGCCCCATTTACCTGCACGAGCGGCGAGATCAGAGAGTAGGCACAAATCAAGCAAGACTGGAGCGGCAAGAATGGAATCACGACAGAGAAAATTTATCTTTATTTGCATTGGATAGTTCATCCAACCAACTATGTCAATATTATCCCAACTTTCCTTATTGTCATTGCGTGGTGGATAATAGTTGATGCGCACCTTATGATAATAATCCGTATAAAGATCTGGCTGATCTTCTGCCTTTAGAATTGTCTCAAGCGTAGAGAGTTTGGATACTTCTTTCGTGCGGAAATTTTGTGGCTCGTCAAGCACAAGACCATCACGATTTCCAAGGATATTCGTTGAAAACCATCCGTCTAGGCCTAAACAACGAGTGCCGATGATAGGAGCAAAACCGCTCTTTACTAACGTTTGACCAGTCTTGAAATCTTTACCACAGATTGGCAATCTCATCTTCTCTGCCATCTCCCACATTGCAGGGATATCAACAGTAGTGTTTGGTGCCCCCATAATAAAAGGACATCCTTCCGCAAGTGCAGCATAGGCATAACACATAGACGGAGCAATATGCTCACAATCATTATCTTTCATCGCCTTTTCAAGAGCCGCCAACGACCCATGTACCGGCTCATAAATAGGAACATATATTTCGGTAGATGCAGCCCAAGCCACAACGATACGATCACAATGATACTTTTCGCGAAACGAGCGAATGTCTTCACGTAGTTGCTCCACCATATCCCAACGTGTAGTTGTCTGCTTCACGTTATCACCATCAAGACGCTTTGCAAAATTTTTGTCAAAAGCAGCAGGCATTGGCACGATCTCTTCAAGCTCATCGCGCACAGGCTCTATGTCCTGTGTCTTTAATACTTGAGCATACATTGCCGAACGGTATGCATCAGCAGGGTACACATCCCAAGTTCCGAAGACGATATCTGTCAGCGAAGCAAGTGGCACAAGTTCTGCATAAGACAGATATTTTGCACCATCTCCATGACCGACACGCACCTTGTCGTACTGTGTCATTGAACCTATAAGCTTCGTAAGTCCCTTACGGGCCATAAGTACACCTGTGATAAACGTAGAAGTCACAGCTCCTAAGCCAACCACCATTATTCCCAACTTCCCATCAGCAGGTCTTACATCATTTTTTTTCATAATATATTTTTCTTTGTTTATGTCTTTTTTCTTCCAAAATAAATTGATTGACAATGCTATTTTTGAATGCAAAGATATAATGTTTTTATTCCTTATCCTATTTCTGTTTCAATTCTTTCCAACAATAATAAAGACGTTGAAATGCAGTAAAATTTGCAAATACGGCAATTATCCATATAATAATTATAAGTGGCAAGGAATTTTGCAACAACCCAGAAAGAATACCACCAATTGCAACCAAGACCACTCGTTCAGTACGCTGAAGTATGCCTACTATACATTTTATGCCTATTCCCTCAGCACGGGCACGCACATAGCTCACCATCACAGAACCTATCATAGCCACAAACGTTACAATGGCACTTATAATATCGCCATTAATAAAGAAAAAGAATGTAATACCGAAAAGACAAAACATTTCACTATAACGATCAAGAGTGCTATCCCAAATGGCTCCGAATCTGCTTTCCAATCCAATAATACGAGCCATCCTCCCATCCATCATATCAAACAAACCAGCAAAAAGCACTATGGCTCCACCCCAACCTATATAACCTAAAAGAAAAATTGTAGCAGATGCAATATTCAACAACAGACCTAAAAATGTAATGCAATTAGGCGTTACTCCTACTCTTGCAAGTGCCAAAAGCATTGGATCCACCATACGATAAATCACTTGTCGCAGGATATCTATCAGCTTATTATATGTCATACAATCGTATTTTATCGTTCTAATATTTTGAAAACAAAATGTTTCTGCATTTCGTAATTCCATACTATAGCTACAAAAATAGCCACAACAATTTTTGAAAGAATAAAATCCATTCTAGTACTCTCTGTTAAACAATATGTACCTATCGTATTCAAGCCTATGCTTACAATCCACACTCCAAAATAGCGGAAGACCTGAGAACAAACGGCCTGTCCTTTTTCGCAAGTAAAGACATGGTGCTGATTGATATAAAAATTTAGACAACCACCAGAAATAGCCCCTACGGCAACAGAAACCACATAATATACGGCCATTACCTTGCCGAGTAAGACTGTAATAGCAAAATCTGTTATTGTTGCTATTAGAGCCGAACATTGAGCCTTGACAAATATTCTCATATAAACCATTGTACTATGAGAATTATTATCAACGAATAAACACCGGCGAGTATATCATCAAGCATTATTCCCAAACCGCCAGGCCAGCGTTCTGCATACCGAATACCGAAAGGTTTGAAAATATCAAAAACACGAAACAATACGAAGGCTCCTAAAGCTAGCCACACATCTATCCGTATTACCATTCCATGATAGACAACAGGACAAACTGCAATAAGTGGAATCCAGACACCTACCATTTCATCAACAACTACCTGCGAAGGATCCCTTCCCCAATAATGTTCAAGGATGTCTCCTGCCCAAATCCCAGTAATCGTAAAAACAATGATTAAAAAAAATGTAGTGATGAAGAGCCAAAAAGCCGAGACGCAAACAGCAACAACCATCCACAATAAAAGAGCCAATAATGCCCCCATAGTTCCTGGCGCAAAAGGTATCAAACCTACACCAAAGCCTGTCCCAATAGCTGCGGCAAACTTGTCTTTTTTGTTCCATGCTCTCTTATCACCGATAGGTAGACTCAGGATGGATTGCTGTGATTTATTACGTTTTTTCGTATGCACTAGTGCAAAATTAAGTATTTTATAACAATATGCAAATTACAAAAACTTATTTTAAGTTTTATTACGCAAAATATACACCGATTTGTCATTATATATCTTAACCATATTTTACACTTTACATTGCCTTGCTTTAATTTTCATATTAGCACACTTATCATAAAATAGGTAACAAAACTAGATTCAAATATTTATTTAGAAATTTGGTTATATTTTCACCATACACTAATTTTGTTCACTGATGAATGACGCATTATTAGAGATAAAAGACAAAAAGATAGCCGTACTTCTATCAGGAGGTGTGGATAGCAGTGTAGTCGTTGCCGAACTTGTTAGAAATGGATTCAAACCTAATTGTTTCTACATAAAAATAGGTCCGGAAGAAGAGCAAGAATGGGATTGTTCCTCTGAAGAGGATATTGAAATGGCATCCACAATTACTCACCGCTATGGGCTAAGATTAGAGATTGTTGATTGTCATAAAGAATATTGGGAATCCGTCAATGCATATACTTTGAACAAAGTACTGAATGGACTGACACCAAACCCAGATGTAATGTGTAATCGCCTTATAAAATTCGGTGCTTTTGACTCTAAATATGGATATGATTATGACATCATCGCAACAGGACATTATGCGCAGACAGAGATAGATGAAATCGGGCAAAAATGGCTATGCACAAGTCCTGATCCCGTAAAAGACCAAACTGATTTTCTATGTCAGATTGAGCCTTGGCAACTCAAAAAAGCAGTATTCCCGATTGGGGGCATGATGAAGACTGAGATTCGCAAAATTGCAGAACGCGAACATCTAGTAAATGCGAAAAGAAAAGACTCTCAAGGCATCTGTTTCTTGGGAAAAATAAATTACAACGATTATATAAAAAGATATCTTGGTGAAAAACCTGGCGATGTTGTTGAATTGGATACAGGACGGATACTTGGAAAACATCGTGGATTGTGGTTTCACACCATTGGGCAACGAAAGGGGCTAGGTTTTGGAGAAGGGCCATGGTTTGCAATAAAAAAAGATCTTGAAAATAATGTTCTTTACGTTAGCCATGGATATAATCCAGAGACAGCATACTCAAATAATTTTAACATTCAAGACCTACATTTTCTAACTACCAATACCTTGCCAAAGAACATAAGTGTAAAAATACGTCATACTCCTATATTTACAGATGCTTTCATTGAACGCATAGACAATCATTCTGCACACATAAGATTGAGAACCCCTATACATGGCGTAGCACCTGGTCAATTCTGCACAATTTATGACAAAGAGCATCACAGATGTTATGGTTCTGGCGAGATTTGTTTATAAATATGACTCGAATGGACGTTTATTAAGATTAAAAAAGGTCTAAAATTGGTATTTTTTAAACATTTCAAATCTAATAAAACTTAATAAGGTTAAAAAACTATAACTTCTGCTTTTCTTGCTATAAACTTTATATACCTTTGTAACAATCAAGAAAGGCAGAGGGCAATTGGTTGTCAACAACACAAGGAATATGGACAAAAAAGCTTCCTATGAATTCATCGCAGAGCCATTCCGATGTGACCTTAATGGCGAGTTGATGTATTCTACACTTGGTAACTATATGCTCAATGCTGCCGATTATCACTCAGCGGAGCGTGGATTTGGTTGGAAAACGCTAAAGCAAGAAAACAAAGCATGGGTGTTATCGAGATTCGTTATCGAGATGAACAAAATGCCTTTGCCTTACGAGCATTTCAACATAACGACTTGGATGGAGAAAGCCTTGAGAACATTTACATATCGCCATTGGGCTGTAAATGGGACAAATGGAGAAGAATATGGTTATGGGACTAGTGTTTGGGCAATGATTGACCTTTCTACACGTCAACCCATTGATGTTTATTCTGTCGGTAATGGTAAAATCAAAGACTACGAAAGTCCTGAAGATTGTGTTCCTATTCAAGGAGTATCAAGAGTAAAAGCAGACAAAGAAGAGTTAGAGTTGCTCAAAGAGATTGATGTCACATATAGTGACCTTGACATAAATAGACATATCAATAGCATCAAATACATTGAGCATGTGATGGATGTCTATCCGAACATTCAAGATAGCGATAAGAATGTCAAAAGGCTTGAGGTAGCATATGTCGCAGAAAGTAGAACAGGGGAAAAGCTTCGTTTCTATGGGAAAGAAGGAGGAAATTATTTCCTTTGCATAGTGACAGGACTTTCAATGAATGAAGAAAAAGAACTAGTAAGGTGTCGAATAATAAAAGGCATCTAAGAAAAAAGGATAAAAGTTTGAAATAACAGGAGAAGATGAGAAAAACATTATTTGCATTGTTAGCATTTGTTTCTACACTTGCTTATGCTCAATTGAGCGTACAACAGTTGAAATCGTGTGCAAAAGAGGGTGACAAGGATTGCCAATTAGCACTCGGTATCAGCTACTATACTGGGCAAGGCATAAACAAAGATATCGAGCAAGCAATTGTATGGTTTGAAAAAGCCGCACAACAAGGGAGCATTGATGCTCAAACCATGTTAGGAGAATGTTACATGCATGGCAACGGAGTAAAGCAAGATATGCAGAAAGCATATTATTGGCTACTTAAAGCCGCAAATCAAAATGATGCAATTGCAGAATATCTTGTTGGAGAATTTTACTACAATGGTTGGTGTGGAAATCGCAACTACTCTATTGCCCTTAAATGGTATAGTAAAGCGGCTCAACAAGGAAATGCCGAAGCTACTGAACGTGTGAAAGAAATACAGCAACTGATTAAAAAGATAAAAAAGGCAAAATAATACTTTCCATATAAAATATAAAAATACAGCTCACTATTTTATGGGCTGTATTTTTTATCCACCTTTAAGTATTTGAATTGGCGCTACCCTACACACACATCACACATACCACAATTATGCTCATTATGTTCGCCAAAATAATTAAGTAGCTGCCGAGAACGGCATATATTGTCATTCTCCATATATTCTATCATAGCCTGTATGCGCTCAGTGAAATCCTTCTTTCTATCCTCATACGTTTCTTTCGAGATGACAATATACTCTTGTGGAATACGATTGCAGATATATTTTACATATGGCGTACTGCGTTTGGGAATGAATATTGCTACATTTATGCGGGACAGATATTGTAACGTAAGATAGACCTGATGTTCTTCTAATTTTGTCTTTGAAGCAATGAATGCTTCATCTAGATATTGTATTTCAGAGAAGACACCTGGATATGTGCGCAACACACACATAATTACAGCATTACATAGTTTTGACTCTGTATCTAAACGATATAGTTCATTGCGTGACAATGTGAACATAAAACGTGATGTTTTGTTATTTTCCACATCATATTCTATATATCCTGCCCGCTGAAGGATATGAAGTGCTGACTTGACTTGTATAGGGAATTTATTGAATGTGCTACAAAATTTATCTATATTAAATTCATAAATGCATCCTTCTCCATCACCAATAGCCATTTGATAATACGAAGCCAAATCGCAATAAACTTTTTTTATATATTCTTTATCAGGGAAAGTATCAGAGATGCGTCTGATCAGTTTTGAATGATCGTTCCTATTCCAAAGCAATACCGCATATGACTTTTTCCCATCTCTACCTGCTCGTCCTGCCTCCTGAAAATAAGCCTCTATTGAGTCTGGTACGCTATAATGAAGCACAAGGCGTACATCAGGCTTGTCAATACCCATACCAAATGCATTTGTAGCCACCATGACGCGCACCTCATCATTCTGCCAACGGCGTTGTCGCATATCTTTTTCAATGGCATCAAGGCCAGCATGAAAAAAAACACTTTGAATGCCAAGCTCATTAAGCGACTTAGATACTTCTTCAGCATTTTTTCTTGAATGGACATATACAATTGCTGAGCCTGGTACACACTTTAAGATATGTTGGATTTCACCTATTTTATTTTGTGTAGATCTAACCACATAGGCAAGATTCTTTCTTTCAAAACTCATACGGAAGACATTTGTCTGCCGAAATTCTAACTTCTCTTGTATATCTTTTACTGCCCTAGGAGTTGCTGTCGCAGTCAGTGCTAATACAGGAACTGCGGGATGTATATGCCTAATATCTGAAATATTCAAATATGAGGGTCTAAAATCATAACCCCATTGGCAAATACAATGAGCTTCATCCACAACAATCAAGCTCACATCCATATGTGATAGCTTTATTTGGAATAGTTCAGAAGATAAACGCTCCGGAGACACATACAGCACCTTCACACCACCATATACTGCGTTGTTAAGCACTTGCAAGATATCATTATGCGACATACCAGAATAAATTGCCGCAGCCTGAATACCTCGCTTATACAGCGAAACCACTTGATCTTTCATCAAGGCTATAAGAGGAGTTATCACCACACAAACTCCATCGCGCATCAGTGCCGGTACTTGAAACGTCATAGACTTTCCACCTCCAGTAGGCATTAAGCCAAGCGTATCTTTACCTTGCAGAATACTTGAAATAATATCTGCCTGAATGCCACGGAAACTATCGTAACCAAAATAGCGTTTCATTGTTACGACAGCTTCACGGATAAACTCCATACTTTCCGAAGTCACTTTTGATGTTAAAAAGTATCTTTTTTTGATGGTCTGATATCTTCTATCTGCAATTGTGTTTCACCACGTTTATAGATATTTTCCTCAATAGTATAAACGATATCAAAGCTACTTTTGGATTTAATGTAATGCGCATGGCTACTTTGTCCAAATGCTATTCCACTCATGACATTACTTGATTTAGAGTCAATCAGTTCCAATTTTATATGTTCTTGTCCACGACCGACAACCTTGCTTGTCCCATAGTCATAAACTCCAAGAGTACAGAAATAAGGCTTTTCGTTCATTGGGCCAAAAGGTTCAAAGCGTTTGATATCATTACGCAAACGAGGTGTAATGTCTTTAAAATCAAGTATTGCTGCCACATCAATAGTTAATTCCTTTTGTTCCGGAGTGATATGTTGATCTACATAATCACAGAAACGCCTACGAAACTCCGGAATATTTTCCACCTTAACGGTAAGACCTGCGGCATAAGTATGGCCTCCGAAATTCTCTAGGATATCGCGGCAACTTTCTATTGCCTTGTAAATATCAAAACCTGCAACAGAGCGAGCCGATCCCGTTGCAAAATCTCCGCTACGCGTCATAACTATTGTTGGACGAATATAAAGCTCCGTCAATCTGGAAGCGACAATGCCGACCACTCCTTTTGTCCAATTCTCATCATAGAGTACTAGCGAGTTAAGGTCTTTTTCGTATTTTTCAGACAAATGTGCAACGATAGCATTTGCTTCTTCTGTCATTTGTTTGTCAATATCGCGCCTTTGCTCGTTATATTCATTAATGTCATCTGCTAATGCGAGTGCTACATCATAATCTCGCTCGACTAATAGATCTACAGTCTTTTTACCACTTTCGACACGTCCTGATGCATTTATTCGTGGACCTATCTTGAAAGTAATATCATTGATTGTTAGATCTCTGCCATCAAGACCACACACATGGATGATTGCCTTTAGGCCTATACTTGGCGAGGAATTTAATAGGCGCATACCGTGATAGCAAAGTATTCTATTCTCATCTATCATCGGTACTATATCTGCCACAATGCTCAATGCGCAAAAATCAAGCATTGGAATAAGTTTGCTAAATGGGATACCATTACTCTTTGAGAAAGCCTGCATTAACTTAAAGCCCACACCACAACCACAAAGATACTTAAAAGGATAAGTATTATCACGACGCTTAGGGTTAAGCACGGCAACTGCCTCTGGCAATTCGTCATCAGGGACGTGATGATCACATACAATAAAGTCAATGCCTAAATCTTTTGCTCGTGAAATCTGCTCGTTGGCCTTTATACCACAATCGAGTATGATTATTAACTTTACATCTGTCTCTGCAGCATATTCCAAAGCCTTATCACTCACACCATACCCTTCTTCATAACGGTCTGGTATATAATAGTCAATATTAGAATGATATTGACGAAGAAACTTATAAACCAATGCAACGGCTGTGCATCCGTCGACATCATAATCTCCATACACTAAAATGTGCTCTTTCCTTCCTAATGCGGCATTCAATCTATCTACAGCCTTATCCATATCTTTCATCAAGAAAGGATCGTGCAAGTCTGTCAATTGCGGACGAAAGAAATGTTTTGCATCTTCAGGAGTTTTGATCCCACGCTCGATAAGCATACGAGCCACAACTAGACTTTTGCCTAATTGTGTGGCGAATTCTTCAGCCGCCTGTAACTCTTGTGGTGTAGGAGATTCGTAATTCCATTTTAATTGCATTTATATATTATTTTATTTCTTTCATGGCCATCTGTCATATAGAATATGACAATTTGGGGTAAAGATAGTAAAATTATGTTTGTTTGTCGCCTTATTTTACATTTTTTAGCACAAAATTGACATAAATTGACAAAATTTGACGAAATTAAATTTTCAGTTAATAGAGAGCGAAGTCAAATTGTATTAAAGAACAAAAAGAGAAGATTACATCTTTATGTGTCTTCTCTTATCTTAATTTTAACCGATTTCAACGATATTATTTCTCCTGCGCCTTAGCCTCATTCCATAGAGCATCCATCTCTTCAAGGCTCATATCTTTCAATTGTCTCCCTACTTTTATTGAATGTCGCTCTACATAATTGAAACGGCGAATAAACTTTTGATTCGTTTGTTCAAGTGCCGCATCTGGATTTAGATGATACAATCGTGCGGCATTAATAAGAGAAAACAGAAAATCGCCAAACTCATGTTCGGCTTTCTTTATATCGCCATTCTTGAATTCCGTTTCCAACTCACCAAGCTCTTCACGTACCTTTGCCCATACGTCTTCTGGTTTTTCCCAATCAAAACCTACATTACTTGCTTTTTCCTGGATTCTTGCGGCTTTTATCAATGTTGGCAAAGTTGTAGGTACACCACTTAACACAGATTTGTTACCGTCTTTCTCGCGTGTCTTTAATTGTTCCCAATTTTTTAGGACTTGATCGGACGTTTCGGCCTTCACATCCCCATAGACATGCGGATGACGATAAATAAGTTTGTCACACTCCTTATTGCATATATCTGCTGCGTCAAACTGTCCCTGTTCTTCTCCAAGTTTTGCATAGAAGACACAATGCATAATCACATCGCCCAATTCTTTGCAGATGTCGTTTACATCATTTTTTACGATTGCATCGCAAAGTTCATACACTTCTTCTATAGTATTGGGGCGGAGACTTTCATTAGTTTGTTTCTTATCCCATGGGCATTTTTCCCGAAGAGTATCTATTACATCGAGCAGACGCCCAAAGGCCTGCATTTTTTCTTCTTTAGAATGCATTTTTACTTTTGGATATAGCGTTTACCGTTTTTAATGACGATACCTTTATAATTAGCATTCACTTTCACACCATTAAGGTTATAAGTGGTACTATTATTTATGGTAGCATCTTTTACTATTATTGGAGTGATGCCAGAAACAAGTCCTGTCATGTCGAGCTTGAATGAACCATGAATATTTGCCTTTACCCATTCTGCAGAATAGAGCGGGAAATACACGAGTAGCACATCTTGAGGGAATTTGATAACTGATTCTTCAAAATAGCCACAGAGACCTTCGGCCTTTACTTCTTCAAGAGTCTTTCCTGCTGCCATTTCTTGAGCAGCAAGACTAGAAACGCTCATCTCTCCATAAGTCTTTGCATTTAGGTTAACATTCATGTCTTGATTTTCAGGAATGAATATTGCTGTTGGGTCGGTAGCATCAATCTCCATATAAACATTCACATTATCGGAGGTCTTCTTACCATCTGCATTTGGAGAATAAGCTTTACCATATGGATTCTTAATACGATAACGTCCCGGGAAATTAGCATTTTCTTCCACATCCAAAGAATATTCATATTGCTTTACGCTTGTAAAGACGCTTGAAACGAAATCATCTTTATAGATTGCCTTGCCAAGCTTATTCCATCCGGAATATGCAACGTAAGTATTTTTCGCGTATGCGCTAAATCTCGGTGTATCATCATCTGCAAAAGTGAGCATTACTATGCTATATTTTCCAGAACGAGGATAAGTCACCGTCAACTCTCTGCCCTTTTCCACGATGAACTCCTGTGCTTGGATTCTTCCATCAGCGATTTGCGCAGCCACTGTGTCGGCTTCTGTTGATTTTATATAAGTAGGAATGACAACGTATTTTATCTTAGGTACATCCGCACCTAAATAAAGAGAAACCACTTGACTACCGCTACCATCTTGATTGTCAATAGCAGTTTTGAGTTCTTTTACAGCAATTGTATAATCAACATGTTTGCCTGTGAAAAACAATGAATCTGTACTTGTCCCCAAAGTGTAACCAGTATCTGGTAAAAAATATTCTAACGGCAGAATCATTATTCCACGTTCGACATCATACGTTCCAGACTTTAAGTTTGATGAAGCCACCATAACACGTCCATAATCTCCATACGCAAAGCCCGTATATTGTTCTGGAATTTGTATTTTATTTGTTGCCATGGTGCGTGTCATAAGCAGTTGCACATCTGCTCCCCAATGATCCACTAATATTTGACTTTCTTTATCTGATATCATGCGTTCATAAACATCAAGATTATCTGCGCCACTATTATCAAATGTATTTGGATTTGAATAATAGTATCTTGCATGTCCTGAATCCATCACATTCCATGCATTTGACTTCTTTGCATTGCCTTTTGTATCAACAATATCTGCGAAACAACTCCAAGGAGCTTTTCCCAGATAATCGGAAATACTATTTTCTGGCACCACCAAAGTGGCATCATTGTATATGCCAATATCAAACAATGATGTTTCCAATATATTAAGTGGCTTTGTGCTGTCCATCCAAATAGTATCTAGGGCTATACAACCTCTAAAGACATGCCCACCCATAGTAGTTATTGATGATGGAATCACTATTGATGTCAGTTCCGTACATCCCGCAAAGGCTTGTGTTGCAATACCAACAACATCATATTGTTGCGAATCAATTGTAATAACTGAAGGTATTTCTATTTTGCCTTTATAGTCTGCCGTAGAAACGGGACGTGTCACTTCCACCTTATCACTTCCAAGAATATTATAACAAAGGTCTCCCACAACAGGTTGCTCTCTATCTGGGATTATACCTAAAATAGCACCTTGATGAGTGTCGTATCCGTCAGCAACTGACGAAAGGAACCAACCATTACTTCTTCCACTCCAACCAAAGTTAAAATGAAAATATCCGTTAGAGTCGTATCCATCGCAAACAAAAGCATGTCCGCCACCGCCTTTAGAAGCTTGTCCGTCATAGAGAATAGGACGACGAGCGTCAAGCTCGTTTTTCAACTTTTGTTCCCAAGTATTGTTGTCATACCACGAACGAATAGCATAAGATATTGTTTCTTTCTTGTATGAAAAATAAGTATATAATGGTTCAACTTGAGAGCCTGTATATGCAGAACTCCCATAAGGACCATACATCATATCTATGCTGACACCACAATCATACATAAGTCTTGCCACCGCGTTGGCTTGTGCCTCATTGTAATCATAATAAGTACCGAGCATATTAGTCCAATCATATTCTGACTGGCTGAAATCAACGGTTACAGAACGCCGCGTTTTTGTGTCATCTGTCCAAGTATCGGTGTGTTTACCTTTTCCCTTCAACGGCCAATTATAGTATTTCATTATCATTGCCATAGACGTCGCTCCACAGCCCGTAAGACATTTTTCTCCGCCGACTTCGGGACACAGAATATTATATGGGTTATCTTGATCCCACTTAATATCGCCCAACAGCGGAGCTACCACAACGTAAGAAGACGACGCCCCTTCTTCCGCTTTTGGCAAGCGAGGCTTCGCATCTTTATTCTGACGAAGATATTCTATCTCTTCTTGATATTGTGACAGCCACCATTTTGCATTGTCAGGCAGTCTGTCATAGTCAAACGTTCCCTCCTCTGCGTAGCCTAACACAACATCACCGATTACATCATCTGCTGCGACAATAGTAAAACCTTGTGTCTTTTGGAAGACATAAAAATCCGGCTTTTCAGCAGTCTTTGCCGTATATACCAAACGGGCATTTGCCCCTGCCTTCACTTTTGCTTTTGATACTGCAATCTGCGCTGCATTAGCCCCTATAATACATATTAATAGGGCTATAAGAAAAAAGAATCTTTTCATAGTTATAAATTATAGAATTTCCTCGCAAAGATAGTAAATACATTCGTATTAATTAATATTTAGCAATTAATAATTATATGTGGCATAATCGCTTTTGCATCCCGAGAAAGGGCTTTTTCAAGAAATTGAAAAAATCAAACGCACGCGACGGCCTTCGCTAACCATCCTTACGCCTCTCGCTAACCATCCTTATGGCATTCGCTAACGCTCTCGTCAAGCACCTCTAACGCAGGTGTAAAGTGCTTTCGTTTGACGCAAGGAGCAAGTCTTACCATTTTGATTAAAAATCAAGGCAAAGACTAAGCCGTCGTGATGTAAAGACTAAGCCGTCGTGATGTAAAGACCTTGACATTTTGTCATAAAGGAAAGACACTATCGTAGTAACTATTTTTCAGGTGTGAAGCAATAAAAAATGTGGCGGGAGCAAAAGCTTCTGCCACATTCCTTTTATTTAGTAAATAAAACTATTTACTTTGCCAAATACTTCTTGCCATCGAGAAGGATAACACCCTTGTAATCTTTTGATACACGCTGGCCTGCGAGGTTATAAGCTTTCTTTGAACCATACTGCTTATCAAACTTTATAGCGTCGATGCCAGTAACATCACCCTGCATGAGGATAATCTTTTCTGCACTCTTTACACCTTTACCGGTTACATAAACCTCTGCCAAGCGACCAGGAACATCTGCAGGAAGCGGTTCGCAAGTAAAGTTGATTACGTTAAATGCATACAATCCCTCTGTTCCCCAAAATTCTGTTGTCACATCTACTGAAGAAACCCATTCTGGAAGACCTTCAAATTGATACTGCTCTTCTCCATCGTCTGCTGTATTAACAATAAGATTTCCATCATCATCATAATCGCAACCATACCAAGCTACAGCTGTGCGAACAAAAATGTCATCAGCCACCTTACCATCTTTACCTACTACAACTTCAGCATCGCCAAGAAAGATATAACCTTCGTCATCTATTACGCCATAAATCTGAGCAGCATCAAAGAAAGAAGTAAACTTCAATGGCACTGTTAATGGACTTTGATAAGTCAAGCTGTATGTCTTATCATTTAATTCAAGTGAAACTTTTGCTTGAGGAAGGAGATCTTCTTCAGGGTTCATTGAACCATAGAAGCCAAGATCAACCTTAGGGTCATTACAATATACTTCAACAACAAGCGGACCATCTATTACGAATGGGACCTTAGAAAGGCTACCAAACTCATCTTCCTCCCAATTTGCAAATGTTAAACTATTATATAACCATGCCTTTCCATATGTGTTATCATATTCTTCTGGTTCACTTAAATCCTCTCCTGTTGCTGTAAGTGTTGCATATATTTTCTTTATTGGATTATCCTTATCGCCAGAAGGCTCATACAACAACATTTTTACAGAAGACCCCTCTGGTATTGGGTTTTGAGAGAATGAAATGGCAGGAATAAACACATCTTCTACGAATAAAGGAGATGCAGGTGCTGGAAATTCTGCCTCAAAGCCAACTGACCTATATACAGTTTTTTCTCCTGTCGTCGCGTCTTCTCTAGTATAAGTATCCATACCAAAAAGATAGTGTTTATCTAGCACACCCCAGCCAAGAATATATGTACCCGCATCACTATGATCATCAGAGAAAGATAATGCTCCAGGGTAGAAATCCATATTAGATGAATAACGAGTGTAATATTGTGGATTCTGCTTGATATATGAATTTGTTTCACCCAGCAAGAACTCATTGTTTCCCTGAATCATTGTCAGCATAGCATACAAGTAGCCAGGATCCAAAGATGGCATTGTAATAATTTTATTTGCCTTGTCATATACATCAGTAGTTACATCATATGTCTGAGAACCTCTCATTTCAAATGCGAGAGTATCTGCTCCTTCTGTAAATACAGGAGTGGCTTTGATGTCTTCTTTAAAAGGAGGAGCAACAACGAAAATCGGACCATAGCCACTTCCTTCCTTACCCCAAGTAGTGTACATACTTCCTTCTGGACGAGTATAGTAAAAACCATCGGCATAAGCAGTCTTTGGAGAACTGATTCCTTTAACACCTTCAACTAACTCTTTTGCTGTCATCTGCTTAGTTGCATTAAAAGCCTTATGATTCTTTACAATCATCTCTTTTTTTGCCAACTTCACACCATTTGCTCTAGGAGCAATTTTCTGTGCATAACCACTTGTTACACAACAAGTAATCAGCATAACAAAAAATAATCTTTTAAACATAACGATTTAAATTTAAATTGTAAAACTTAATTATTTATATGTAGTTACAAACCAATCTTCTGCGTTGGCTGTAGATGTCAGTTTAACATTAGTCAAATTAAGAGGATTAACTGTAGCAACATTTAATCCACCAGCCAACACATCAATCATATTCTGAATAGCAGGTACCTTCGCAAGGATGTTGGCACCAGCAGTTGCCTCAGGGCCGACATACGACATTGTGATACCACCCTCCGTTGGCTGAGCCTGGAAGTTGTAAGCCACCTTACTTGTAGCAGTCTTTGATGTCTTATAGCCTATTATCATCTGTGTAAATTCGTTCTTTACCTTAAGCTGTATATAAGAAAGAGAATAATTCTTGTTTACTGCCTTAAACTGATCATCAATATTGCTGAGAATCTGTGCAACTGATGCAGACATCTCTGACTTTGCATCCCACTGCCAAGCCTTCTGAGTAATAGTAAGAGTGTTATTGAAGAAAGGAGCTACAGGCTCACCTGTCAAAGTGCAAGTAGGGTCTTCCACATCTATAAACATACCTGCACTCTCGTTCCACACTAATTCTTGTGTAGTATTCTCAACAGTATCTATCTTTACAACATCTCTGAAACGCAACACATAATCCTCACCATCCTTTACAAGCATACATGGGTGATAGCTTTCGTTTGCAATATTGTCTTTGCCAACAGGATAGATATTTGGAATCATTGTTGGCATTAACTCAACATACATTGGGCTCTCGCCAAGAGTGAGCAAAAGCTTGTTTGGAGCTGTAGCAGAGAAGAATGTGCTCTGTTGCTTATTGACATCTTCCAAATATGCCTCAAAATCAGTACCTTCAGGAAGCTTTGTCATTTTTACATAAACACCTCTTTTCTTGCCCTTGAGCATTGCAGTATTACCATCTTCAGGAAGATCAATAACTACAAACTCATAATCGCCATAATAACCATTTCCTGTATCATAAATAGCTGGATCTGAGAACCAATGCAACACATTATTATAAGTAGAGAAAGAAATAACCGGACCCGTATCACGCACCATCTCCCAAAGAGAAGTATCTTCGTCATAGACATAACCGGTCATCTCATTATTCATCGCAAAGCGTACAGTACCATCACTCTTGATATCAGCAAGCAATAAATAACCCGAACCTAGAGGAGCTTCAATGTCATTTGTTGGATAATACTGCATTGACCATCCACCAGGAGAGGCTGCGAAACGCTTCTGGTATTCAGCACAAGCCTTGGTCATACGATTAGCTGCGCTATCATCAAAAATATCATCTTCCTCGTTCTTGCAAGCTTGGAAGTTCAAGGCAACGGCAAAAGCCAAAGTATATAATAAAATCTTTTTCATATCTATTGTCTTTTTAAGTTAATCCTTATTTTCTCTTGTATTGTTCCACCTGCTTGCGCAAATCATCCATTACGGTTGTACCATCAGGACGAACAAACGTGAGGTTATTTATAAAACCACCATTTTTATCAAAAATGAAATTACCCTTGTCATCGGTCAGCCATTGGCGACGCTGAACACCCATACGCACCTTTTCAAGGTCATAGTCAAAGTAATCCTTCAGCCAAGTTCTTACCATTTCAAGCTTCTGACGGATGACTACATCACCCTGTATGCCCGAAGTATGGAGATAAACGATGTTTCCATTTTCATCAGGAACAGCATATCTATTATCCGCATCACGCTGAATAGCCTTACGAGCAATTCCGTATGTCGCATCATCATCACCAGAAGTCGATGTTGAACGAACAAAGTATCCTACAGAGTCGCGATTTGCCTTACCCTGTTCTACAAGACGGTTCAGCTTATCCCAATAAGCAGCATCAACATCAATGACATACTCCCACTGATAGGCTGCAGTACTAAGCATCTTGTTCCAAGTCACAGTATCTTTTACAATATAGTTGGAAATTACCTCTACCCAGTCTTCACGAGCTTGTGAAGAAGCATAAGGAGAAATAAAGCCCTGACTGAGTGCCACAGAATCATGAGTATCGTTCCAATTGACAGCATTGTACTTACCATTTGAAATACGATCGAAGTCTGTTGGACGGTTGAAATTCTGATTCAAGATGTGTGAAAACTCATGATGCATAGTCTTAAAGAAATATTCATTCATGTAGTCAATGTTGGCAGGACTAAGGTTATTGGCATTGTAAAGAGTAATCTTCAAGCCACCCTCAGCTGTACCGAGCACCTCTGTACCCTGTGCAGGATTAAAGGCAGGAGAACCAATAACATGAATAATACGTGGAGAATACTTCTTCAAAAATTCCACACCATCATTTACACTATCACAATATACATCATACCACAAATACTTACAAAGTACAGCCAAATCTACACTTTGAGCATAAGAACAAGGTACAAGGTTATACTCCATATCAGAGCCCACATCTTCCATCTTGTAGAGATACTTCAAGTTGAAAGGCTCAAGAAAGTTCTTTTTACAGAATGTATCCAATGGGAAAGTATAGGCATTCTGGTCGAGTGGATAATCTGTCGGATCAAAAATTGATGGACCAAGATCATCATCTGAGCAAGATGTTGTCAACGCCATAGGCATTGATACTGCGAAACAAATCAATATTGAATATAAAATCTTTTTCATAATTCCATCCTCCTATTATTTAGCAACACAATTTCCTTCAAAACGCATGAATGAACTTGCCTTACTTACAGCATTTATTTGTGATTGAGAAGAAGCCATACCTGCAGCCAACACCTCTTGAGGCACCTCAATAGCACGACGAGGATCATCCCATGTAAGCTTATAATCAATTGCATCAATACTATATGTATGAGTATATTCTATACCAAAGCGCTTTACATCAAAGAAACGAAAGCCTGTATAAGCAGTTTCATAACGACGCATATCGTTGATACAGTTCATATATAACTCACACTCCTTAGGGATTACAAAACTTGAACTCATATTTTGAGTAAAGTCCCAACTCTCAAAGACATTTGGCTTGGAAGTGTTGCCATACCACTTATCAATAAGTGCTTTTGTAAGAGGCTCCAACGCTCCTCCGGCAGTATAGAAAGCCTTGTTTGATTCAGAGAATGACTGACGACTTTCTTCATATGCGATAAGATCGGCAACGCAACCTTCAATATCGTGATCTGCCTTCAACAACTTGGCTTCCGCTCTTTCAAGCAACAACTCCGTTGCAGTAAACTCACGGCGAATAATGTGGGCATAACCTATTCCGGCAACCTTGTCTGAATACTCAAAACGCTCTGCAATACGCGCACTCGTAAATCCATGATCACTCGTTCCGTCATAGAACGTCCCTCCACCTACACCAGCAGCAGGCATCAAATACCAACGCCAGTTAGGACCAAGATGGAATTCAATGTCACGAAGTGCAGGACCGGCACAAGCATATCTGCAACCAATAGAACGGCGCCATTGTACAGAATAAGTTGCCACTAACATCAAATTGTTAGCCTCTTCTGGTCCTTGCCATATTTCAGCATAGTCTGTTGAACTTGTACAATCATCAAAGTGTGAATAGTCCATCAATAAAGAAGGTAAAGCCGTAGGGTCTGTACCGAGCACCTTATCGGCATAATAAACCACCTTCTCATATTCCCTCTTGAAGAGATAGAAACGAGCAGCAAAAGCATAAGCTGCCTTTTCATTGAAGTGCCATTTTATTTTTGTCAAATTAACATCGCTTACCCAAGCAAGACCACGTTTGAGATCTTCTTCAATTTTACGATAAGTCTCAGTTACATTGCCACGATTATAATCCTTCATTACAACATCTTCAGCCTCTGTAACATAAGGAACTCCTATGTCCTGCATACTCTTCTGTTCATCCTTGTAAGCCTGTGAGAAGATATTTACAAGGACAAAATGATTATATGCACGAGTAAGATAAGCCTCTGCATACGCAGCCTTCATCTTCTGGTCGATCTTTGCTGTATCAGTCAAACCCGTCTTCAATCTAATATCATCAAGAATAGCAATTGCATGGTTGGCAACAGCAATGGCATGATACTGATTCTCCCAAATACTTGTAGGAGAGTCGGAATCTGTTGAAGACTTAACAGGCTCAAAACGATAAGCCTCATCGTCCATTCTTCCGTATGAGTTGAGATTATAGTGAACCAACACTTGCGAACCATTACTTTGTGTTGCAAGGAATGGAGCATTGATATCAATAATATTATCGCTCGAAAGTTCACATAGCCATCCATAATTTCCTGTTGAATAAGCCGTTCCTAGCAACTGAACAACTTGTTCAACTGAATTCAGTTCGACACGCTCATCAGGAGTTTGGTCGAGGAAACTGTCAGAGCATCCTGTAGTACAGAACATGAGTCCTACTACTAACGATACATTAAAAAATGCTTTTATGTTCTTTTTCATGATTCTTCTTTCTTTAAGAGTTTCATACATCATTACATACCGAGACGCAACGTGAAAGTGAACTGCTTTGCCAACGGAGTTGCAACACCGCCGGCATTAACAAACTCAGGATCTTGTCCGTTGAGTTTCTTATCCGAATAGAGCAGACAAAGGTTAGTTGCATCAAATTTCAATGAAGCAGAATTAAGACCAATCTTCTGAAGGAATGTCTTAGGAACATCATAAGTAAGAGAAATGTCTTTCAAACGAATGAAATCGCCCTTTGCTACACGTGCAGTTGAATAGTTGTATGCGTTGTAAGCATAACTAACAAGAGAATTGTCAATGTACTGACGCTTAGAGAGAATCACAGGGATATCTGTATACGCTTCGTCACCTGGCATCACCCAACGGTTTTTGAATTCCTTAGGCATTGCAGACATATCTGAATAAGCTGCAGAGAATGTAGGGTCAAGACGGACTACATTACCAAACGCGTAAGTAAGGAAGACATTAAGACGCCAATTTTTATAAGTGACCATATTGTTTAGACCTCCAGTATAAGGTGGCTCTGTCGGGCCCTCGTATTTCAAGAAATCTAGTTTTTCATACTCCTGGAAGTTTATGTCAGTGGTTGTTACATCACCATTTTCATTGATGATCTGCGGAATACCCTGGTCATTCAATCCTACAAAAGGAATTGAGAACAAAGATGATACCGGATATCCTTCACGGAAGTGAGACGAACTTGAACCAGAAATAAGACTGATGACATTAGACCTTGACTTCAAATCTGAAATTTCATTATACGCATAAGAGAACGTAAAGTCGGTAGTCCAAGTAAGGTCTTTTGTTTGGATATTTGTTGAAGATATAGTGAGCTCTACACCATTAGACTTCATTGAAGCCACGTTAGCAAGCTTGTCAACATATCCACCAGCACCTTGTGTCTGTATATACCCGATCAAGTCATAGTTATCACGCCAATAAATATCAAAGTTCATGTTCAAACGATTTCTAAAGAATCCGGCATCAACACCAAGGTTGAACTCATGCTTCTTTTCATACGTAAGCTCCGTGTTTGCGATATTTGCCAATTCAATAACCGACTCTATCTGATCACCTTGTGGACGCCAAACGTTTGCTGAATAATAAATAGGCAAAGCATTTGTTACAGAAGACGGACCACGATCGGCAGTCAAAGAGTAAGATGCACGAATTGTAGCATGTGAGAACCAATTGTTATGTTCATCTGCCCATCTTTGGAACCAATTTTCCTCATGAGCATTCCATGCTCCTGATACGTTCCATGTAGGCAACCAACGTGCTGAACGAGAACGCCCAAGCTTGTTGGTACCTTCATAACGATAAGTACCATTTATTGTATAACGTCCTTTGTAAGAATAAGTAGCATTTGCAAAGTAAGCAACACTTCTTGACCATCCTTTTGCAAAAGAAGCAAGAGTTGTACCTTCCTCCTTGGCCTGCTTGAAGAATTCCGGAGTAATTGTTATTTCACGAGCGGAATTATAATCCACACCATATTCTGAGTTGTAAGTCTGGTCCTTATTTGTCTTATTTGCTTCCATTCCTGCAAAGAGATTCATGATATGCGTATCATTCCACACCTTATTATATTGGGCAGTTCCACGGAAGTCGTACTGATCAACAGTATAATGGTTGACCGTATAAATACCACCATGAGGCATTACCGAAATAGGCAATGAGTTTGGATCATCTGGGTTGGTATAGAGATAAGAGTTTGAATATTGGATATTTGGATCGCCTACACCTGCACGATAAGCTTCGGCTTGGTTACTCTCATTCAAGATAAAATGTTCTTGGGAAGTGCGTTGCGTACGATAAGCACCCAAAGCCTTCAACTCAAGCCCTGTTATCGGCTTCCAAGAAACCTCACCTTGGAACTTCATATCAGATACGTTTAACTGAATGTAGTTGTTATCCAATTCATCAAAAATGCTAAAGTTGGCAAAGTTTCTCTTATAGTTGCCTTTTGGATCAAGAGCACGTGAAGTGTTCAACGCATAAGAGAATGGGTTGATATCGAATGAACGATTTACAGCACCACTTACCACGTCGGTACTACGCGCCAAAGTACCTGGAGCCTGTTGGTCACGATAAGAACCATTTGTCAAAATGCTTACTGACAAATTCTTTGAAAGATTGAAAGTAGCATTCATGTTTGCAGTATAACGGCTTACTTCGCTATCTTTTGTCCATCCCGGATCTTTCATCACACTGACAGAACCATAAAGATTAGCCTTCTCAGAACCTGTGGAAATGCTTACACTATGATTTTGAATTATGCTATTCTCAAAAAGCTCGTCAAACCAATTTGTGTTACGGTATTCTGCTTCTTGAAGATAACGTGCCATTGCAGCTTCAGTATTTGGGAGCCCGAACTGACCTGTTTCAGGGTTATATGTAGCCATTAGGTTATACATACGACCATAAAGACCCGATGTTGAACTATTTGCCAAAGATGCAAATTCCAACCAACCTTTATCAGCCATTTCCTTGTAGATACCCATCTGCTCTTGAGAGTTACAGATGTTGTAATCACGATAAGAAGGCTTTGCACGCATCGTAAACTCACCAGTATAATTGATTGAAGAATGTCCCGCACGACCACGTTTTGTTGTGATGACTACAACACCGGCCATTGCACGAGCACCATAGATAGATGTTGCACTACCATCCTTCAATACTTGAAAACTCTCAATATCATCTGCACTAAGACCTGCGATAGCATTTGATATCAACGTCACAGCATCACCAGAAGACAAATCATCAGCACTTACATCAACAGCATCTTCTTGAATGACACCATCAATGACCCAAAGAGGCTTTGAACTTCCGTAAATTGACGTTGCACCACGCACACGGATTTTCGGCGCAGTACCGAAAGTACCCGACACATTCTGCACGGACACACCTGCCACACGACCTTCAAGTGCACGGCTGACGTCAGCTACACCATCAAGCTTGGTCTTTTCGGCATCAATCTTGGTTGTTGCACCAGTGAAAAGACGCTTATCCATCTTTTGCATACCAGTGACCACAACTTCTTGAATGTTTGTTGCCGAAGTGGACAATTTAATTTTCACATCATTTTGGGCTTTGACTTCTTTGTTGTCATAACCCACGTAACTTACCACCAAAGTGGCTCCTGGCTTTACTGCAATCTTGAACTTTCCATCAATGTCAGTTACAGCATTAGCTTTGCCGCCCTTAACCTTGATGGTCGCTCCAATTGCCGGATCACCATTTTCATCTACAACCATTCCTGAAATGCTTTGTGCCATAGTGGTTAAGCATCCAAAAATCACGAAGCAGAAGGTAATAAATAACCTATTCATATTAATGATTTTATAAAAAATATTTACTATTTCTACGTATCTTAACTCATGTGCGCGTGCACACTATACAATAACTGAACTGCAAAGATAATATTATTTGTGAAAAATGTGCAAAAAAATAAAAAAAACTATTATTTTCTTACAAAATAGTAAGCAAAATCAAGTTTTATAAACATAATAAGCAAAAGAATACTACACCAAAAGTACACTATTTATTATTTGCCATTACATTTCGTCATATTAAAATCTATTTAATATTCCATAATATATTAAAAAAGTGAGGCTGTGTCAAAAGTAGCTGACACGGCCTCTTTATTACTTTATTGTTTTGTTATTCACTAATCAAAACTAATAATGCGCCCATCCCTATCAAACTTGATTTCTACACCATTCGACATTTCCACCTCTATAGTGCGGCGGTCATAATCTATCTCTACTACACTCTGTTTAGAAAAACGTTTAGAAAGAACATCGGCGATATTTTTTGACAATATATCCAAAGAAACCCCATTAGGATTTTCCACCTTTTTAAGTTGTCCCTTTCTGTTAAATTCCACCTTTGTACCATCTTCTAGCATTAACTCATAATCCATATCGCCCACTTCCATGTCTTTTTGGACATAGATTGTAGGTACATTTGGGAAATGTTTCTGCAAAAATTTGATTGCCGGAGCAGGTAGCTCCTCGCGAGTAATAGCACGCTTGCGGTCAGGCATAGCAATAACTGATGAAGTCAAGAGAACCGCAAAGAATAAAATTGTAAACTTTTTCATACACCTTAATTTGCAACACTAATACATTTTTATCAAACCTAACTCTTACCCTCCACCAAAAGCGGATAAAGTATTGCCACATCAGAAATTCCACCTATTCTAGTGTTGCTATTGGAAAACAGGCGAAGATTCTGTTTGGCTCACCAAAGGTACAAACAATTATTGACAATTAGCAAAGAACACAGAAAAAGTAAAATTTATTAACACTTAACAATTGATAATTGACAATTAAGTATTACTTTTGTAAAACAAATTGAATAACTTCGCTAAAGTTTCGGCTTTGGCATTAGCACAAAAAAAAGAGATGGCTTTAGAAAAAAATTATAGTCCAAAAGACGTTGAGAGCAAATGGTACAAGTATTGGATGGACAATAATCTCTTTGCGTCAAAACCTGACGCAAGAGAGCCCTACACAATTGTTATTCCGCCACCAAATGTAACAGGAGTACTACACATGGGGCATATGCTCAACAACACCATACAAGATATTCTTGTACGCAAGGCACGATTGGATGGTAAGAATGCTTGTTGGGTACCAGGAACAGACCATGCCAGTATTGCTACAGAGGCAAAGGTTGTGAACAAACTCGCGCAAGAAGGGATAAAAAAACAAGATCTCACACGCGAAGAATTCTTAAGACACGCTTGGGCTTGGACTGAAGAACACGGAGGAATAATTCTAAAGCAGCTGCGTAGACTCGGTGCAAGTTGCGATTGGACTCGTACAGCATTTACCATGGACGAGGAACGTTCAAAAAGCGTCATCAAAGTTTTTGTTGACCTCTACAACAAAGGGCTTATCTATCGCGGTGTACGCATGGTAAATTGGGATCCAAAAGCATTAACGGCACTCTCTGACGAAGAAGTCATCTATAAAGAAGAACATTCAAAGCTTTATTACCTTAAATATTATGTAGAGGGTGAAGATAAGTATGCTATCGTAGCGACAACACGTCCTGAAACAATTATGGGCGATACTGCAATGTGCATTAACCCTAATGATAAGAAAAATACTTGGCTGAAAGGCAAAAGAGTCATAGTGCCTCTCGTGGGGCGAATAATACCTGTTATCGAAGACGAATATGTAGATATTGAATTTGGTACAGGATGTCTAAAAGTTACTCCAGCGCATGATGTAAACGACTATATGCTCGGAGACAAACATCAGTTAGAAACCATTGACATCTTCAACGATGATGGTACTATCTCCAAGGCTGCAGGAATGTACATCGGCATGGATCGTTTCGATGTACGAAAAAAAATAACCGAAGATCTCGAAAAAGCAGGATTGCTCGAAAAAAATGAAGACTATACAAATAAGGTAGGATGCTCTGAGCGTACAGGAGTGCCTATTGAGCCAAAACTTTCTATGCAATGGTTCTTAAAAATGAAACATTTTGCAGATATTGCACTACCTCCTGTAATGAATGATGAAATATGCTTCCATCCTGCAAAATATAAGGTAACTTATCGCAATTGGCTTGAAAATATCAAAGATTGGTGTATAAGCCGTCAACTATGGTGGGGACATAGGATACCTGCTTATTACTTACCAGAAGGCGGATTTGTAGTAGCTGAGACTGCAGAAGAAGCGCTAAAACTTGCACAAGAAAAAGGCAGCAAGGCCACTACTATCGCCGACTTGCGCCAAGAAGAAGATGCTTTGGACACATGGTTCTCTTCATGGTTGTGGCCGATATCATTATTCAACGGAATAAATAATCAAAATAATGATGAAATCAACTATTACTATCCTACCTCATGCCTTGTAACGGGTCCTGATATCATATTCTTCTGGGTAGCAAGAATGATTATGGCAGGATACGAATACATGGGTAAATATCCGTTCAAAGATGTATATTTTACAGGAATAGTTAGAGATAGCATTGGCAGGAAAATGTCTAAATCACTCGGTAACTCACCAGATCCAATCGAACTAATAGAAAAATTTGGTGCTGATGGTGTACGTATGGGTATGCTACTCGCAGCTCCTGCTGGGAATGATATACTCTTTGATGAAGCATTATGTCAGCAAGGTTCTGCCTTTTGCAACAAGATTTGGAATGCTTTCCGTCTTATTGATGGTTGGGAAGTAGGTTTAGAAGAAAACAAAGAAAACAAAACGGCAATACAATGGTTTGAGGCAAAACTTAAAGAACAAATAGCTGAGATTGAAGACCTTTATTCCAAATATCGCCTATCAGAGGCCTTGATGGCTGTCTTCAAACTCTTTACAGATGAGTTTTCCGGATGGTATCTTGAAATGATAAAGCCTGCTTATCAGCACCCTATTGACAAGATGACATATGAGTCAACTCTCGATTTCTTTTCAACACTAATGAAAGTGCTACATCCATTTATGCCTTTCATAACAGAAGAGTTGTATCAAACGATTAATGAAAAGAGAGAGAGAGACACTCGCAAAGACAGAAAGAGCATCATGGTAGCGACTTTATCTCTCCAAAAGCCAACAGAAGATGATAAAAACCTTCTAGCCAGCATAGAGACAATGAAGCAAATAGTTGCTGGTGTACGTGCTGTACGCAATTCTAAAAATATTCCGCCAAAAGAGCCTTTGACATTGCAGACAAGCACAGAGCCAAACAATCAGATGCTCATCAAAAAGATGGCAAACCTCTCTGCAATAGAATGCACTGAAAAGAAAGATGAGGCAGCATCTACATTCATGGTCGGTACATTGGAATTTGCTGTACCGGTGGGGCAGTTTATGAACGTAGATGAAGAAATTGATAAACTTCAGTCACAACTCAAACACTTGCAAGGTTTCCTTCTCGGTATTGAAAAGAAGCTCTCCAACGAGCGTTTCATAGCCAATGCTCCGGAAGCAGTTATTGCCCTCGAACGCAAGAAGAAAGCCGATTCAGAGACAAAAATTGCTGCTATCCAAGAATCATTAGCAAAACTAAAGAAATAATGATAAAGCAAAAACGTTTCTTCTTGTCCGACGACCAGTTACCACGGCAGTGGTATAATATAGTCGCTGACATGAAAGAAAAGCCCCAACCTTTGTTGAATCCCAAGACACAACAGCCAGCAACACTTGAGGAGCTGAGCCAAATATTTTCCACGGAATGCAGCAAGCAAGAGCTCAATACTACAGATCGATGGATTGACATACCAGATGAGGTTCAAAAGCTTTACCACAACTATCGTTCCACACCGCTTGTACGTGCTTATGGACTTGAGAAAGCTCTTGACACACCGGCGCACATATATTTCAAAAACGAGAGTGTCAATCCTCTTGGTTCACACAAGATAAATTCTGCTATTCCGCAATGCTACTATTGCAAAAAAGAGGGAATAACAAATGTTACCACAGAGACGGGTGCAGGGCAATGGGGTATGGCACTTTCATATGCTGCACGTTTTTTCGGTATTGAATCTGCCGTATATCAAGTAAAGGTAAGTTTCAACCAAAAACCATACCGACGCATTTTGATGCAAACGTTTGGTGCACAAGTCATTGCCTCGCCATCGATGTCAACACGCGCAGGAAAGGATATCCTTACACGCGATCCAAACCATGGGGGATCGCTTGGGACTGCAATTTCTGAAGCTGTGGAACTAGCTAAGCTGACACCTGAAAAATGTAAATACACCTTAGGCTCGGTAATGAACCACGTTTCTCTACACCAAACGATAATGGGTTTGGAAGCAGAAAAGCAAATGGAAATGGCAGGTGAATATCCAGATGAGATTATTGCTTGCTTCGGCGGAGGGAGCAATTTCGGCGGGATCTGTTTTCCCTTCATGCGTCATAATATCCTTGAAGGCAAGGATACGAAATATATTGCCGCCGAGCCATCAAGTTGCCCCAAAATAACAAAAGGTGAATTCCGTTATGACTATGGCGATGAAGCAGGTATTACCCCGCTCATACCAATGTTCACACTTGGACATCAGTTTAAACCTGCCAACATTCATGCAGGAGGGTTGCGATATCATGGTGCAGGAGCAATAGTATCTCAGCTCATAAAAGATAATATGATGCAAGGCATGGACATTCCACAGCTAGAGAGTTTTGATGCAGGTATAATGTTTGCACGTACAGAAGGAATAATACCTGCTCCTGAAAGTTGTCATGCCATTGCTGCGACCATACGTCAAGCCAAGCGTTGCAAGGAAGAAGGCAAAAAGAAGGTATTGCTTTTCTGTCTTACTGGGCACGGGCTAATTGATGCTACTGCATATGAGCAGTATTTGAACGGCGACCTTATCAACTACGAATATCAGTATTGAAAATAAAGGGGAAAGACTGTAAGTATGAGTGTTTGCAGTTTTTTGTCTTCGTATTATTCGGCGGTTTCTTCAAGAACAAAGAAGAAATGCTTTATAACTATAGCAATGAGAATTTTTCACTTGGAAGATGAGTCGTGCGGATAGCCCATTCTTTTGGATAAAGGTTATTAGCTCGATTACCTACATTTTTTACATAGCCCAATTTTTGACCTTGGAACGAGATCAGCACCATCCCACGTGGAGTATCCTTTGGCAGGGCGATTGCTTCACGGCGTAAATAGTGCAGAGCTTGCCAATAATCGACATCAACTATTGGCAACGATGCAGAATCAAAATCGACCGACATAGGCTCATTTTTTCGCTCCATGACAGACAATTTATGAAAGTCTATCGTTTGAGATTTTCTATCGCCATCCTTTCGCAATACAGCCATGAACAGTCCTTCTCCGCGCATACGACCGGGAATGAAACGCATCACGGGAGCGTCAAAGCCATCAAGTAATGCTCCAACTATTCCCCACTCTTTTTCATATTCCACAGGCAACACCTCTGCTCCTAATTCAGAGCATATCCATGCCACATTCTCCTCGTTCTCTTGAGCATTATAAGTACAAGTAGAATATATTAGAATGCCTCCCGGGCGCAAACAAGGCCAAATATCGCGAACGATATCGCGTTGCAAATGTGTGCAATGCGCCACATTCTCTGCACTCCATTCTGCGATAGCCCCTTCATCTTTGCGGAACATACCTTCGCCCGAACATGGGACATCAGCAAGGATAACATCAAACACACTTTTCTCTCCTAATCTTTGAGCGAGGTCTTTGGGATACAGATTGGTAACGAAAGTATTTGGAGCCCCTAACTTTTCGATATTTTCGTTCAGTATTGAAGCACGTTTGCGGATAGGCTCATTACAGATAAGGAGAGATTTTGGTGATAAGAAACTGCGCACACACGTACTCTTTCCGCCGGGTGCAGCACAAAGGTCGAGCATCTGCACGTTGTCTTTAACATATTGTCTCAATACCTGACCGACAAACATTGAAGAGGGTTCCTGCACATAATAACAGCCAGCATGAAAGAGTGGATCGAAAGTGAAATTCGGACGGCCTTTAAGATAGTAGCCGTTTCTGCACCATGGGACACGCTCACATCTTTCTTCAACTAGCGAATGTATATGTGTCTTCTTATATGGATTAAGTCGTATGGAGACCGTTGCCGGCTCTGCAAGAGCCTTAATGAAATCAGCAAAGAGATCTTCTCCAAAAAGGGTCTTTGTGCGTTGTATAAAATCTTGTGGAAGTTTTTTTTCATCCATTTTTATAATCGGAGCCTATTTATTTGCGTTTGAAGACACAGAAGTCATATGCGTGAGCATGCCGTTCATCTGCGTCGTGATGTTCACGCGAGAGTTCCACCCATTCGTCCCAATCGATAGCGGGGAAATATACATCTGCATTATCAGGCTCATCATCAATAATGGTAAGATAAAGCCTATCTACGAGTGGGAATGTTTGTTTATATACATAAGCTCCACCGATAATAAAGACTTCTCCATCATTAGCCGATTCTGCAAAAGCTTCGTCGAGCGACGTCATCCATTCAGCTCCTTCCTTATCTTGTGGTATTTGTTCGGGGAAAGCGACGACGATATTTCTTCTATTGGGGAGCGGACGTTTAGGGAAAGAATCAAAAGTGTTCTTGCCCATGATGATGGTGTGACCTGTAGTGATTTGTTTAAAATGCTTTAAGTCATTTGGAAGATGATAGAGCAAATCATTATTGCGACCTATCGCAAAATTCTTTGCTATTGCAACAATTATACTTGCCATAATACCTTTTATTTATAGTGGATTCTATACATTATTTTAGATGTCTTACAAAGGTAGTCTTCCCCGAGCGAAAAGCCAAATTTATAGAACTCACCTATACAGAGACAACTGCCTTTATGTGATCATGCGGATTGTAGTCGTCAAGAATGAAATCTTCGTATTTGAAATCAAAGATATTCGTCACATTTGGGTTTATCTTCATCTTCGGCAATGGGCGTGGTTCGCGTGTCAGTTGTAAACGCGCTTGCTCAAGATGATTCAAATAGAGATGAGTGTCTCCAGTTGTGTGTACAAACTCGCCAGGCTCAAGACCTGTAACTTGTGCCATCATCATCAGCAAAAGGGCATAAGATGCGATATTGAATGGGACGCCAAGGAATGTATCTGCCGAGCGCTGATATAATTGTAACGACAAATGCCCATTAGCTACGTAGAATTGAAAAAGACAATGACATGGTGGCAGTGCCATTTTCTCCACTTCCGCCACATTCCACGCACAAACCATCATGCGTCGTGAATCAGGGTTCTTGCGCAACGTATCAACAACATTTTGTATTTGATCTATATGTCCTCCGTCGTAGTCTGGCCAAGAGCGCCACTGATGTCCATAGACTGGTCCCAACTCTCCATCGGCATCTGCCCATTCATTCCAGATGCGGACACCATGTTCTTGCAGATAATGTACATTCGTATCACCATTCAAAAACCATAGGAGTTCGTATATGATTGATTTCAAGTGCAGTTTTTTTGTTGTGAGCAAAGGGAAGCCCTCTTTTAAATCAAAACGCATCTGATGGCCAAACACACTCAGCGTACCGGTTCCTGTACGGTCAGTCTTTCTGGCGCCCTCATCGAGAATACGTTGCAATAAATCAAGATATTGTCTCATATAATAAAATTTTAATTTCTAATAAAAATTTTTACGATAGTGCCTTTGTCACACGATAGCAAACTGCGTTCACACTATTTAACGCAAATTAAGTGCGGACTTTGTCCGCTATCGTGACGAGCTTTGCTTTTCTATCGTAACACGTCGGTTGCTGTTGTCAGCTAATACTTGTCGCACAATATCGTTTACCTGTTCTTTGAGTTCGTCAATAAATGTCGCTGCATCATACTTGCGATGTTCAATGTCGCGGAGTTTTTTCTCCCATATTCCCGTTAGCTCGCAACTTTTCAACAATTCCTCGTGAATCAAATCTATCAGTTCGCATCCTATCGTGGTGGCGATGAGGTTTTTGCGTTTGCGCACAACATATCCTCTTTTAAACAATATTTCGATGATGCTTGCTCGCGATGATGGACGTCCAATGCCATTTTCTTTTAATGCAGCGCGCAATTCTTCATCTTCTACAAACTTTCCCGCCGTTTCCATTGCTCGAAGCAGTGTGGCTTCGGTGTAAGGTTTCGGTGGTGTAGTCCACTTCTCATCTAGTTCTGGCTTGTGAGCGCCACTTTCGCCAACCACGAATGTTGGTAGCACTCTTATTTCGGTCTCGTCTTTCTTAGCTTCAGTATCAGTTTCGGCCTCTGCTGGCTTTTCGTTTTCATATAACACATGCCATCCTTGGGCGAGAATAGTTTTTCCCGAAGCCTTAAAGTCTATTTTTTCCACGCTAGCCAATACTGTTGTTGTAGCAAACTTGCAATCGGGATAGAAGGCTGCGATGAAGCGGCGTGCAATCAGGTCATATACATTTTTCTCCATATCTGAGAGATTTTGTGGTGCCACGCCCGTAGGTATGATGGCGTGGTGGTCGGTGACCTTTTTGTTGTCGAAGACTTTTTTGCTTTTGGGTAATTTCTTTTCCAGCAGTGGCAGCACAAATTTCTCATATCCTTGCAATCCTTTCAGTATGTTTGGGCACTTTGGATATATATCTTCACTCAGGTACTGTGTATCGACGCGCGGATAGGTAGTAAACTTTTTTTCGTAAAGTCCTTGTATTATCTTCAGTGTCATTTCTGCCGAGTAAGAGAATTTTCTGTTGCACTCAACTTGCAATGATGTCAGGTCGAAAAGTTTTGGTGGAGCCTCGGTTCCGTTCTTTTTTTGGATGTCGATGATGGTGAGGGGCTTTTCTAGAATTTGTTTCAATGTGTCTTGTCCTTGCTGTTGAGTTTCAAACTTACCATGTGTTGCAGTAAAGACGACGTTGCGATAAGTTGTGGTGAGCATCCAATACTGTTCTGGTGTGAAATTTTCTATTTCTCTTTGGCGTTTTACAATCAGAGCCAATGTGGGTGTCTGTACACGCCCGACAGAAAGTATTTGTCTGTTTTGTGCATATTTTAATGTATAAAGGCGGGTGGCATTGAGTCCTAAGAGCCAGTCTCCGATGGCGCGAGCCAGTCCTGCTTCATAGAGTGGTTGATATTCTTTTTGGTCTTTTAGTGTTTTAAATCCGTCTTTAATTGCATCTTCTGTGAGTGATGATATCCAGAGTCTTTTTACGTGGCATTTTGCTTGTGCTTTTTGCATGACCCATCGTTGTATGAGTTCTCCTTCTTGTCCTGCATCTCCGCAGTTGATGATGAGTTCTGCATTATTCATTAGTGTTTGTATGGTGGAGAATTGTTTTTTTATTCGTTTGTCGTTGATGAGTTTTATTCCGAAAGGTGTTGGTATCATTGGTAGTGTAGCCAAAGTCCATCGTTTCCATGTAGATTGGTAGTCGTCTGGTTCTTTCAGGGTGCACAAGTGTCCGAAAGTCCATGTCACTTGATATCCATTTCCTTCGATGTATCCGTCGTGTAGTTTATTGGCTCCTAGCACTTTTGCTATGTCTTTTGCCACGCTTGGTTTTTCTGCTATGCAAACTATCATCTGTGTATTATTCTTTGTGCAAAGGTAGTAAAAAATCGTTCATGGCGCTCTAAAAAGTGATTTATTTTGAGCATCTGCGATATCAACTTTGCCCCAAGCGGTGCTACCAGCTCTAGCACTACGCTTGACAGACAAGCGCAAGCTTCGATGAAGGCTTTGCCTTGTGGTCGTAAAAAAGCCGACAACACCTGCGATTGTGCAATAAGTGCTAATCTCTCGTCTTTCATAACGTTTATTAGCGGGTGTGTAAATTGTCCTTCTTGTGTGGTAGAACTCACGCGATTTTGTTTTTCC
>JAZLJQ010000049.1:0-21031 GCA_045617965.1 Prevotella sp.
CCCCAAATAAATGTCCATTGATCTAACAGCGGAGCAAGCGCTAAACACAGAAATGCGCCAAAGCATGCAGTCAGCAAACTCCACCAGCGTATTACCTTAATGTAGTGTCGTGTTTTCTCTTCATCACCTTGTTCATAATAGTCTGACACTTGACGCACCGCACTGAACGACACTCCAAGGTTGGTACTGTCAGAAAGCATTTTTATGGAAGAATTAAGCAAAGAAATAAAACCAAAACCATTCGGCCCAAGCAAGACTGCAACGAGTTTGTTGCGCACCAAACCTATTAGGATATTGATGATTTGCACACCGCCAAAAAGGCCTGTATATTTCAATATGCTATTGTAACTATTATCGGCGTTTTTCTGTTTCATTTTTTTACAAGACAAAATTAGTGCAAGGCGAGCGAAATGCCAAATTTATTTGAGCATTTCAATTCTTGCACTATCGGCTGCGGCTCGGCATAATTGAAATAAATTTCATTCTGCTCTCGCCTTGCACGATATTTCCGAGCCGAAACCTAATTTGCGACAAGCATAGCGAAATCAAGGTTTCACTATCATGTGCCAAAGATACTTTCATTTTTGTCATATTGTCGTTTTTATTTAATTTTGCAATAATTATGGATATAGAAATAAAAGGAGCAAGAGCTAACAACCTCAAAAATATTGACTTAAAGATTCCACAAGGGAAATTCACCGTTATCACAGGGGTTAGTGGAAGCGGTAAGTCTTCGCTTGCTTTTGATACACTTTATGCAGAAGGACAACGACGTTATATTGAAAGTCTTTCTGCATACGCACGTCAATTTATGGGCAAAATGAAAAAGCCCGAATGTGACTATATAAAAAATCTACCACCGGCTATTGCTATTCAACAACACACGACAAGTCGCAACCCACGTTCAACCGTTGGTACTGCTACCGAGATTTATGAATATCTTCGACTTCTATTTGCAAGAATTGGACATACTATCTCACCTGTTTCGGGCAAAGAGGTAAAAAAACACACCATAGAAGATGTTATTGAAAAAGTTAAATCTTTCCCCAATAACACACGCTTTTATATTGAAGCACCTATACACTTGGGAGAAGGACGCACACTTGACAAACAAATAGAGATTCTCACATTAGAAGGTTATGCACATTTCGATGGCAATTACGTGATAATAACACGAATGACCAAGTCGCAAGAAGCTAATGAAGATTGGACTTCACGTCTTGCAGAAGCTTGTGAAACAGGCTTTTATGAAGGGAATGGTGAATTGCGTCTCAAAACTGCATATGGTGACATCTTTGATTTTTCAATACGTTACGAAGCAGACGGCATTACTTTTGAAGAACCCGACGACAATATGTTCAGTTTCAATTCACCTCGCGGTGCATGCCCTAAATGTGAAGGATATGGAAAAGTTATCGGTATCGATCATCGTCTTGTAATACCTGACCCTACGATGAGCATCTATGACGGAGCCGTAGTTTGCTGGCGTGGTGAGAAGATGGGAGAATGGAAAGATGAATTCATTCGTCGTGCTTCCAAATATGACTTTCCTATTTTTGAGCCTTATTTTAAACTCTCTGAAAAAGAAAAAGATTTTCTTTGGCATGGTCCTGAAGGCACTTCACCTATGGCTGATTATGAAAGTCCGCAATGGTTTCCATCCGTTGATAGATTTTTTGAGTTTGTCAAACAACAACAATACAAAATTCAATATCGCGTAATGTTGAGCCGTTATCGTGGCAAAGAAGTTTGTCCTATCTGCCATGGCACGCGCTTGAAAAAAGAAACAGAATATGTCCGTATATGTGGATGCAACATAAATGAACTAGTTCAGATGCCCATATCAGAACTAAAAAAATGGTTTAACAATCTTGTCCTTACCGAAAAAGAGCAAACCATAAGCAAGCTGTTACTTACAGAAATACGGAGTCGCTTGCAATATCTTATTGATGTCGGTCTTGGATATCTCACACTCAATCGTGAAAGTAATACACTTTCTGGAGGTGAAAGCCAACGCATAAAACTCACAACATCCATTGGAAGTAGCCTTGTAGGCTCCTTGTATATTCTTGATGAGCCAACAGTTGGATTACATCAGCGTGACACAGGACGTCTTCTAAATGTCATTCATCAACTGCGCGATGTGGGAAATACCGTTATCGTTGTCGAACACGATGAAGAAGTGATGCGCGCTGCCGACTATCTCGTTGATGTAGGGCCGTCTGCAGGCATCTTTGGTGGTGAGATTGTATGTTCCGAAAAAGTTGACAAAATAAACAAGACAAAACTGAAAAAAGGCATTGAAAGCAAGACTATAGAATATCTTAATGGAGCTCTTCATATAGACATTCCTTCCTCACGACGCCCTTGGAATAGATATTTAGAGCTGAAAGGATGTTGTTGCAACAATCTTCAAAATATTGATGTGAGATTCCCGCTTAATGTTATGACAGTTGTCACAGGAATGAGTGGTAGTGGAAAATCCTCGCTTGTGTGTTCAACACTCTACCCTGTTGTCAAACGCCATTTGGATGAGCCGGCAGATGCTCCTGGCGAATACTCTGAATTTTGTGGAGATGTAGATGCCGTAAAGCACATAGAGTATGTCGATCAGAATCCTATTGGCAAAAGTTCACGTTCAAATCCTGCCACATACGTTAAAGCTTTTGACTTGGTGCGTGATGTTTTTGCAGAACAACAACTTGCCAAACAGATGAAATTTCGCCCTACACATTTCTCATTCAACACCGAAGGAGGGCGTTGCGAAGAATGTAAGGGTGCAGGTGTAATAAATGTTGAAATGCAGTTCATGGCAGATATTGAACTCGAATGCGAAGCCTGTCACGGGAAGCGTTTCAAATCGGAAGTGCTCGATGTTACATATAAGGAAAAAAATATCAATGATGTCCTTAACATGAGCATTGATGAAGCGCTAGATTTTTTTGACGACAAACCGCAGATTATTCATCGTTTGAAGCCTCTTCACGATGTCGGTTTAGGGTATTTGAAAATGGGGCAAAGTTCAAGCACACTCTCTGGCGGAGAAAATCAACGAGTCAAACTAGCTTATTTCATAGGTCAGGACAAAGGAGAAGCGGTACCTACACTTTTTGTTTTTGACGAGCCGACGACAGGCTTGCATTTCTATGATATTCAAAAGCTACTAGATGCTTTCAATGCGCTTATAAGTCACGGACATACCATCCTCATCATTGAGCATAATATGGAAATTATCAAATGTGCTGACTATATTATTGACCTCGGTCCTGAAGGAGGAGACGAAGGTGGTAAGATTGTCGCTTGTGGTACACCGGAAGAAATTGCAAATTGTCCCGATTCAATTACTGGGCAGTTTCTTAAAGAAAAGCTTTTTTGTTGAAGAGAATTCAGCAATCTAAATTATGTAATTGATAATTGATTAATAAATTCATTTAACATATTATTAACCATCAATTATTCTTATTTCAAAAAGTCTTTGCGCATTGGTGCAAAAGTATCTATCAGCACACCTGCTTCGATACATCGGCACCCATGAAGAATATTTGGCGCCATATAGAGTCCATCACCAGTCGATACAATTCTCATTTCGCCATCTATGGTAAATTCAAACTTTCCTGATGCCACGAAAGTAGTTTGTGTGTGAGGGTGAGTATGTGGCGTTCCTATTGCTCCTTGCTCAAATTTCACTTTGACAAGCATGATATCGTCATTATACCCCATTATTTGGCGTGTCACCCCTTCATCGGCAGGTTGCCACTGTGTCTCTTTCTCTAATATAAATTTTTCTGAATTCATTTTTTAGCCACATTATTAATTTTGAAATTACATTACCCTCCGAAGTTGTCATACATTATTGATTCAGGATCTACACCCAATGAGTCAAGTAGTTTATTGACAGATGCGCTCATCGGTCCAGGTCCACACATATAATATTCTATATCTTCCGGCGCATCACAATCTTTCAGGTATGTATCAAACATTACTTGGTGTACAAATCCTGCTGTATATTTCACGCCTTTTTCATCAGCCATAGGATCTGGTCGATCAAGAGCAAGGTGGAAGTGGAAGTTGTCGAAATCCTGTTCCAATTGCAGAAAATCTTCAAGATAAAAAACTTCGTTCAATGCTCGTGCTCCATAGAAATAATGCATTTCGCGATCGCGTGTATTTAATGTTCGTGTCATGTGCATGATTTGCGCGCGAAGTGGTGCCATTCCAGCTCCGCCACCTATCCATATCATCTCCTTCTTTGAGTCGAAGATAGGATGGAAATCTCCGTATGGTCCGCTCATCATCACCTTGTCGCCTGGCTTGAGAGAGAAGATATATGATGATGCGATACCCGGATTGACGTCCATAAATCCACTACGATCTGGCTTGAATGGCGGTGTAGCGATGCGTACTGTCAGCATGATGCGGTCGCCTTCGGCAGGATAGTTGGCCATTGAGTATGCGCGGACTGTTGGCTCTTCATTTTTACATTTGAGATCAAACATTTTGAAACGTTCCCAAGATGGTAGATATTCTGCCGTGATGAGTTCGCGATCAAAGTCATTGTATGACAATTCAAACTTCGGTATTCTTATCTGTGCATAAGAACCTGGCAAAAAATCCATATGTTCGCCTTCAGGCAATTGCACGATAAACTCTTTTATGAATGTTGCGACATTTTTGTTTGATATTACCTCACATTCCCATTCTTTCACTCCAAGTATGCTTTCAGGCACTTTTATTGCCATATTGCTTTTCACCTTACATTGACATCCCAATCTCCAATTGTCCTTTATTTGTTTGCGAGTGAAGTGTGGCTTTTCCGAGTCAAGGATTTCGCCCCCGCCTTCCACTACTTGCACTTTGCATTGTCCACAACTGCCCTTGCCTCCACACGCACTTGAGAGATGGATGTCGGCTTCTGTAGCAAGTGTCATCAATAGGTTATTACCTTGTTCGACTTCAAACTTTTTGTCACTATTGACCGTTATCACAACTTTTCCACTCGGTGTGAGATATTTTTTTGCTACCATCAAAACAATTACCAATAGCAATATTACGCCGAGAAAAATTCCTATACTTGCTAAAATAAAATTCGTATCCATATTGCGAATCCTCCTTATTTTATAGTTTGAGTCCTGAGAAGCACATGAATGCCATTGCCATCAGTCCTACCGTGATGAAAGTGATTCCCAATCCACGTAATGGTTTTGGCACATTGCAATAAGCCATTTTCTCGCGTATTGCTCCCATAGCAGTTATTGCCAATAGCCATCCAATGCCACTTCCTAGGGCATAGATGATGCTATCACCTACTCCGCCTATATGTTGGCTATTTGTCTCGTCAAGCCCTATTCTTTGTTGCATGAACAATGATGCTCCCATTATTGCGCAGTTTACTGCTATCAAAGGCAAAAAGATTCCGAGCGCGGCATATAGTGATGGAGAGAATCTCTCAACAAACATTTCTACCAGTTGTGTTATTCCTGCAATAACGGCAATAAAGAGTATAAAACTCAAGAATGTCAAGTCTATACCTATCATACCTTCTACACTGAGCATCTGTGTCTGCAACAAATAGTTTACAGGACACGTAATGATGAGTACAAAGGTCACTGCTAGTCCTAAGCCGAATGATGTCTTTACTGATTTTGATACAGCTAGAAATGAACACATTCCCAAAAAGAATGCGAAAATCATATTATCCACAAATATGGATCTTACGAATAAATTTACCATGTGTTCCATACTCTATTACTTTTCTTCTTTATAAAAGAATGCCCTATGTACCCATATTACACACCCCACGATGATGAGTGCCATTGCGGGCATTGTCATCATTCCATTATTCATATATCCACAATCGTATAATATTTGTGGTATTATTTTTATTCCTAATAATGTTCCATTGCCCAACAATTCGCGTACAGCACCAACGATGACAAGAATCAAGGCATATCCAAGTCCATTGCCTATTCCGTCAAGAAAACTTGGCAAAGGAGAGTTGCTCATAGCAAAGGCTTCAAGCCGCCCCATAAGAATGCAGTTGGTAATTATCAGCCCTACATATACCGACAACTGCAAGCTGACATCGTAAGCAAATGCTTTTAGTACTTGCGACACTATAGTCACTAGCGCAGCAACAACCACTAGCTGTACGATGATACGTATGCGGTTAGGTATGGTCTTTCTCAATATAGAGATGATTAGATTTGAAAATGCTGTGATGATGGTTACAGACATCCCCATGACTATGGCTGGTTCCAGTTGTGAGGTCACGGCCAATGCGGAACAGATGCCGAGCACCTGCATCATTATAGGGTTTTCTTTATTCAATGGCAATGTTAATGCCTCTTGATTTTTCTTTGTAAATATTTTCATTGTTGAGTTGTAATTCTAATATATGATCTTCCTTTAGGTGTGTTCTATAGGTGTATATAATTTTCAGAATCCACCTTATTTTATTTTCTTTAACATTTTGAGGTTGTCTTTTATCATTTCGTTCACTCCGTTTGAAGTCAAAGTGGCTCCTGTTATGCCGTCAACGACATATTGTTCATCTATATCGTTTACAGTACCTTTTTTGCTGACGCTGAGAATTACTTCATCACTTTCGTTTGTAAAAATCTTCTTTCCGCAGAATTCCTTTTGAAACCATTCTTCGGTGATGAGAGCCCCAAGTCCTGCCGTTTCGCCTTCGTGTTGGAAGTCTGCACCGAAAATGGTGTTTTTGTCATCATTAACAGCAATGTATCCCGATATTCCTCCCCATAGTCCATGTCCTTTCATCGTGATGAGATATTTTTGTTTTCCGTCTGTTTGAAATATCTCATATTTTATGCCGTCTTCATTCACTTTTTTTACAAACATTTTGTTGTATGTTGTCACGATGTCTGCATCGGCAAGTTTTCGTATATTGAGTGCGTATAGTTTATGTTTCATCGTGTCGAGTTGCACGTTGGCATCTTGCATTGGTTTGAGTGCTTGATAGACAAATGCCAACAAGAAAGCAACCACTACTACAAGCGCAGATGCGTATATGAGTGTATATGTGTTTGAATTCGTGTTTAGTTTCATAGTCTTCTCATTCTTTTGTTTATGTTATGGTTTACCACACAATGGTCTATGAGTGGTGCAAAAACGTTCATCAACAGTATTGCCAACATCATGCCTTCAGGGTATCCTGGGTTCATCACTCTGACGATTATTGCCACTACTCCAATTAAAAATCCATATATATATTGTCCGGTGTGTGTGCGTGAGCTTGTTACAGGGTCTGTTGCCATGAATACAGCACCAAAACAGAATCCTCCTATTGCTAAATGCTCATACCATGATATAGGTGTCATATTGAGAGTCTTGAAGAGTGTTGCTGTCAATATTCCTCCTACGAACACACTTGCCATTGTGCGCCAACTTGCCACCTTTGTCATCAACAGAAAGATGGCTCCTATTGCGATTGCTATGACGCTTGTTTCACCTATGCTTCCGGGTATGAGACCGATGATGCAGTCTTGAAGAGAATATGTCATTTGTGTTGCTCCTGCTCCGATCTCACCTAGTGGTGTGGCTTGTGATAGTGCATCAGGCAGATTATTGCCCATTGCGAAAATTGTATCTTGTGCTATCCATACGGAGCAGTCGCCAGACATTGCTGTCGGATATGAGAAGAATAGAAAAGCTCGAGCGACAAGTGCAACATTAAAAATGTTCATTCCTGTTCCGCCAAAGATTTCTTTTGCAAAGATCACAGCAAAGGCTACAGCTATGGCAAGCATCCATAACGGGCACGTCACTGGCACTATCATCGGGATGATGATTCCCGACACAAGATAACCTTCTTGTATCTCTTCGCCTTTCAACTGTGCCACAACAAACTCTATCCCCAAGCCTACGATATAGCTCACCATTATCTTTGGCAATACAGCAAGCAATCCAAAGAGAAATATTTCCATAAAGGTGGCATTTTCTAGAGTTCCGGCTGCGTTGTAGTTTTGCCAGCCTACGTTGTACATGCCAAACAGCAATGCAGGGATGAGTGCTATCACCACATACGACATTATGCGTTTAGAATCTATTCCGCTGTGTATGTTTGCTCCCGAAGTAGATGTTTGTCGTGGCACGAACAGAAAAGTTTCCATACCGTCAAACACACTTTTAAAAGCATGTAGTTTGCCTCCTTTTTCAAACTTCGGTTTTATGACATCAAGATATTTTCTTAGTTTTTTCATTTTTTAGTTTTTCAAATTAGGAATCAAGTTGTAGTAATTTGATTTTTTGATTATAGAACATACCTAGTAAACTATTCGTTTTCCTTTTTGAGCATGTCTAGTCCTTCGCGAACAATGCGTTGCAATTCCAATTTTGATGAGTCAACATATTCCGCCAAAGCAAAGTCTTCTGGTGCCACTTCGTATATACCTAATTGCTCCATACGGTCTATATCTTTCGTGATGATAGCTTTGATTAGATATTCGGCATAGATGTCCATTGGTAGGACCCTATCGTACTCTCCGCTCATTATCATGTGTCGTTTTCCGCCTTTTATGCGTGCATCGATAGGCTTTCTATTTCGCAGGAACATTGGCATTATCCATCCCAACATTTCGGTCTCTTGGTCGCCTTCTGGAATTACGGTCACCTCATATGTATGTGCTCCGATGAATCCTTTTTCGTCGGTCTTTTGTCCTGTCAGCACGTTGCCGTTGATGATGCGCACATTTTTTTCTTTATCTATTTCGCCGATGACCGTTGATATCTGTTGTCCTATTATGACATCTGTATATGCTGGTTTTTTTATTTCGCTTCCGCATACTGCAATTCTCTTGCGGAATGTGACGTATCCTTTGTTATACAGTTCTCCTATGAAGACTGCCACTTCGGGTTCAACTGTCCAGATTATATCGCCTTTGTTAATTGGCCTAATGTGGTTAATCTGCACGTTGACATTGCCTGCAGGGCATTTGCCTTTGATAATTGATAATTGATAATTGCCTGTTTGCGATTGGTATTTTTTTCTGTCTTGTTTGTCGCTAATGCAGACAAAGACGGGAGCTATTTTTGTAAGCACTTCTATGCCTTTTTGCCAATCATCCTCTCTGCCTTGTAGGCAGAAATCCACGTCTGCGCTCAGTGGCATATCACGGAACATGGATATGAAGATGGCTTGTGGCAGTTTGTCATCGTTTGCCATTATGGCATACGGCATTTGTGTAATGAGTGCAAGGAGACCTTTTTCAGCAAGGAGAGAGACTATCGTGTTCGCTTCATCGCTCAATGTTAGCGGTGTGGTGTGTGTATATTGCTCTGTTGTGGAAGCTTCTATTTGGATAGAAAGTAATTTTCTTCTATCGCCTCTAACGATGTTTTTTATTGTTCCCGATACTGGTGATACGATTTTTACGTTTTGATGTTGCTTGTCGTATAGTAGTGGTTCTCCGCTTTTGATTTCGGAGCCTTCTTTTATTGCTAGCCGTGGCTTTAGGCCGACATAGTCATTTGTGCATATAGCAAAAAGTGTTGGTGTGTATTTGTTTTCTATCAGCACTTTTTTAGCTTCGCCTTGTAGTTTGATGTTGAGTCCTTTTTTTAGTTTTATTTCTTTTATCATCGTGTATGTGTAAAAAATCTCCACAAAAATAGGAATAAATTTTGTGAAAACTCAAACAAGTTTGCTTTTCTTGACTTTTCTCACTACAGTATTTATTGATTTTTGAAAAAAAACACATTTTTATTTACCTTTGTGCATGACTTTTCCCTATTAATAAAACACATGAAAAAAACTACACAAAACAAACAACTCACCGTTTACAAAGCTAGCGCAGGAAGTGGAAAGACTTTCAACCTCGCCATAGAATACATCATGATATTAATACAAAACCCATATGCCTTCAAAAATATACTCGCCGTAACCTTCACAAACAAGGCAACAGAGGAAATGAAAAACAGAATACTCGGACAACTATACGGAATAGCACACGAACTGACATCTTCAGACTCCTACATGCAAGAAATAATAGCACGACGACAAAAAAGACAATTAAAAAAACTACAGAAACATGAAATACGCGCTCAAGCAGCAACGGCACTACACAACCTACTACACAACTACTCCTACTTCCGAGTAGAGACAATAGACTCCTTCTTTCAACATGTGCTGAAAAATCTAGCAAAAGAACTTGATCTCACACCTAACTTCAACATTGACCTAGATGATAACATCGTAATAGAAAAAGCTGTCGATGACATGATAGACAACCTGCACAAAGATGCGACAACAAAAAAACAAATAATACAATTCATAGAAGAAAGTCTAGAAGAAGATAAAGGATGGGACGTCAGACGAAAAATAAAAGACTTTGCAAAAAATATAACAAAAGATATCTACAAAGATAACAAAACTGCAATAAATGCTTGCACCGAAGAAATATTTACACAAACAACAAAAGAACTGAAAACAATAATAAAAGAATACGATGACACAATGCGACAATATGCACTGCGCTTTGAAAAAGATTTTGCAGATTATGAATTCAAAAAGAAAAACAACATCAGCCTCTATTACAAAAAAATAAAAGATAAAAAAGAATACACAAACAAAAAACTACTGACGAATTATGTTACCGACACTCTTGAAAACAAAGATGCCATAGCACACCTATTGACCGTAGAATGTGAAACATACAGAACAACACACTACCCTGACTATATCACAGCAAAATCTATCCTAGAACACATAGGACAACTAGCACTATTGAAGAAAATTGAAGAACATGTGCAGATAATAAACCACGAGCAAAACCGATTCATGCTCAACGACACACAACACCTGCTTCAGACGATGATAGACGGCAACGACGCATCGTTCATATACGAGAAAATAGGCACACAACTAAAGCACATCATGATAGACGAATTCCAAGACACAAGCATTGTGCAATGGAAAAACTTCAAAGTACTCATAGACGAATGCATCGCACACGAAGACGGTTCTGCGTTAATCGTGGGCGATATCAAGCAAAGCATCTATCGTTGGCGATCGGGAGATTGGCGACTGCTACACAACATAGAAAACGAATATCCAAACAACATCAACATTGAAACACTTGACGAGAACTTCCGCTCGCAAGGAAACATCATCGACTTTAACAATAAATTCTTTGCAAAAGCAATAGAAAACCAAACAGAAGAAATCAAAAGCGCATATAGCGACGTAGAGCAAAAAATTCATAAACTCACCGACAAAGGACTTGTGCGCATAACATTCGTACAAAAAACAGATGATGACGACGACCCGCAAGTAACAGAGACCTACAACACCATAAAATACTTGCTCGAAAACAACATCAAATATAACCAAATAGCTATACTAGCACGAAATAACAGCGTTTTGAAATCGTTTGCCCAATGGTTTGCAAAACATCACCCAGATATACCCATACTGTCAAAAGAGGCCTACGAACTGTCGGCATCAACGAGCGTAAACATCATCATAAATGCTATCACATACATAGCTCGCCACGATGACGTAGCTAGAGAATACATAAAGCAAAATTGCAACGAATATTACGAAGAATTTATCACCCAAAGCGAAAAAATAGCCACCTTGCCACTATATGAAATGGCAGAAAGGATATACTCAATCTTACACATAGATTCCCGACAGGGAGAAAGCGAATTCATATGCACAATCTTTGACAAACTGATGGAATTCGTAAACAACAATCCTGCCACACCAGAGACTTTCATCAAATATTGGGAAGAAAAACTTGAAACAGCAACAATACAAGAAACCTCTACCAACGGCATACGACTGATGACAATACATAAAAGTAAAGGACTAGAGTTCGACAACGTCATCATCCCACACTGCGACTGGAAAATAAACACGAATAGTCAACTGTGGCTAAGCACCGAAGGGAAAGAGCATTTTGAACAATTACCCGTAATAACAATAAATGCTAAAACGGAATTGGAACATTCACACTTTGCTGCCGAATACAAAGACGAACTATTACAGATATCGGTAGACAACCTCAACACACTATATGTCGCACTAACACGAGCAACAAATAATCTCTTTCTTATATGCGACAACAAGGTCGCCACAAACAGAATAAACGACATCTTACGCAATGCCATGCCAAACATGAACGAAGTTCAAGAAAACGTTTACGAAAAAGGCTCACTTTACATTGCACCAGAAACAAAAGAAAATAAAGAAAACGACAAAAATGTCTTTACAACACCTGAAGAAAATATCAAATGCTATATTAAACACTATGATGCACAAGTAGAATTCAAACAAAGCAATAGAAGCAACTATTTTCTCTCAACACAAAAACAAACAGACGACCACGACAACAACCGCGAGCGAGGACTGCTACTGCACGACATACTTTCAAACATAAAATACATTGACAACAAGGAGGAAGTACTCAACAAATACGAACAGAACGGAATGTTCTCGGCCACCATCACACGACAAGATGCCGAAAAGGTCATAGACGACTGCATGGGGAACGAAAAAATGAAAGAATGGTTCTCACACGAATGGAAAATATGCAACGAACGAGATATCATAGAAAATAGTACGAAACATCGTTGTGACAGAATCGTCTATAAGAATGATGAGACCATAGTAATAGATTTCAAATTCGGGCAACCACACCCTGCTCACGACAAGCAAGTAAAGACATACATTGGCCTGCTGAAACAAATTGGATTCAAAAACGTACATGGGTATCTGTGGTATGCGGAAGATAAGCGAACAAAGCTAGTACTATAGATGGTAGAGCCGTTACGAAAAGTAAAGCCCTCATCGATGCTTGCGCTTGCAGTCAAGAATAGTACTGATGACTGAATGTCATGAGGTTTGCGACATCTGGAGGTTTATCTCCACAAAGAAGACCACCTCTTGTGGCAAGCAATATGCAAACAAAATATGGCGGACAAAGTCCGCACTTAATTCGCGATAAATAGTGAGAACGCAGTTCGCTATCATGTATAAACAAAGCAACTATCACAAAAACTATAAAATTATGACTTTCATTCAATACGTAGCAAAAAACATATTTAACAAATATGGCAATAACATGAGCCGCATTGCTGTGGTGTTCCCAAACAAACGCGCTTCATTGTTTATAAACGAAGAATTGGCAAAACTCACAACACACCCTATACTGACACCAAAATACTACACCATAAGCGAACTTTTTGAAGAGCATTCAACACTACCTATTGGAGACGATATAAAGTTGGTGAGTATGCTACACAAGACATACACACGCATAATTGGCGAAAAAGAGACACTTGACAGATTCTACGGATGGGGTGAACTGATGATAAACGACTTCGACGATATAGACAAACACCTAGCAGATGCAGACCATATCTTTACGAATGTAAGCAACATAAAAGAACTCACCGACCTGAGCTATTTGGAAGACGAACAGAAAAATGCACTTCGCACATTCTTCCCACAGTTTGACAACGAACAGACAAAACTCAAAGAGAAATTTCTTCACCTATGGAGCAAACTTTCACACATATATCACGAATTTAACAATGACATCCGCAAAGAAAATATCCTATATGTCGGCGCTGCATATAAAGAGTGCTGCAAACGACTCAACAAAGGCGAAACTTTCGAATATGACGACTATATCTTTGTAGGCTTCAACCACCTCCTGCCCGTTGAAGAAAAACTCTTCCTACACTTGCAATCACAAGGCAAAGCACATTTCTATTGGGACTACGACAACGCATATCTCAACGGAGGAAACGAAGCAGGAACAGACATAAAACACAACCTTCATATATTTGGCAATGAAGCAAAAGAGGAACTTCTGTTCGACAACCTTTCAAAAGAAAAAGAACGAATAGACTTTGTCAGTTGCAAAACAAACAACATACAAGCCACCTTTGTCTCACAATGGCTCACAGAAGAGAAAATAAAGGCTGGACATAAGACAGCTATCGTGCTCGCCGATGAGAGGTTGTTGCCAGCTGTCATACATTCCTTACCAACAGAAGCCAACAAAGTAAACATCACCATCGGCTATGCTCTAGCATACACAGATGCGCCTGTGATACTGCAAAGATTACAACAAGAAAAAAACTACAAAAATGCTGATAGCCTGAATGATAAAATCGCCTATCTTGCAACATCAATAGCAAAAATACTGAATGAAGAAAAAGATGTGCTGAAAATAGAGTCCTTATTCCGCACATATAACATACTGAACAGACTGAAAAAACTCTCCGAGGAAGGATGGCTAGAAATAACCTCAGTGACATTCGAAAAACTTCTCACCCACCTACTAGCAAAAACATCCGTACCATTCCACGGTGAACCAATAGAAGGCGTTCAAGTAATGGGAGTGTTAGAAACACGCAACCTAGACTTCGATCACATATTGATGCTATCATGCAACGAAAAGTTATTACCAAAAACAGGAGTCGCTATATCGTTCATACCACATTTTATAAGAAAAGCATTCAAACTCACCACACAAGATAGTAGCGTAGGCACATACGCATACTATTTCTTCCGTATGCTCCAAAGATGCAAAGATGCCACACTAATGTGGAACTCATCAACAGAAGGAACCAACTGTGGAGAAATGTCGCGATTTATGTTGCAAATGCTTACCACACGAAACGACATAACAAAACACGCCCTCTTCGGCCAACAGAACATTGCGACAATCTTGCCTACCTACATTACGAAATCTGCAAGCATGAACCTTGACAAGATGACATTTTCTGCTACAAGCCTTGGAAAATACTTGAAATGCCAAAAGATGTTCTATTATAACTATGTGCTACGATTGAAAGAATATGAAGATCCCGAAAAGGTTGGACAAGACGGCAGATTCTTCGGCAACATCTTCCACAAAGCGGTGGAAAAACTCTACACCCCACTCATCGGGAAACAAATCAACCGTAACACATTTGAAGAGCTCAACGACCTAGGTCATATAACACGCATCGTAGATGAAACATACCAAGAAGAACTCACAGAATACGGATGCGAAAACATGGCTCAAGTAGCACTAGGATTGAAACAAATACATATACACATCATCTCCAAATTAGTAGCGCAATTGATAAAAGTTGATTCGGCCATAGCTCCTATCACAATCATATCACTTGAAAAAAGCTATTACGATCCCGATCTTGGTATGAATGGAAAAATAGACCGTCTTGATTTTGTGAGCATCAACGGCGAGCCACGCCTCCGCATTGTTGATTACAAGACTGGTGGCAGTAAATTCACACCCGATATATCAACAATCAACGACATTTTTTCACCGGAAACACAAGGTAAATACCCTGATTATTATTTGCAGACACTGCTATATAGTGCCATAATCAATCAGCAAAAAGAAAATATCCTGAAAAATGCTCACATTAATTGCGACACTACAAAAGTAAAAGTCACTCCTGTGCTGTTCTTTATTCAACATTCATATAATGAAGAATACGACCCTACCCTATCCTTTAAAAATGAAAAAATAGATAATATCGCACCTTACGAGCAACAGATTAGAGAAAATGTAAAAATGCTAAAAAGGGAAATATGTAATACAGATCTGCCTTTTACTTCGCAGCCTCAACAGAATCGGACTTGTGAACATTGTCCTTATTCTCGTCTGTGTTGGAAATAGCAACAGGATGCATTTTCAACAGACGTATACCCGACAAGAAAATCAACTGAAGAGTAGTGCGGCTGTTGTTGGCTTGCTGACGCATATACGCAAAACCCGAAACAGATTTCACCTGCAAATCAGAAGATGAAGTCAAGGAAAGATGCAACGGCTCTGGGTAAGACACACTCTTATAGATAGATTGGACACTATCATTACTATATTTTAAAGACATTGCAACCGTAAGATTGCGGTAGCCATCTTGAAAAAGAAATATAGGCCGTATGTCCCAAATATATGTATCACCCTTATGATATGACGTGTCGGCCTTAATTGTAAAATACGTCTTGTCGTATGGAGCGTGATTGGTCAGCATCATACACTTGTTCATACGCCAAATGTTGGCAGTATCACCTTCTGCAGAATATTCAATGTTTGAACTGATGCCTTCAACACCTCCCGCCGCCAAAGCATCATCGTTTAGCCTATCGGTAATATCCTTATATATATCACGGAGATATTTTGTATGTCGAAGATAATATATCATGGAAGAGTCAAACTCGGCTTGAGTGATGCCATGCTTTTTCAACACAGCATCAGTATATAGTTTACTGTTGTTGTTATTGCCCTCTATCATAGCCATGGCTTGAGCTTTGTGAAAATCATATAAAATGTCTTCCATCTCCCCTTCCGAGAGATGAGGAATATCACGCGTGCAAGCCATGATAAGTATCAACGCGATGATGAAAAAAGGAATGAAAGCTCTTTTCTGAACCATATTAAAAGAATTATCACACCACATGATATAGCTGCGTCTGCAAAATTAAAAACAGGCGAGAAAAAGATAAATTCACTGCCACCAAAATATGGCACCCAATCGGGCCATGTTGTTTCAATAATAGGAAAATAAAACATATCTACCACCTTGCCCATGAAAATATCTGCATAGCCATACAATTTCCCATACAACACACAATCAAAGATATTGCCTGCAGCACCGGCGATGAGAAGCGAAAGAGTAGCAATGTATCCCGTTTGAGACCGTTCAAGGCATATAAGTCTAATCAAATACCATGACAATAACCCTACTGCTACAATTCTAAACGACGTAAGAAACAACTTGCCCATCAACTCCATACCAAAGGCCGCACCATTGTTTTCAATGAAAACAATATAGAACCAATCAGTCACACGGATACTCTCATGAAGAAACATATTATTTTTTACAATCAGCTTTATAGTTTGATCAATAACAACTACTAGCACGATGATGGCGATGGCCAAAATAGTTTGTTTCTTCTTTTGCGGAAATTGAAGCGATTGCATCATCACTGAATTCTATTTGCTCAACTTATCCTCAATACAAGTGGTTGCATGAGGTACGGCACGGAGTCTTTCTTTCGGTATCAGCTTGCCTGAAATACGACTGATGCCATAAGTCTTGTTATCAATACGCACCAATGCAGCTTCCAAGCCTTGAATAAATTTCTGCTGACGTGCTGCCATCTGTATCAATTCTTCCTTTGTTTGTGTAGAACTGCCCTCCTCCAATATCTTATATGTTGGAGATGTATCAATAACATCATTCCCGTCCTGATTTCTCAACACGTTCTGCATCTGTTGCAAATTCTTTCTTGCAATCTCTAATTTTTCATTAATGATGACACGGAACTCCTCAAGTTCTGCATCAGAATAACGTTTTTTCTCTTCTTTCATAGTTATTAATTAGTGATTAGGAATGAGAAATTTAAATTATCAATTATGTTTAATATTGATATGCCTTTGGAGTATTTTTTACGATTTAGTAATAAGTATCTTTATTTTAAAGTCGTCAAATTCCATCAGATCGCCATCATTATCGGCAATTTTAATGTCATCGGCAAGAACTTGTGTGGATATATATTTGCTAAAATTACGCACAGCATCGTCAGTTTTTTCATTTGACTGAATAGTGATGCTTATTCTGTCTGTTATTTCCAAGCCTTTGTCCTTGCGAAGGTTTTGGACACGATTAATAACCTCGCGTGCCATGCCCTCTTGACGCAATTCATCGGTAAGCTCTACTTCTAGAGCGACAGTCACATTGCCTTCATTGGCAACAAGCCATCCGGGAATATCCTCGCTGATAATCTCAACATCCTGCAAGTCAATAGTGACAGGTTCGCCCATCACTGCAAAAGATATAGACCCTTTTAATTCCAATTCAGCAATTTGTTCTTGGGTCATTTCGGCTACGGCGGCTGCAACTGCCTTCATCTGCTTGCCAAATTTCTTACCCATCACGCGGAAATTACATTTTACCTTTTTTATCAAAATGCCATTACCATCGATGAACTTCAGTTCTTTGACGTTGACTTCGTTGAGTATCAAAGCCTTGACTGCTTCTATATATTTCTGTTGAGCCTCGGTTGCAGGTATCATGATGCAATGTAGCGGCTGGCGCACTTTTATGTTCACCTTGCGACGTAAAGCAAGCACCATGCTTGTGATTTGTTGTGCCAGTTCCATCTTTTCCTCCAAAGGCTTGTTGATGGCAGTTTCGTCTGCTGTAGGGAAATCTGCCAAATGAACACTTTCTTTATTGCCAGTAAGGTCGCGATACAATCTATCGGCATAGAATGGGGATATTGGGCAAAGCAACTTTGCGATGTTTACCAAACACGTATATAAGGTCTGGTATGCGCTCAATTTGTCGTGGCTCATATCGCTGCCCCAAAAACGTTTTCTATTCAGACGAACATACCAATTGCTGAGGTTGTCGTTTACGAATTTATCGATTTGGCGTCCGGCGCGTGTCGGATCATAGTCGCTCATCGCCTTGTCCACGTCCTTTATGAGTGAGTTCATTTCGCTCAATATCCAGCGGTCTATTTCCGGGCGTTCTTCCAAAGGAATCTGTTCGGTTTCCGGGTCGAAGCCATCGACATTGGCATAGAGAGCGAAAAAAGAATAAGTGTTGTATAATGTTCCAAAGAACTTGCGTCGCACCTCGTCAACTCCATTAGGATCATATTTAAGATTGTCCCAAGGTGCAGAGTTTGTAATCATATAGAAACGTACGGCATCACTTCCGTATTTTTCAATTTGCTCAAACGGGTTGATGGCGTTTCCCAGACGCTTACTCATCTTTTCGCCTTTTGCATCGAGCACAAGTCCGGTGGATATAACATTTTTAAATGCCACGCTGTCTTTTATCATCGTTGCGATGGCATGAAGGGTGAAGAACCATCCTCGTGTTTGATCCACTCCCTCGTTGATAAAGTCGGCAGGGAACACCTGATTGTTGTCTATGGCCTTATTATGTTCGAAAGGATAGTGTTGTTGGGCAAACGGCATAGCACCGGAATCAAACCATACGTCGATAAGATCGGGCTCGCGTTTCATTGGCTTTCCGCTAGGGCTGACGAGGATGATATCGTCGACATATGGCCGATGTAGATCTATCTTATTATAGTTGGCGTTGCTCATTGAGCCGGGTTGGAAGTCTGCCTTGCGGAAAGGGTTGTTCTTCATAAAGCCTGCCTTTACCGATTTGTCTATCTCATCATATAGTTCGCCGACGCTGCCTATGCATATTTCCTCGCCCGTATCGCCGTTGCGCCATATAGGCAATGGGGTGCCCCAATAGCGTGAGCGACTCAGATTCCAATCGTTTAGGTTCTCGAGCCACTTGCCGAAACGTCCTGTGCCTGTTGAAGAAGGCTTCCAGTTGATAGTTTTGTTGAGTTCCGACATACGGTCCTTCATCGCAGTTGAGCGTATAAACCATGAGTCGAGTGGATAGTATAGGATAGGCTTATCCGTGCGCCAGCAATGTGGATATGTGTGTGTATGTTTTTCCACTTTAAATGTTTTGTTTTGTGCTTTAAGATCTATACATATAGATATGTCGAGAGTCTCGTCATTATCCGTCAGTTCTGGATCGTAGGCATTCTTCACGTATCGTCCGGCATAGCGCACCCAAAGTTGGGTGTTCACGAATTGGTCTATGAACTTTTTGTCCATATCTTTTATTAGGTAGTATTTACCCTGCATATCCACTATTGGACGGCGATGTCCTTTTGTGTCAATTATTGTGATGCCCGATATGCCCGATTTTATTGCGACAGCACGGTCGTCGGCACCGAAGTTCGGAGCTATGTGGACGATACCTGCTCCGTCGTCTGTCGTGACGTAGTCGCCGGGTATGACACGGAAAGCACGTCGTGGGTCGATAGGTTTGATCATTGGCATGAGTTGTTCATATTCCATGCCCACGAGGTCGGTGCCTTTATAGTGTCCTACTATTCGCCAAGGTATCACTTTGTCACCTTTTTTATAGTCTGCCAATGGTTGGTCTTTGCCTTCTTCGTTGAAGTATGCGTTTATGCGTGCTTCAGCTAGAACGGCAGTTATGGGCAGGGCTGTATAAGGGTTAAAGGTTTGTATTGCTACGTAATCTATTTTTGGGCCTACGCATAGAGCCGAGTTGGCGGCAAGTGTCCATGGTGTTGTTGTCCATGCTAGGAATACTGGTGTTCCCCACTCTGCCATTTCTGGTTTTGGATATTTCATGGTGAACTGTGCCGTGCATGTGGTGTCTTTGACGTCGCGGTAGCATCCCGGTTGGTTCAGTTCGTGCGAGCTCAGTCCTGTGCCTGCAGCTGGTGAGTATGGCTGTATTGTGTATCCTTTGTATAGAAGTCCTTTTTTATAAAGTTGTTTCAGCAGCCACCATAGTGTTTCTATGTATTTATTATCGTATGTGATGTATGGTGTTTCGAGGTCTACCCAGTATCCGATTTTTTTCGTGAGTTCTGTCCATTCTTTTGTGAATTTCATCACGTTTGTACGGCATTTTTGGTTATAGTCTTCTACGCTGATGGTTGTTCCTATGTCAGCTTTTGTTATTCCGAGTTCTTTCTCCACTCCTAGTTCTACTGGTAGTCCATGTGTATCCCATCCAGCTTTACGTTGGACTTGAAATCCTTTCATTGTTTTGTATCGGCAGAAAGTGTCTTTTATTGTTCTTGCCAAAACGTGATGTATTCCGGGTAGTCCGTTGGCAGATGGTGGTCCTTCAAAGAAGATGAATCTTGTATCTTGTTTGCGTGCATCTATTGATTTATGGAAGAGGTCTTGTTGCTCCCAGTCTTGTAACATCTCGTTATTGATTTGTGTCAGATTAAGTCCTTTGTATTCTTTGAATTTTTTTGGCATAATTACTCTGTTTCTCTTTAAGGAGTGCAAAAATAGTAAAAAATGACAAAATGACAAAATGACAAAATTTTTATTTGGGCATTTCAATTCTTGCACTATCGGCTGCGGCTCGGCTTAATTGAAATAAATTTCATTCTGCTCTCGCCTTGCACTATATTTCAATTCTTGCACTATCGGCTGCGGCTCGGCAT
>JAZLJQ010000050.1:0-34706 GCA_045617965.1 Prevotella sp.
TTTATTCTTACACTTTAAGTCCTGATTAAAAAATCATTTTGTATTCATCATTCATTTTTAGCATGACTCATTTGAATATATATTGCGCTCAGTAGTGTAAACACCATTGCTTGGATGTAGCACACCAATAGTTCTAGGAACATCATGAAGACACTCATTGCCACACTTACAGGTGTGATGACTCCTCCGAGAGTATTACCCAATGTCCCTCCTACTGCGAACATGATAAAAATCATACATGCCAACGATATTGCTATAGCATGTCCGGCTAACATATTTGCAAAGAGTCGAACAGTGAGAACTATAGGCTTTATGAACACTCCGAAGAGTTCAATTATTGGCATCAGTGGCACAGGACATTTTAGCCATGTCGGCACTTCTGGCCAGAATATTTCTTTCCAATAATGTCTATTTCCTGTAAGGTTTGTCAAAAGGAATGTGAACAAAGCGAGAACCATCGTTACAGCAATGTTTCCTGTGATGTTTCCACCTCCCGGAGGGAATGGTACTATGCCCATGAGATTTGCGAAGAAGATAAAGAAGAAACAAGTAAGCAGATATGGTGCATACTTGTCTGCTTTTTCTTCAAGTACTGACTTTACCAAATCCTCATATATGGACATGATGAACATATGCATCAACCCCACAAATCCCCTAGGTGCAGGATCTGTTAGTTTGTGTCGTTTACACCATCGTGCTGGGATGAGTATGCAAAGTAATAATACTATAGCGTCTATAAATAGTACACACACTTGTTTTGTTATGGAGATGTCAATGCAGACAGGTGTCAAATCTGTGCCAACTTGTTCCACGATTTTCCCTTTTTCATCTTCAGCTCCTTGGATGTAGAACCCATCGGGCCCTTTGCGCAAGAGATTTTCATCTGGCTCATGTGCAAAATCCGAACTGCAATATAAGTGCAATCCGCTTATCTTACTATATATAATAATAGGTAGATGAATGATTATCGGCTTGTCGTTGATGTCTGTAACGTGCCATTGATATGAATCTTGTACATGCCCGAAGAGTACTTCTTTTAGGCTAAAGTTAGATGAAGATTTTTCGTCTGTTGTCTCAGAATTTATTTCTATAGGATTAGCATCTCTTTGAGCCGTGCCCTCTTCTTCTAGAGCAAACCCATTCATGGCAAAACTCAAGATGAATAAGAATAATATGTATCTAAGAATATTCATTCTGTTTTTTTTGTAGATTATATCTTATTTTGATTGCTTTTTCAAAAGCCTATAACAATATATTGTATCAAAGATAAGAAACACAAAGTATATTGCTACGAAATATATAGTAAACTGTTTTATCATACTTGCATCGTCTTTGGTCAATATGATAACAACTATGAACATCAGCAATGAAATCACAATTCGTGCAAACGGGAATAGCACACTGAGCTTGGTCACCATTTTTGGATTGTGTTTTAGTGTATCTTTCCATAATATTATGCATCCTATTGTCAGTAAGATGTTGATGACGATGATTATTGATATGGCTATCAGCATTATTATGTCTCTATTACAAGATCCACTTTGTTGTTTTTTACCTCTACGAAGCCTCCAAGTATCTGCATTTGAGTACGCTGTTTTGTTACAGATGGTTCATACTCGACGATGCCCTTTTGTAGTACGGAGAGTATGGCTGCGTGTTTGTTTAATATTTCAAATTCACCCCCTACCCCAGGTACTTTCACCATATTTACATCTCCTTCAAAGATAATGCTTTCTGGACTTACTATTTTGAGATTTAACATAACCTGTCCAATTAATAACGTATAATTAATAATGAATAACGTTTACTCACGATTAGAGTTAAGATAATTTTAATTATTAATTTCTAATTATTAATTTGCCGAAGCACTTGCTGCTTCCATCAGTTTTTTACCCTTTTCAATTGCATCCTCAATTGTCCCAACATTAAGGAAAGCTTGTTCAGGCAAATAATCTACTTCTCCATCAAGAATCATCTTGAAACCCTTTATACAGTCTTCGATAGAAACCATGACACCAGGTATGCCTGTAAACTGTTCTGCAACGGTAAATGGTTGTGAAAGGAATCTCTGTACACGTCTTGCACGATTTACCGTGAGTTTATCCTCATCAGATAGCTCATCCATACCAAGTATGGCGATGATATCTTGCAGCTCGTTATATCTTTGAAGTATTTTCTTTACTCTTTGTGCAGTATCATAATGATCTTTTCCTACAATCAGTGGGTCTAGGATTCGCGATGTACTACCAAGAGGGTCAACTGCAGGATAGATACCAAGCTCGGTAATCTTTCTACTCAATTCGGTTGTCGCATCAAGGTGGGCAAATGTTGTCGCTGGCGCCGGGTCTGTCAAGTCGTCAGCAGGTACATATACAGCCTGTACAGATGTGATTGAACCTTTCTTTGTAGATGTGATACGTTCTTGCATAGTACCCATTTCCGATGCCAATGTAGGCTGATAACCCACTGCCGATGGCATACGCCCAAGAAGTGCCGACACTTCAGAACCGGCCTGAGTAAATCGGAAAATGTTATCGATAAAGAACATAATGTCTGCCGGACCACCATCTTTGCCTCCATGGTCGCGGAATTCTTCAGCCACAGTAAGCCCCGATAATGCAACTGAAGCACGTGCTCCGGGTGGCTCATTCATTTGTCCATAGACGAGTGTAGCTTGTGACTTTGCCAACTCTTCCGGGTCCACGAGTGAGAGATCCCACTTTCCTTCATCCATAGCCTTGCGGAACTTATCTCCGTAACGTACCACTCCAGATTCTATCATATCTCGAATCAGGTCATTACCCTCACGTGTACGCTCTCCTACTCCAGCAAATACGGAATACCCATTGTGACCTTTGGCAATATTATTGATGAGCTCCATGATGAGTACAGTCTTTCCTACACCGGCGCCTCCGAACAGACCTATCTTTCCGCCTTTCATATAAGGTTCAAGTAGGTCGATGACTTTAATACCTGTTGCTAGCATCTCTTTGTGTGTAGAGAGGTCTTCGAACTTTGGCGGTTCACGATGAATAGGATAAGATCCTTCCATAGACAATTCTTTCATGCCGTCAATAGGCTCGCCGATGACATTCATCATACGCCCCTTGATTTGTTCACCGGCAGGCATACGTATTGGAGAGCCTGTGGAAATCACTTCCATTCCACGCATTAAGCCGTCGGTATTGTCCATAGCAACAGTACGTACGGTATCCTCCCCGATGTGTTGTTGCACTTCAATGATGAGGCTACGTCCGTCAGGTCGTTTTACGATGAGTGCGTCATGAATTTTCGGAAGCACTTTCTCTGGATCTTCATCTTTCACATCAAAGAAGACATCGATAACCGGACCGATAATTTGGGAAATATTACCCTTAATTTGTGCCATATATGAATATTTTATATTAATGATTGTTTTAGTCTTTGAAGAATTTTTACAAAGGTAAAAAAATTTATTAATGAAAAAAAATAAATATGATGAAATATGCAAATTATCTAATGGTCTCAAAAAACAAATCCATTATCATCATAATAATGCAAATGATCGGTTTGGACTTAATGAAAATAACCTCTTTATTTCTGCATACCGCTGATTTTCCACCCTTGGAAAGACAAAATGTCATAATGTAAAAATCAAACCATCCCTACAGGCTTCGCAAACCATCCTTATAGTCCACGCAACCCATCCTTACAACACTCGCAAACCGTCTCGTTCGGTACCTATAACGCACACGATTAAGATATTTTATTAAGAAAACAAAATCTTGTGCGTTTGACTATACTATTACGACAATTAACACTATCAACAATCAAAGGTAGAATCAATATGCAAGAGACTTATTGCAACATTACATATCATCTTGTATGTCATTTCACAAGAGATACACTTGGATATGTATGAAAGTTGCTCCTCTTTTTGCTTAGTCTCGATTTTGGTGTTTATTCTGAAGAAAAATATATATTATCACACAAATAATCAATAATTTGACAATATTCCATTCAAGCGAAATGGTGCTATTAATATAAAAAACTAAGATAAAACTGCATAAAATTATAGCTTAGCAGAAAAATATTGTTCCTAGACAAGTCTCTTACAACTCATTTACATCGGCAAGTCCATTCATCACTACATAAATAATGATATCAGCAAGTGAGCGAGCTTGAAGTTTTTCCATAATATTTTTACGATGTGTGATAACTGTTGTCACGCTAATATGTAGAAAGTCGGCAATCTCCTTGTTAATATACCCACGGGCAAGAAGAACTGCCACTTCAATCTCACGTGATGAAAGAAGAGAAGCCGACTTGTCATGTTCAATTATATGCTGATGTCCCATTCGTCGCAGTTGTAAAAGACTCTTTACAAGATGCTGCTCATCTTGGCAGACATTTAACGTAAGCAATCCTGAGAGGTGTGGGTAGGCATCACCATGAACGAGAACAATACTACGATGTGGCTGCGACATAAAAAACTGAGCATGCTCAAAATATATTGCAGATGCCACGAAGAAATGCATGAAATGCCTATTATCGCTCATCGCCATTTCTTCGTAAGAATGGAATTCAGCAATCTTTACCGATGGAATTATCTCTTCCAACAGGCGTCTCAAGCCCATGCAAGAAAGCACATTTGCATCAATAATAGCAATTTCAAAACTATTCATCCCTAATGCAAAAATAATAAAACAATTGAAAATATAATTTATAATTAGTATTTTATTTTCACTCCAATTTGAAAATCAGCGCTATCAGTAATAGGAGCATTGAGATAATAATAGCGTGGGCGATAATCAAATATATTATCAACAGACAGGCTGACACTTAGATATTTGCCTATATTTTGAAGAAGGCTGATTCTACATAGCGCATACGAAGGATAGTCAATAGTAACTATCCCGGAATGAATGTCATAATAGTCTGCATATTCAATATTATCTACCGACGAAAGCCATCGGCAACTAAAGGCGCATTGCAAGGAATAGTTGCGAGAAAATTTATGCTGATAGTCTATATAGCCTGTAATGGAATGTGGCCGTGTTGGCATATACTGACTTGCAATAGGGTATCCTTCTGCATCCTCTGGCTTGGTCTGTTTGGTATATGCATACGAAAGACGGGAAGATAAACCACATCTCCAACGTGCTTGTGCTGAGACTTCAGCACCATAAACATGATATGACGGCAAATTTACATATTGCAAAGACAGCGATCTCTTTTCATTATCAGCATAAAAAGGAACTCCGGTAGCTATCTTATCTTCTACAGAATTGTAGAATCCATTTATCGTAAAGTTATAATGACTTAACGTATAATCGACAGAGGCATACAAATTATGACTTCTCTCATCTTTTAGATTCTCATTACCTAATATTGTCCAAATACCTAACATATCGAAATCGTAATAACGCTCTTTCAGCGTAGGAGTACGGAAGCCCATGCCATAGCCAAGCCGAAGAGTAGTAGAAGCAAATGGTTTATAACATAAATTCAATCTCGGAGTAAGCCTGTTTGACGACTTTTCTACATGGTCATATCGCAAGGCTGCCACTACTTCCAGTTTGTTGGAAAATGCGTAATCATATTGAGCAAACACATCCATACGCATTTCCGTGTGGCTTCTGCCATTAATATAGGTATTAAAGAGATATTCACGTGTCACATCAGCACCAAGTGTAAGTGCATTATTATCAAGTTGGGTGTGGGTGTATAGAGCTCTTGCAGAATGAAGCACATTACTGTAGCGTCTGACATCAATATCCTGAAGGCGGAGAAAATCCGATTTGTCGTATTGGTCAAAACTGTATGCCAACTCCATATTGTCTTGTGATGTTATCGCCCATTCGCCTTTCACTCCGGCAGAAAAATCACGATAGCGTTCAGGCTTTTCTTTATCTCGTGATAGTTGGCGAAAATAATATCCTCCACGAGCCGAAAGACGCAGATTATCTGTAGGTTCAAACATTATCCTATCGGAAGCATTCCATATACGCGAACCATAGATAGTCTTCACTACGCGAGAAAGAGGTTCTTCACCATTCTTCACATCGTAGTTATCACCATTGTGGTGATAGACAGACAGAGTGTTGCCCCATTTCTTACCATTAAGTGAGACTATACCATCATAACGTTTTGTGTTGTGTTTTGAAAGATGGGCACCTATGGCCATATTCAAAGGCTTAGTGTGTTGTTTGGTAATAATGTTTATCACTCCCCCACCTGCGCTTGAGCCATAAAGAGCAGATGAAGCACCGCGTATGATTTCTATCCGCTCAACATTAGACATGTTAAGACGCGAAAAATCTACATCATCCATTGTTTCTCCTGCCAATCGTTCACCATCGACAAGAAAAAGAACGCTTTGACCGCCAAAGCCGGAAAAATTCATGTGCACCTGCTGATTCATAGCATACGAAAACTCTACTCCCGGAATCTCGCGCACAAGAAGCTCGCTGATGTCGCTGGCATCACTTCGTGATATGTCAGCAGATGTGATGACTTGCGTCTGCACAGGTACATCTTTCAAAAGTTTTGGCGTGCGTGTACCTGTAATGACAACTTCTTGAATATGTTGTCCATTGATGCTGTCTCCGTTTGTTTGAGCCTTCAGAGAATGGCAGATGAGTACAAATAATAATAACGCAACACGTCTCATAATGGATATCTGTAATTAATAGTTAGGCAACAAGCTACGCCTGTTGTGCTACGATAGTCTTTCAGTTGCAAGGCGGCATATTTGTCATTTGGCATTTTTAAGATAAACACCTTATTATTATATATATAAGCGGGCGGCATCGGTGGCATTTGAATCGTGAGCCATGAAGACAACACCTTATTGATTGCAATACCTTGCGATGCTATAAGGCAACGCATCATCTGCGACTGGTCATCCCATACTTCGTTTTCGCTCCATTCGTCTGTTTTGTATGAGAGCTGTGTCAAGTCAAGATTTGCAGACAATAATTCTTCTATAGAGTTGTATTCTGTCTGACAAACCCCACAGTCATTTGTTCTCACATTATTACGATGAAAAGCGAGTGTCCACTCTTGTGGTTCGGGCTGTTGTGATGTAGGAACAAAATTGCGAAACTCATTATTTTGCAATCCTTTACCGAATACATCAAACCAATATGTGTATTGTCCGAACTTTGTGCTTTCATCATCCGTGACAGGAGTCATAGGAATTGGATATGGTGTAAACTCTGTCTGTGCCTTTTTCAATCTAAAAGTATCTCCTGCCATAGCAAGGTTCTGCAAAGAGTCAAGGCTGACGTAATACCAGTCTGTCCAACTCGTAGCATTTACATATAGCTGACCCACTACAGGGTTTCTTTTCGGCTCATCGTCATAAATGTCTATACCGTCACAAGCAAGAAAAAGCAGAGCGATACTAACTAGCGACAACCGGCAACTTTGAGTAAGGTTTTGAAAATTCATTTTTTTCTTTTTTATTTGACGATACAAAAGTAAAATATGCCCCTTTTCTTTGCAATCCTTATTTATTAGGATTTTCGTATAATGAAAATCTGTTGGTATCTAAAAACACTAAAAATGCCGCGTGGTACATGTACCATACGTTAAATATTGTTAAAACGGGGGGGGGGTAAAATTTTATTTAAAAAAACTTTTAAGATGTTGTATGGTTTTTATTAACTTTGCAAAAATTAATTTTTTTCTGCTAATTTTGTAAAATGAATATAGTAGCTGCGAGTGATTATACATTTGATAAAAACAAAAACAGAATATTTATTTTTAATAATTATGAAAAAAAGCTTATTTACTTTAACTTTGATGTTGCTAATGGCTATCGGGATTGATGTCCATGCGCAACAAAATGTCTGCAAGATTGACGGAACTGAGTATCCTACGCTTGAAGCTGCTGTTACAGCCGCAACGGATAATCAGACAATTGAAATCATTTCAGCGGGAAATTATACAATCCCGACTATTAACAAAAACATCGTCATCAAAGGAAATCTAGACGGTGTTGAATTTGACTGCACAGGTGTGGGTAGTATTGCGTCCATTCCTAACGGAGCTACGTTTGAAAATGTTACTATGAATTTTGGCCAGAATAACTATACGGGCTTTCAACATTCGGGCCACATCATTATGAATAAATGCACTCTCAACGGATATTTTAACTCTTATGGGAAAATGGACTTTATTAATTGTACTTTTAATCAAGCAAATGAAGAGTACAATATGTGGCTATATGCCGGCGATATTACTTTTGACGGATGCAAATTCAATAGTAATGGAAAGTTTCTCAATTTATACAACGAAGGAAATGATGGAGGGACACCATGGAAAGTTGTTGCCAAGAACTGTGAATTTAATTCAGACAAAGCAAATAAAGCTGCTTTAAATATTAAAGAAACTTGTGGGACAATTTTTCTCAAATATGATGTTACTATTAATAACTGCACATGCAATGACACGCAGCAATCACTTGAAAATGAAATAACGGGAACGCTTTATCGTATAAGTCCTATTTGGCAAGTTGATGTCATCAAAGAGGGAGAATCTTGCATTTCTGTTACTGTTAATGATAAAAATGAGTATCCGCTCCCTGTTGCGCAGATAGGTGAAATCACCTATACATCGCTTGCCGATGCTATTACAGCCGTTCAAGAAGGGGAAACAATCACTATGATGGCTGATTATATTTTAACAAAAGGACTGACGATAACTAAAGATTTTGAGTTTACACTTGATCTAAATGGGAAAACCGTTTCCATTCCAGAAACAGGATTTGATTTTACTGCCAATGGTACAAACAAAGCTTTAAGAAATGGTGTTCCACTTCGTTTTGCTATTGTTATAGATGGTAAAGGAACAATGAATATCTGCGACAATAGTGAAGGAGCTTCAGGAAAGATTGAAACTCAAGACTACAGTTATGGTACAACAAAAACTATTCTCGTTGATGGTAATGCAACCGTTAATCTGAATAGCGGGACGATAAAAGCCGGTTATGCTCCATTCTATGTTGTCGGATATACAGGGACAACACCTATTACAGATCCTACATCTGTCCCTAAACCAATACTTAATGTCAATGGTGGAAAGATATCTGGAGAAGAACTTGGAATTGGCATTAAGGGTAATACTGCTACATTGAAGGTTTCCGCAGGAGAAATTTATGCTAAAGACTCATATGCTATTTCTACAAATGGAACCCAAGACTGGTATGATGGTGGAAATTTTGCCATTGAGATTACAGGTGGGGCAATCAGATGTGATAAAGGTATGGCAATGTACCTTCCAGCAGAAGGGCCAACTGTGATTACGGGCGGAACTATTGAAGGCACGACTGGTATTGCTGTCAAAGGAGGTTCGCTCAAAATTTCAAATGAAGCCGTTGTCAAGGCATTTGGTGAAAAAGAAGAGGCCGAGGCTACATTTAGTGGAGCAGCCAACACAGGTAGTTGCATATATGTAGAAGATACTTATTCTGATCATGCTCCTATGGTGGAAATCTATGGTGGAAAGTTCTCTAGTGTCAATAATAAATCAGTAGAATACTTTACGACCAAGGCTGACGGTGCTGCCGACAAAGGCAAAGTAACTCTCTCTGGCGGTATTTATTCTGATGTACCAAAGGCTGAATATTTGGCTGTAGGCAAAGTTGTAACTGATAATCCTGATCAAGCAACTAAGACTGAATATCCTTATACTGTCCTTCCTGCTGATGAAGTTAAGGTTGCACAGATAGGTGAAATTACCTATACATCGCTTGCCGATGCTATTGCTGCAGTTCAAGATGATGAAACGATCAATATGATTAAGGATGTATATAAGGCTGCAGGTATTTCTGTCCCATCGGGCAAGAAGTTTACTGTTGACTTCCAAGGGCATTCATATTCTGTCGAGTGTCCGGGTGCAGGCTCAGCAGGAACAATGACTCAGGCATTCCAGCTTCTTCAAGGTTCTACTATCACATTCAAAAATGGTACAATCAAATGTACTGAAAGCAACAAGGATAAGACTTGGAACTCTTCTTCCGAGTCTAAGGGTATAGCTATGATTATCCAAAATTATGCAAACCTTACTCTTGACAATATGACTATCGACGGAACCAATATTGCTCATAATGGAAATCCGGGAACAGTCCGTTACATAATTTCCAATAATAGTGGAAACGTTACATATTCAGGCAATACAAACATCATAGCTCCAGATGGTGACTATGCATTTGATGTTTGTAAATATGGTTCATACGACGCTCCTACGCTCACATGGAAGTCATCAGGTGTAGTTGATGGCTTTATTGAGCTTTCTGGCGGTGAACTTTATGTCAAAGTAGCAGTCCTTAAATTGACAAAGCCTATCAAGGTGGTTGCAAAATCTACACTTCAAGTCTCCAAAAAATCTATTCAACCAAGTGATAAATGGAGCGGAGGAGATGCACTTATTGTTGTTAAGCGAAACGGTGACCTTACTATTATAGGTTCAAACGGAACAATTTCCAATAATGGTAATGCCAATATTTATTCAGCCGTTAAGATGACTGAGAAAGGTGAGGATGATGCAACTAATGTCGCAAAACTTACTGTACAAGGTAATGTTACACTTACAGGTGAATATTATGGAATTGTTGGTAATGGTAATCGTCACAATACAGAAATTGTTGTAAGTGGTGGTACTATCAAGGGTGTCCACGATAAAGACAATGTCGGTATTTTCCATCCTCAGAATGGTAAATTAACCATCACTAATGGTACAATCGAAGGCTATTCTTCTGCAGTTGAAATGCGAGGTGGTAGCATTACTGTTACTGGTGGTTTGCTTAAATCTACTGCAATCGATTTCAGTTGCAACCCTAATGGAAGTGGAAACACAACTGTAGGTGCAGCTCTTGCAATAGCACAACACACCACAAAGAAAGATATTTCTGTTCAGATTTCAGGAGGTTCTTTCAAAGGCGTAAAAGCTTTAAATGAATGTAACCCACAAAATAATGATCCAGCTCCACAAGTTACGATGAATGTTAGCGGTGGTATGTTTAATGGCGAAGTTACCACAGCAGATGTCAAAAACATCCTCTCTGGCGGTATTTATTCTAAGAAACCAGAGGCTGAATATTTGGCTATAGGTAAAGTTGTAACAGAAAATCCTGATCAAGAAACTTATGCTGAATATAATTATACTGTCCTTCCTGCTGCTGATGAAGTTCAGGTAGCTCCTGATTTGGAAATTGCACCTAAAGAAGGTGAAGATCCTCTTACTGAAGAACAAAAAATCAAAGCAAAGGAAGTTGTAAATGAAGCTATTGACGATATGCGAGAAAATGAATCAGCAAAACTTCCAGAAGCCACTAAACAAATCAACAAAGAAGCCGTAAAAGAATCTGTTTTAACAACAGCCCAAACTGTAGGTATTAATGTTGAATTCAATGGCGTAAAGGTAAGTGCTGAGACCGAATCGGTCGTTCTTAAGGAATTCACTTTTGATGTAACGCCTTACGTTGTTGAGACTATTACGATAGATGAGCAACAAAAGTCAGTATCTGTTAAGAAAATTGAAAACGAAGACATAGAGGCTCCTATGAAATTCCGCTTGCCAATACCATCTGACGTTACAGATAATTGTGCTAGCATAATTCACCACAAGGAAAATGGCAAAGATGAAAATATGGGTCTTTATTCAATCGTTGACAATAATAATGAAAAGTACGTCGAAATTTCCACTCCATCATTCAGTAAATTTGACGTAGTCTTAAAGGATTTGACCGCACCTACCACCTTATATTATTATGCAGGTAACTCAGAAAAGATAGTAGCTACTCCAAATGACTTCTTTAATATTAAAAGCACAAAACTTAACGCTATTGCATTCGTGAAAAGTGAGTATGCAGACTGGGCTAAAGACCCGTCAAATAAAAATAATATCATAGTTGAATATAGTGTAGGAGAAAGTGGTCATTACTACGAATGTCCAAACTTCGTGCTTACCGACTTGAGAGACTTCTATACTCCTGTTGATTTCAAAGCACTTAGTGGCCGTTATAATCGTAATGATGTTTATTGTTTGAACTCTGTCTGTCTCCCATTTGCAATAACAAATGATGAGGTTAAGAATGGTGGAATTGGTGTTTTCCATAGCACGGATATGTATAATGAGGATGGTACAACATACAAGAATAGTGGCAATATTTATCTTAGATACGCTAATAATGTTGCAGGTGGCACTCCATGTGTTGTTCAATGTGAAGGAACTGATGCTTGGGAAATTGATTTAACTGGCAAGACTATAGTATCTGTTGTTGACAATACTCATGCATTTATGGGTTCTTATAATGAGAAAACAATTGGAGAGGGATATTTCAAGGTTAGTGATGGAAAGTTTGTCAATACAAATTCCGACTCAAAAGTTTTTCCTTTCCGCATTTATCTTAATTTGAAAGATATTGTTCCAATAGATGTGGAAGAGGAATCAAATGCCAAGGAATTAAATATAACTTGGATTGATGATAACGATGTTACAGGCATTGAAGAGATAAAGACAAATACTATTAATAATAAGGCTACTGCCATAATTTATGATCTTACAGGCAGAATGGTAACAAAGCCTGTCAAGGGTGGTCTTTATATCATTAATGGTAAAAAAATAATTTTCAGATAATTAAATTATTAAAAATCTGCTATGAAAAAGAAATATGAATCTCCAAGTGTTCGTAAATACGATATAGAGCCTAAAGAAAGCTATCTTATAGAGGTTTCGGGAGTTGATGGACCTGGCGGAGGTAGCACTCAAAGTAAGGACTTCGAAGAAGATTTAGATGATTTCGAATGGTAACTATCGGAATTTGAAAATTTTATAAAATTCTATTAAATTGGCTGGAACGATATCGCGTCTAGCCAATTTATTTTTATTTTACGATTTATGTATTAAAAAATTTTTCTTAACTTTGCATCATAGAATTTTGATTTAGGGGTGCTAACCTTATTAGGTGGCTGAGATTATACCCTTTGAACTTGAACCGTGTAATGACGGCGTTAAAGGAAAATGATTATGAAAATCTTTAAAGTATTTTTTTTGTTTTTTAGTAGTTGTATTTCTATTGCAACAATACAAGTTAATGCTCAAGCAACAGATTCGATTGCTGTCGAACTGAAACAAGTAAATGTCACATCTACAAGAGCGACCAAGACAACGCCTATGGCATTTACTAACATCAGCAAAGAGGAACTGCAACAGTCGAATAACGCAAAAGACATTCCTACCCTACTACAACTTACTCCATCGGTGACCATAACTAGCGACGCAGGAACAGGGATTGGATATACATCCTTGCGAGTGAGAGGTACAGACCCTACGCGAATAAATATCACTACAAACGGAGTGCCGATGAATGACGCAGAGTCCGGGTTGACATATTTCAGTAATACGCCTGACTTCGTGAGCAACGTGCAAGATGTTCAAATACAACGAGGTGTTGGCACATCAACAAATGGAGCCGGAGCGTTTGGCGCAAGCATAAATATGCGTACCGATGATTTCTTATCAAAACCATGGGGAAGAATGGCTCTAAGTTACGGCTCATACAATACAAACAAAGAATCTTTGCAAGGCGGTTCGGGTTTTTTTTCTGTTGACAAATCACACTCAACGAAAGCAGCCATTGAAGGGCGACTATCCTATGTTGGCTCAAACGGATATATAGACCGAGCTTATGCTAGGATGCCGTCGATGTTCGTTCAAGCGGGTGTCTTCAACAATCGCTCGTCGTTGAAATTCATCACTTTTTGTGGCGGTGAAGAGACATACCACGCTTGGGATTACACTTCACGTCAGCAGCAAAAACTATATGGGCGCACATATAATCCCTCTGGTCTATACTTGACAGACGAGGGCGATACAGCATTTTATAATAATCAGATAGACTTTTACCGACAGCAGCATTATCAATTACATGCAACACATATTTTCTCATCCGCATTAAAGTTGAATATATCACTTCATTATACTCATGGCTCGGGATATTATGAACAATACAAACGAAATCAAAATCTAGACGATTATGATTTATTAGATAAAATTGTTTTGAAAAATGAAGAACTAGGCAGTATATATTCAGATTTAATTAGACGAAAAAACGAAAAAAATGATTTTTATGGCATTATCTCCTCCATTCTATATAAGCGAAATTCAATAGAAAACATACTCGGTGCGGGATGGAATAAATTCTATGGGCGTCATTATGGTGATGTCATGTGGGTGAGAGATTATGATGACTTATCAAAAGAAAAATATTATAATAATACAGCTCATAAATATGACTTTAATATTTATAACAAAATCACATGGAACTTTGCTCGTTCGCTATTTCTATATGCAGATTTGCAATATAGAAGAGTCATATATAATCTTGAAGGATTAACCATAGATAGAATTAAAAATAATTGGGATTTTTTTAATCCGAAAGTCGGACTTACTTGGAATATTAATAATTATAATAAGGTGTATAGTTCGTTTGCAGTCGCTCATAAAGAGCCTACAAGAAATGACTACGAAAATGCACTAGCTGACACTAGCCTTCCCATGCCTATCGCAGAAAGACTTAATGATTGGGAACTTGGCTATTCTTTGTCAAGCAAAACACTTTCTTGCTCCGCAAATCTATATTATATGCACTACGACAATCAATTTGTTCTCACAGGCGCACAAGATGATAATGGCGAATTTGTGGCAAGCAACGTAAAGAATAGTTATCGCATGGGCATTGAACTTGCGGCTTCGTGGCAGATAATAAAAGAATTGCAACTGAATATGAACTATACTCTTTCGCGCAATCGAGCTGAGCAAGTACATCTCTCCTATTCTCCTAGCAATATAGCAAGTGGACGTTTGACCTACTATCGTTCAAATTGGAAGGCTACTCTTAGTGGTGTCTTTGTAGGAAAACAATATATGACCAACTCCAACAACGAAGACCACCTGTTGGATTCATATTTTGTATGTGATTTTGATATATCAAAAGATTTCCGCATTTATGATTCGAAAATTAATGTAGGGATGGCTATTTACAACTTGATGAATAATGAGTACGATTCTAATGGTTCTGCTGGTGATGGATGGGCAGTATATTCTTGTCAGGCAAAAAGGCATTGCTTGTTTTATATTTCGGTAGATTTGTAGAATTGTGTGTATTTTTAGACAAACAAAGAATCGGCAACAGATTTCTCTGCTACCGATTCACAAACAAAATAATTTAATATTACTTCTTCAATTCAATACCCATGGTATTAAACTTGTGAGAATTTTTCGTAATGACAATCTTATTGTCAACAATAGCCTTGCGGTTAATGTTCTTTAGGTTTTGATTATCTTTGATGGTGTCGATGCCTGTAGCGCCACTTGGCAGAGTTACCTGTATTGGCATACCATAAGAGTTTACTGCATCTACGATGATATTCATATCACCATCAATTTTAACTTTTCCATTTACACAAAACCACATTGGAATTGTAATATAATCTTCTTCGTCAGTAAAGCCCGCAAATGAAGGATATACATATCCATAATATTCATCTACACCTGTGCTTGCCATTACAGTACCTATTTCACCTGTATTTGTGATAGGGTATTCACCTGACACAAGTCCTTCCTGTGGATCCACATAGAAACCGAGAGAGATAGTTGCATTATTGTCATTATTTGCATCTACATATACTTCGCCATATGATTGCATATATTCTTCGTCTTGCGTATATTCTGTAAATTGCTCAAAGAATCCTTCATCTTCTGCATCATATTTAAGAGGATTCACTGCGAGATTCTCTATATTGATATTAAAGAGAGGGAATGAAGATGAGTCGTCAATATCTTTTGCGCGTGCTTCTGCAACACAATTGATTGTGCCATCGCTGTTTGTGGTAACAGTAGCTGTAATAGTCTTTACATCCCATTCTTTTTCAAGAACTGTTTTTGTTGCATCAAGCTTGCCAATATAGGTGTATGATGCGTCAATATCTGCTTCGGTATAATTGCCTGCCAACTGGTCATTATAGAATACAAGGCTTACTACATGTGTTGAATCAGCATCAAAACCGACAATCTGGAATGCTCCCATATCAGCAATGAGATCATCAAAACCTCCTGTTACTACATTAATATCAATTGTATCTGTAGGTTCTGGAATTGAGAAACTTAAATCAAAATTATAGAAGTGTCCATCCGTGTCAATAGCATTTCCTGTAGCTAGAGATGAACTTTCTACATCAATTGTACTCTTGAAGAGATTAATTTCATTACCCGTAGCCTTGTCTGTCAAAACAAGCAAATCATCATAGACTCCCGTTTCCTCATCCATAATATCTAATGCGAGCGAATAGTCATCGTTGCTTGCTGATAGATAATAGCCCAATATAAAGCCCCAGAATGATATTGGCTGAATTTCCAAGTCGGTACATACAACATCAATCGTATCCTTTACTTGTGGAATAATATAATCCATGTTTACAATATATTTGTTGCCGTCAAAGGAATAGAGATTTGCAGTAATCGCATAGCTTCCTTCTGGCTGTGTGGCAGTGATGGTTGCCTCTACATCGCAAAGTTTCTTCTGTTTGCCAGCAATATAGATATAGTTATATTCATCCAATTCATCATATATATCTTCTAACGTATATGTTCCTGGGATTTGATTTGAACGTAAAGCAATAGCAGCTTCATCGCCATCTTCGTTTACACCTACGACTTGGAATGCTCCTTCTGTTTGGCAAAAATCATAAATTTTCACTTTTGTCATTGTTACAGGTACATCTGTAAATTCTGTAGGGCGTTCAGGGGTTGTATAAGTAATATTGTAGTTTACGAAGTTATTACAAATCATTTGTGCCACTATTTTTTCCTTTCCTGTCTGCTCATCCTTTGAATATGTAAAAGTGGCATCTACGCAGTTTACCTTCTCTCCGTTAATATACGCATAAGTATAGTTGCTCAACATATCATCAAGCGTATAAGTTTTGTCTGCAACAGGGAATGTTGCACCTTCACCTGTCAAGATATCAAAACGGAAATAGTTATCATCATCTACAGTAAGTTTGCCATACCAGTCACCATCTTCTTCATAATAAGTGCCGGAATATTCTACAGCTGTAACGTCTTCTGTCTTTACATCTGGCTGGATATAAGTAAAGGTTACGTGATAGCAGTGTGCATCTGCACCTAGCATATAAGCTTCACATTTGTATGCCGGCTTGTCATATCCTGCAATTGTTGATATTGTTGCATCTAAAGCTTTAGCATTTACCTTTGATTCCTCATCGTCTGTATCGGTAATAACATAAGTGTATGCTGACATCATATCGTCAGATGTGTATGTGCCTGTGATTTGATCTGTATATAGAGCTATTGATGAGAATTGTTTTTCATCTGCAGTATAGCCTAGCATTTGTAAAATACCTTGCGAAGAGATAAGGTTATTGAGTTCGGCTTCTGGGATATTCACATCAATAGTATCTGTTGCTACTGGCAGAGGCTCATCTGTAAAAGTAATTTCATATTCCTCACCGCTAGTAGTAGTAAAAGTGCCTTTGTAACTATAAATACCTGCATCTGCTGTGGCATTTTTAACAAAAGTTGCAGTTGAGAAATCGGCTCCAGAGGCAGAGTTGTATTTTATCCAGCTATAGTAAGGATCCATATCTTCAAAAGTATATGTTTTTCCTATAGTAACATCCTTTTGGCCCTCTGGAAGTAGGATGTCAAAATAGGCTTCATATCCAGGACCAAACACCATAGTATATTGAATGTCACATGAAGAAGCATAATAAATGCCCGAACATGATATTGCTTCAAAAACTTCCGCTGCTGCCTTTGGCTGTTTTGCTTGTTTTAGTTTGAGCAAAGCCTTTTCTTTCTTTGAAAGAGTTTGTGTAATGGCTTTTTTCATTAGCGGAGAAGCAGCCTGCTTCAAAGGTACCGCTTGCTGTTTGGATGCAAACTTGGCAACTTTTTTAGATTGTACTTTCTCTACCGATTTCTTTTGAAACTTCACTGGAGTAAAAGTCTTTGCCTTGTCAATAGCCACCGGCTGACCTTTTCTCACTCCTGCAATTGCTAGTATACAAATAGCAAATACGAACATAAGAGTAATAATTTTTTTCATAATATTATAAATTAATTAAACAAAAAAATAGAATTGCTTTCTTTATACCATATATTCAATTTTCAAAACAAAATTAATAACAAATGAGCTTAATAACAAACAAAAAAACGACATTATGCTTAATTTTTGATACAAATCAAGCATAATGATATTTTATACAGAGATTTTGCATAAAATAGGCTTGCATTTGAATACTATTCATAATAATATGCAAAAATGCAAGCCTAAAATTTATTTTACAAGTTTTTTTAAAGCCGAGCCGAATATGATGTATTGCGTGTTACCTGCGATAGTGCCTTCATTTTGTCCCCAAAGGAATGGCCAATCGTCAAAGTTTTCAAAATGGTCTGGTTTGCGGAAAAGCACTCCCGGAGCAACGTTTCCTGGTATAGCCGAGAAGTCAGCACGATTATTACCATAAAAAACATTCTTTGGGCGTGTTGCTCCTACTGTTGCCACAAACGAATAGTTATGGTAAGGATGACATCCATAGAGCCAATCGGCAGCACGATATATTTCTTCTTTCATTATAATGTCCGGAAAATACATGTATGCAAAGCAAACCGTTGTTCCAAACGAAAGAACACTATTGCCACCAGCCCAATTGCCTATTCCTATTGGCACTCCAAAAGGATTGTCTTTTTCAAGGCTGACGATATACTCCTGATATTTCTCAATATATGGTCGTAATTGTTGTTTGTATGTCTCGTCCATATAAGGGATGGCATCTAGAGCTGTCTGTATATTGTCTGCTAGATTGTAATCAAGGGCATTCCAAATTTGTGTTTCAAAGAGATGTTTATATTTCTTTTCTTTTGTCGCTGCATATAGGTGAATGTTGGCACTTATATTGTTGGCAGTATTGTAGCGTGTAGAATGACTATTCTCCTTGCGGTTTTTCATAATTCTTGTAGCCTCTTTCATCAGTCGTTTTGATTGGGCGAGGGCTCTTTCTGCCAAATTGTCATTATATCCTTGTAGCGCACGGCTTGCCGCTGCGAACATTGTTGCTGCTTGAAAGTCTAAGTTAGCGTCCCGAGTGGTAAAAGCCCAAAGGTCATCAGGTGTTCCGCTTGATTTTCCGTCTTCTGACACTTCGTAAGGCTTTAGGTTTGGGTCATAATGGCGACCATCGGTGAGCGAACCAGCATCGCCTAAGTGGTGATAATTGTAAAGCACAGAGTTGCTTAATGTTGAAGCCATGTGACCTATTTGCTCTGCTTGTGCCACAAGGTTAAGTGTTCCGTGTTCAATATATTGCAGAATGTCTGGTGTACCATCAGGTCGATGAAGATCTACATAACGTTGTTTTTCATCAATAAAGGTTTCGTCACGTTCTGAACGGAACAAATCCCAAACGCGAACAAAGTTTTGCACAACATTTATGTTTGAGCCTGTTTCAATGTCAAAGTCTCCTGCGTCAAAATATCCTCCCACATTTAATCCAGGAATAAGTTCATAGGGTTTGTATTTTGTATCTGTTGTTGGTCCTTGGTAGTGCAAGTCGAAGTGGTCGCTTGGAGGAGCTTGAAGATATCCTTCACGGAAAGGCTCTCCATGCCATACGCGATAGCCTTCGTTTACAAACATGTGGTTCATGTGAATTGGCACCCATACATCTGTCGTGGCATCAGTTATTTTATCATATACACTCTCATCTATCAGGAAATTATTGGTCTTTGTTTTTCCGTATTGTATATAATAGATGCCGGAATCCGTCACAGAAGAAAAGTCGAATTTCACATAATTATATTTATAATAGCGTCCCCACGCCTGTGTTTGAGCCGTAAAAACTTCTTTTACAGTTCCGTCTTCTTCGATTTTGAATAGCGAAGCTGTCGGCAAGACTTTATCTCTTTTATCTAGTTCTATCACAGCAACCTTTGAACGCTGAGGAATATATCCTACCTGTGAAAATCCTATATTGGGCTCTCTCACCCACCCTGGTATGGCATTTGGTTCTATTGTCCATGTGATGACTTTTCCTGTTTTGTCTTTAGGTAAAATGCTTCGCAGTACATACCATCCGTTTTGTGCTATGATTCTGCCATCAAAAAGTTGCAATTCGTTGTCTTCGCTAGTTACCTTAATCATTCGTTCAGGAGTGTCGTTGGCCATGATGAAACTGTGCCCCACAGCCATTGGCAAGACATCTACGAACCGCCCTGTCCCCCGGTCGTCGTAAGTACGGAATCCTTTGAACTGACGTGGCTTTTCTGAATTTGGACGAGTCTTTGTGTCACTTACCGCATATTTAGGGAATCGATTTAATTTTCCATCAACTATAAAAGTCTTCTGCCAATACTGCGAAGGTAGAAATTCAAGATTAAATCCGGCTTCTCCTGCAATTTTGCTTGGTACGGGTTTGTCAAGATACACGGAAATTTCAAATGCTTGTCCTTTGCTTGTCACCACCACCCTACTGTCAAAGTCATAATCATCATAACGTAATATCACCTCAATGGAATTGTTAGTGCGATCAACTTTTCTTGATGTCATCTTCGGCACAAGATCCCATTGTTCTGGTGTATTGTTTAGTCTAACTGCTCCCCCCTGTATGGTGCGCACTCCATGATGAATGATTTCTATACCAGAGTTTTTTTCGTCATTAAATCCACCATTGAATGTGTTACTAAACACGAGTACATTTACTCCTTGGCGCTCAAAATAGTCAAGGTCATTCAGCTGAAATTGTTCTTTACTTTGCGCCATTATTTGTAATGAAATAACGCATAGAAAAAAGAACGAAAAAAGATGTTTCATAGTTTTAGTTTTCTTATTTATTCATTGTTGATTGTTAGTTTTTTTTGTTGTTTGCGAGGAAGAACGGTGCCATAGGCATTATTCCTATGTAATTCTATCTTTTATGACTTATATTTTAGATATTTGTGTAAGTGGATAGAGATATTTTTTTTCTAAAGGCTACCAGTCTTTACCATACCCATCATAATCGGAATATTCATTTATTTCTGTCGATATTCCTTCATCTTTGTTGATGTTAAGAATACTTTCGCAGAGCATATGTGAGATTTGAATCGTTATCACCTTTATAGTTGGTGTCTTATATTCTTTCTTCATAATATCTCCTCCCGATTATTTCTGATAAATCTTCTTTCCGTTCTTTATCACTATTCCCTTATAATTGTCATCCACACGGATACCATTGAGGTTGTAGATCAAGTCATTATCTTTATGTGTAGATTCGGGGTAGGCTTCTATTCTTGATGGGTCATCTTCAAACTCAAATGTCAATACCTTTGCATCAGAGTCCAGTGTTAGGTACGCCTTGTTGGCACCGATTTTCTTGCCACTCCATAGGTAGAAACCCACACCATTTTGGCCAAGAGAGAGAGCATATTTATTAGCTCCGAGTGTCTTTTCTATGTCAGTGCCTTCAAGAATGTTTGGGGTTGAACCTTTCTGTTGCCTTGCTGACGGCATAAGCACGATATTACTATTGGTTGCTTTCAGTACCACCGGCTCGCCCTTATGGATGGTGTCGCCTATGTTGGTCATTTTAAGTTTTTCGTCGTCCACAATTCCAGCGTATGCCGTTACGCTTTTATCTTTTGGCAACTTGTATGCCCACTCGTTGGTGAAGAACGTTGAGTAGTAGTTCTCTGGATGATCAGGATCTTGGTTGGCTTTCAGCGTGAATGTGCAAGCAAAGAATGTTTCTAGTGGCTTTTCAGTATCAAGAGAGTAAGCGGTTTCTTCGCCATTTATTACTTTCATAATCACCGTTTCCTCATCGAACGTGACGATGGCAATAGTAGTCTCCCCTTCTTCAATAGGAGGTGAAAACGTGTGGCAGTCATCATAGATTTTACCTTCATCCATTCCCACGACTATTGCATCAAAATCAGTTTTTTGAATATCTGCACTTGCAGCCACGCAACACGCGATAGTTATGATTGATAGCAATATCCTCTTCATACTAATTGTTTTTAATTGTTGATTTTTAAACAACGCAAAAGTATGATTTCTCAAGTAATTTACAAAATTTATTTTAGTAAAGTCAAAGATGAAATCAGAGAAAACAAAACATATTTTGACTTATGTTATTTTATCTCAACACCATTAAAATCGTATTTCTTGCCATCTTTAGAGATGATGATGAGCCTACCACCTTGAATGTATTTCTTACCGTCTCGTTCTGTGACAGATGTCTTGCCTAAAGTTTCTCCCTCGATGCTTGTTGGCGTATAGATGCCATAAACTACAAGTAGTTGTTTGCCTTCGGCAAGTGCAACGCTGAGTACTGGTTCAGGTTTGTCCTTCAAATAGATAACAGCGTGTTTTGTGCCTGCTATATCTTCATACTTGATGGCTGGCACATCTGCCAGCATGTAGCTGGTTTCTGCTCCATTGTAGGTAGCGATGATACCTTTTATAGGCTCGTCTGCTTGTGCCATAGCAAATCCGACTAATGACGAAACGAATAGAAGTAATAGTTTTTTTCTCATTATCTTAAAATTTACGACACTCTTATATTTCATTTTTTCAGTTCTTGAGCAACAAAGTTATCTCAAGGTAATGTCAGAGAATTCATCAGACTCAATGTCGCAGCTATAAATCCGGCAAAGTTCCGATTGACTGAGCAAAGATATGAAAATAGATACGAATAAACGAGCTATTTTTCGAATTTATTTAGATAAACCCGAGCGATAGTATTTTGGGCAGAGTCAAATTGTATATCATTGCCAAAAAAAACACCTGACAATAAATAATGTTTAATTAAAATTTTTGTACTTTTGCAATACTTAGACCGCCATATATTCTGTTCAGTTTTTTTGGACTTAAGCATATAAATAGATAAGATAATGAAAACAAATGAGAAAATCACATCAGCAATCATTATTGCATTAGGACTTATCGTGATGGGCTTTGCTCTCCGCAATGGTATTGTAACCTTCAAGGACATGGACCGAAGTGTGTCGGTCAAGGGGCTCTCCGAGCGTGAGATAATGGCAGACAAGGTTACATGGCCATTAGTATATAAAGAACTTGGCAACGACCCGGCAGAGATGTACGACCTGCTAGAGAAGAAGAATGCCAAAGTAGTATCATTTCTCAAGTCGGCAGGAGTAAAGACAGATGACATCAGCATTAATCCGCCTGTCATCACCGACCGTCAGGCTGACAATTATGGTAATGAGATTATGAACTACCGCTACAAGGCAACGAGTGTCATCACCGTCACATCTTCAGAAGTCGATAAGGTTCGTGCCTTGATGCGTCGCCAGTCAGAGCTTATGAAACAAGGCATTGCCCTTGTCAGCGAAGAATATGGCAATAACAATAGTGTTGTCTATGAGTTTACCAAGCTCAACGAAGTAAAACCCGCTATGATAGAAGAAGCTACTAAGAATGCTCGAACCACAGCACAGAAATTTGCAGATGACTCTGGTAGTTCACTTGGCGAGATTCGTAATGCTCAGCAAGGGCAGTTCTCTATTGAAAACAGAGACGCTAACACTCCATACATAAAAAAGTTGAGAGTTGTAAACACCATAGAATACTCTCTAAAATAACCATCGAAAGGGTTAAAGTTAGTATGAAGTTCTGCTAAGCACTTGTGTCATGCAATGTGCGGCACCATATCCTCCGATTAGATTGTCGAGTGGCACCCACTCTACATGCACACCATGTTGGGCATATTCGTCTTTGAGCGCTTGGCTTTGTCCTGCAACCGACATGATGTGGCGAGCGTCAATAGTAAGATAATTGTTGGCATAGTGGTCGGCATCATTCTTGCTGATGCGGATAATCTTAACTCCTCTTGACTTAAGGAATTCGCAAAATCCTTTTCCGGAATACTCTGGGTCAAGCCGATAAAGTTTTCCCCCTTTAGGTCGGACATACATATCTATTGTAAGATAGTTTATGTCGCTTTTGTCCTTAGCGTCGTAACGGTTGTAACACATTGTGCAGAGGTCTTTGTCTATCACATTGAAATATGTGTCGAGGTGCATTTGGTATTGGTTTTTCCATCGTTCATGCACCACTACGACAGTGTCATGGCCGAAACAGTCGTTTTCAAGCAATTCATCTATGGCTTCCAGAGAAGTTCTCAATCCTTGTCCTATAAGGCTTATTGTTCCGAATGGTATGTAATCGCCACCTTCAAGGAAGCTCTTCTCGCCATTGACACGATATATTGCAGGTTCTCCTAGCTGTTCATAACAGGCTTCTATGATGTCAACCTCTGGAAATCTCTGCTTGGAATTCATTCGGCACATTATGTGTCCTTTAGGCGTGGTGATGCTTTGATCTCTAAGAAAATACATATTCATAAGCGGGCTATGAATGTATTCCGCCTCGAATCCGGTGTTTAAGTTCGATTCTTTGAGAACAACTGTAGGCCTGTTGATAATGATGCGAACTAAGTCAGATTTACTCATTGAAGCAAGCACCTGTTGTTTATATTTCTCTTGAACATCCTTTTCGCTTGTAGGTAAGTTGCTCACATCGTACGTGAGTGAAGCTTCGGCAAGTCTGATTAAGCGGTCGGATGGCATTGCGAGCAGTGTGTTATTTACGGTATAGACGGTAGCACCTTGTTTTTCAAGCATTGAGATGTAGTTCTTGTGTTCTTCGGCAGCCTTGTCAATATCAAAATATCTTTCGTAGAGTCCTGCCAGAGGATGTATGATGCCATCGAAGAGTTCCGCTCCGGGAGTATACATCAGTATAGAGCGAGCTTTGTGGTATTCGGCCTGCGGATAGTCCAATTGTTGTTGGCTTTTATTGGCATAATCATTATTACCACATGCCACAAAGCATGCAACAGAAGTCACAATGATAAGAATTGATATCAGGATATGTTTCATAATAGGTTAGTTTTATTTTTAAGTTGAAAAAAGTTGTCTTTATTTTTATTAGCAATTTTAGAATATATAGAATTTACCATAGTTGCAAATTTAATTAAAATCAAACAAGAAATCAAATCTTATTTGCCTTAATTTTTGTTAAAAAAGAAGATTGATTTTCAAGAGTTCTGTTCTCTTTTCCCTCTCGGCTTTTCGCACCCTCGCAGCTGATTTTTCCATCGTAAAACTCCGACAAGAAAATCACGAACCTATAATAACGGACTTTATTTTTTTAATTCATCGAGCCAAAATAAAACCACATTCGCAGGTGCAAAGAAATCTTCTCTTACAACCAATGCTCCTTAAGCCACTTTCTCACAGGCAAATCGTAAAATTTGAAAGACAAATAAGCTGTGCCAAGAGACACCGTGAACACTAGCAAAGCAATCGGCCATGTCTGAAAGAAAGTATAACCATTTCCACGCACATGCTGCAAGTAGAAGAAGACGAAAGCATAATGGGAAATATAGAGCGGGAACGAAATGTTACCCAAAAAAGCACAGACCTTCGCCATTCGCTTACCAACAGATAGACTTCCTGCTCCAATATTGATAATCAGCGGAAAGAGCAAAGTTATCGCAAAAGCTTCGAAAAGTCCGTTCGCCCAAAACGGACCTTCTATATGCGGAAAAAGAAGTATTGACAACACCAATAGACTTGACCAAAGAAATCCTCTGCGAATGCGTATAAACCTGTTGAAGCGAAACAAAGCCAAACCTCCAAAGAAAGGAAACAACAAGCGGGTAAATGCACGAAGAATGTCGCTAGCAGTAAACTCCCAACCGCCAACCATCACACCTCGACTGTCGGGATAGCAAGTAAGATATATGAAAGTCCAAATGCCGAAAAATGCCACTACAACATAAAGCACCTTATTAGACAAACGGCGTATCACGGTAGCATAGAGCACATTTGCAACATACTCATAGAAAAGCGTCCATTGAGTGGGGCTGATAAGAAATATCTGACCGCCAAGACCCGGCACCATCAATACAGTCATCAACCACGCCAATAACACATAACTAACAGACGTTTCGGGAAATTCCACTCCACCCACGAGAAAATACATACACACAAGAATAATCACAGAACTCAATACCACCATAGGATGCAGGCGGGCGATACGTCGCTTCAAGAAGGCTTTCAGAGACAATCCTTTGTCCCACCGATCATCGTATGCGTAACCGATGACAAAGCCAGAGAGAACGAAGAAGAAATCCACTACCATATAGCCATGAGCCACAGGCTGTGTTGTCAAACCCCAATGAGGTTCGCAAATGTGATAGATGACCAACATGATAGCTGCCACTCCACGAAGACCATCGAGAATATCATATCTTGGTTTTGACAATGTGTATTCCGGCACAAACTTTTTTATTTAGAGCACATTTTTTGAAACATGTAAGAAAAACGATATTTTTATCAAACTCTAAACCCTTGAACTTTTACAACTTATTTCTTTATTATATATTTCACGCTGTCAGGGGCATAGAGAGTAACCGTCTTGTCACCCTTCTTAACTTCCACCGCCGTGCAATCTGTGCAAGGTATCGCCATATCGCCTAACATTGCTTGACAGCTCTTGATAGAATATGTTACACCATAAACACCTTCCACGCGCAGAGCTTCCACATCGTCAACATTTGTGGCCGCCTCAACGTGCTGACAGAAATGCAGGGCGAGATTGCCAATATAACCTACGATAGAATAAGAACCTAAGGCTTTGTTGATATCATTCTTTGCTTGAGTTTTTGCCTCGTCAAGACTTGCATTATTTATAAAATTCGTGAAACCACCCCAAGGGTCTTTTTGGTAAAGCGTCAAAGAAGCACCCTGAACGATGATTGGAATCGACTTATCAACGCCATTGAAAGGATTGTATCCTAAAGCACATGGTGTCGGAGATAAGCTCGTAATAGTTGTTAATGCATAATCTTTTTCAAAAGCCAAATTATCAATAGCCTGTATCATGTATGGCAACTCAAGAGTTCTCAGAGCGGTACAAGAAGAAAAAGCGTAAGAGTTGATAGAGCGTGTTCTATAAGGAAGAACTAAATCCTTTATCTTTGAGCAACCATAGAAAGCATATTCACTAATCTCTGTAATATCATCAGGAAGAGTGATGGCAGTAAGTTCAATACAGTTTTGGAAAGCATGCTTGTCGATGAGCGTTACGTTGTATGTGGCATTTTCATATTCTACAGTGGCTGGAATTGTGATACTGCCTTTATATTCCGCGGTGACGTAACCATCTGCCTCAATACCGCCATAAGTCACAGCGGCTGTGTGTCGATCTTTATTGAGAGTATAATAGATATTGTTGATTTTCACGACGCCACGGTCAATATAAATCTGAGCTATGATAGCTTCAACACCTTCTTGCGAGAGAGTCTTGATAGTTGCCTTATCTTCTGCACTATTGATTTGTTCGGAATAGTCGGCTATAATATTTTTTACGGCTTGTGAAGGATGAGGGCCGGCAGTGTGGTTAAGTGCTATGATGGCAGCATCTTTGACTGTTTGCAACGAGACACTATAATTGGTGAAATCTTTCCAACCGATGGTATGGATATAAGAATAATAACTTTCGCCATTGTCGGGGATGCTGATGCTGATGCTCTTGTCAATCTCATCAAAGGCGTTGGCGTTATCTACGGCAGGAGCAGTCGTAGCCAGACAGACTATGCTAGTGAGATTAGTACATTTTGTTAAAGCCTTGGCTCCGATTTGTGTGAGACTCATTGGCATGTTGATAGCGGTAAGGTCGGTGCAGTTGTAGAGTCCGCCTTCACCCAATTTAGTTATGATGTTGGGCAGGTTGTAATTGCCCGAGATTATCTCGTCATTATGTTTGTATGTTATCGGCTTGTTGTAACCTGCGAAGTCGGCGAGCACGTTTTTGTTGCCCCAGTCAACGATGTTCATGGTGATGGTGCCGTCGTCAGCCATGATGTCGCCACTGTTTTCGAAGGTCGTCACATTGTTATGTAACGACAAAGAAGAAAGAAAACAGTCCTCAAATGCGCTCGCCTTAACAGTTTTAAGGCTTAGCGGCAACGCGATGTTTTGCAGTTTGTTACACCCTTCAAATGCGCCTCTGCCTATATATTCCACTTCGGCCATGCTGATGTTTTGCAAATTTGAACAATCGTAGAATGCGACATCGCCAATATGGGTTACATTATTTAAATTTATGGTTGTTAATTTTGCACATCCGTAGAAAGCGGCCCCCTCAATTCTTGTTAGATTACTATTATTGATACTATTTACATCTGACCATTGGAATGCCTTTTCGGGAATTGTTGTAATGGTGCTCGGAATAAGTATTGTGCCGCAATGGCAATTATAAAAGGCAGATTGAGGGAGCTCTCCCATACCACTGAAAGCCGACATATCAATTTTCGCACATGTGGTATTTGAGAAAGCGTCGCTTTCGAAATGAGTCAGTTTATCGAATTTGAATATGGAGTTGTTGTTGTTATAATTACGGAATGAGTTGGTTTTCAAGGAAGTAATGGAGTACTCCTTATTTTCATACGTGACTGTGTTGAATTCAATACCTGGCGAAGGAACGTCTGAACCGACTTTCACCAATGCTACTTCGGCGGGATTGGTAGATGTGATGCAGAATTTGCCTTTAAATGGTACATCGAATTCGTCGCCCACATTCTGGGCTTCCACTAAAAGGCTACAGAGGAAAGTAGCAAGGATAAAAAGTATTTTTTTCATTATGGTAATTGAATTTTTATTTTTTCGCAAATATACAAACTTCCAATAAAAGTTTCACTATTTTTTACAACTTGTTTTATTTTTAACCCTTGAATTTTCATTTTCGCGCAAGTCGTAACAAGCACGAGGAGAAAAGAATCGAGATAGCCAACTTTTACAGATTTGTTAGTTTTAGTCTTTATGATTAGTTTCATCCTGATTGTGAAAATACACAAAATTTAATTATCTTTGTCTCTCGAATTAAAACTAAAACAATATGAAACAATTATTCTTCACAATCATCACGGCCTGCGTGTTGACTACTGCAAACACAACAACTGCAACAGCACAAAATGGCGAATGGCAAGACATGAACGTAAACGAAATCAACCGCTACCCTATGCACACCAGTTATGAGCCAGAACACAAAATAAGCTTACATGGCATCTGGAACTTCACTATGACATCCCTCGAAAGCGGGGAAGAAGTGAAGAGGGGGATAATGCCAGTGCCCGGAATGTGGGAGCTGAACGGATGCTACGACCCTATATACACAAACGTCTCCTACCCTTGGAACGGACACTATAAAAGCAACCCGCCATACCCATCAATCAAAGACAACTACTATGGTGTGTATGAAAAGATGATAAACATACCATCAGATTTCATCAAAGATAACCTCATAATAGCACACTTCGGCAGTGTGACGTCAAACATCTATCTATACGTAAACGACAAATTTGTAGGCTATGCCGAAGACAGCAAAGTGTGTGCAGAATTTGATGTGACAAAATTCCTGAAAAAGGGCGAAAACAAATTCCTGTTCAAAGTCTATCGCTGGTGTGATGGCACATACAGCGAAGACCAAGACTTCTGGCGACTGACAGGAGTGGCACGCGACTCATATCTATACTCAATAAACAAAAAAACACACATCGCCGACATCAGACTGCAAGCAACAGCAGACGGACTGCTTGATATACAATCAAAACTCATAGGCAAAGGAACAATTACATACGAGCTCCAAGATGCTGACGGAAAAACAGTAGCCAAAACAATGGCAAAAAAAGAAAAATCAACAACAATAAAATCTCAAATATCAATAAAAAACTCTTCAGACGGAGTACATACATGGAGTGCTGAAACGCCATACCTATACACCCTCACAGCAACAGTAATGGACAAAAAGGGGGTCATACGACAAACAATTAAACAAAACGTAGGCTTCCGCACCGTAACAATAAAAGACACACAATTGCTCGTCAACGGAAAGCCAATACTCATAAAAGGTACCAACCGACACGAAATGAATCCAAACGGAGGATATGTTCTCACACGCGAAGACATGATACGCGACATACAAATAATGAAACGACTCAACATCAATGCCGTAAGGACATCACACTACCCCAACGACCCCGTGTGGTATGATCTCTGCGACAAATACGGCATATATCTTGTCTCGGAAGCCAACCAAGAAAGTCACGAATTTTGGTATGGCGAAAATGCTGCGCCAAAGAAACCTTTGTTTGCTAACCCTATCATGGAACGCAACCAGCATAACGTATGCATAAACTACAATCACCCAAGCGTGATAATATGGAGCATGGGCAATGAAACAGCATTCGGCGACAACTTCAAAGCAGCATACAAATGGATTAGACAACAAGATCAGATGCGACCTATTCAGTACGAGCAAGCAAGGAAGAGCGAATATACCGACATCTTCTGCCCTATGTACTATTTTCCAAGTGGATGTTTGAGATATGCTTCGAATACGAACAACACAAAGCCTTTCATACAGTGTGAATACTCACATGCCATGGGCAATTCTGGTGGCGTTTTCAAGGAATACTGGGAACAGGTGCGCAAATATCCTATCTTGCAAGGTGGGTTCATTTGGGACTTTGCCGACCAAGCTCTTTGGGGTAAAGATGATATGGGTAGGAGAATACTGAAATATGGTGGCGACTACAACACCTACGACCCGTCAGACAACAACTTCAACTGCAACGGATTCATCTCTGCCGACCGCAACCTCACGCCACAAGCCTACGAAATAGGTTATCACTACCAAAACATCTGGACAAAACTGGCTGACGGAGGAATAGAAGTGTTCAACGAAAACTTCTTCAAATCGCTCGAAGACATCTATCTGCATTGGGAAATAACAGCCAACGGCATAATAACGGCATCAGGCGACATCAACGACATAAAGGTAAAACCGCAAGAATCGACACTCATAAGAATCGACGAAATAAACAGCCTGCCACAAGGCGAAGTTTTCCTCAATCTTAGCTATCGTCTGAAAGAGACGCAGGAACTGTTGAAAAAGGACACCGAACTGGCACACCAGCAATTGCTGATGGCAGAAGCATCAACACCACCCATACAGAAAACTGCCAATTTCACTTCGATGGAAATATCAAAAGAGACAGGATTCATTTCATCACTCACCATCAATGGGAAAAATATTCTTGGTCAAGGAGGCACAATCTTGCCAAACTTCTGGCGAGCTGTCACCGACAACGATATGGGGGCTAATCTGCATAAAGAATATGCCGTATGGCGCAACCCGGAATTGAAACTCATCGCAATAAACAACGAAAATGGCGAACCAGCCCAAACAACCGTCACATACGAAATGCCATCAATACCAGCCCTGCTGACCATGCAATACGAAATAACAAAAGAAGGCAAACTTGAAGTAACCGAACAATTGACCATTGATGACAGCATAAAAGCACCGGAAATGATGCGCTTCGGAGTAATCATGCAACTGCCATACGACATGGATAAAGCAACATACTACGGACGAGGACCAATAGAAAACTACTGCGATCGCAAGATGAGTCAAAATATCGGCATCTACAGCACCACAGCCGATAAAAGCCTGTACCATTACGTACGTCCACAAGAGACGGGTCTGCACTCGGATTTGAGATGGTGGGAACAGACAGACGGCAAAATAGGCTTCGCCATCGAAAGTGAGGCTCCTTTCTACGCATCCACACTACATTATGATATAAAAGAACTTGACGAGGGTATGGAGAAAAAGCAACGTCATATAGAACAATTAAAAACATCACAATATACCAATCTCTTCATAGACGGAGCTCATACCGGAGTCGGTGGCATCAACGCATGGAGCAAAGAAGCAAGAGCACTGCCGAAATACCAGGTAGCAGGCAAAAGCCGCACATTCAAGTTTACTATTGTACCAAGAAATAATCAATGAGAAGAAACTAAAAAGCGCTCGGAATAACAGTTCTCCTTTAGGGTTGATATCTTTTTAGAATTTGTAGATCACACCTTTATTTCTTACGACGATATACGAGCAGTACTTGTTGAGCAGATTCGACAGTGGAAGATCTCCTTTTTGGAATCTCTATGCGTCGAGCTTCAGAATCCTCTCGTTTACAGGTTTCTTACCTTTGAACACGGCCTTGAGATAGTGAACTCCATTCTCTTCGATAATGCTCACCTCTGTGAAGGATTGTGTGAGGTCTTGTGCATGTCTTGTGCATCATAGACGATGGAGTAACTTGGTCGCTTTGCTCCCGGGATGTCCTCTACAAGAATGTTCTTGTCCAAAAGGTCTTGAATATCCCGTATGGCAGTGTCCTTGGAGCATTTTGCCAAAGTTGACCAAGTCTTTGATGTGATCTTTGACTCATAGCCATCGAGGAAGAGATTGAGCATCTGTGTCTGTCGCTCCGTCATCGGTATTGACGATGCCTTCTGCCAGAAGAAACTCTTGTTGAGAATCGTGGTAATGATGGTCTCAGCTTCATCAATGGCTTCAACCAACTTCTGCATGTACCACACCAGCCATTCTGTAATATCACCGTCACCATGCTGCATTCGCTCTAGGATGTCATAGTAGTGGCTCTTGTCCTTGTTGATTTGTGACGAAACATTGTAAAAACGGAACTCGCTCTTCTCACCACGTGCCAGTAGCATGTCGGAAAGAATACGTGCCAATCTGCCATTGCCATCCTCGAATGGATGGATGCTCACAAACCAGAAATGGGCAACAGCAGAACGGATGATGCTGCTTACAGGTTCATCAGCATCGAACCATGAGAGGAACTTCTGCATCTCCTCTTCTACACGCTCTAGCGAAGGAGCAATGTAGTGAATTTTCTCACGTCCGAACATTCCGCTGATGATGTGCTCCTCGTTCGTGCGGTACTGACCGACTTCGATTTGACTGCCTTCACTGTAGCCAGCTGGGAAGAATGCAGCTTGCCACGCGCATAATTTCTCTTTACTGGGAGACATGTCATAGTGCTGTATTGCTTCATGACTCGACAAAGACTGAATATATTAGAGCAAGATATTTTGATCTAATTTATTTGCTTTCTCTCTGATTACGGCAAACACGGAGAGGAGTGGAGTTTTGCCATCATACGATTAAAAACTTTGCAGAATTCATCTGTCATAAAGAAATTTTCTGTAACTTTGCCTTCGGTCAACTGACGACGAATCGAACATAATGAATTCCTATTTCAATTATTGAGATGAGGAGGAAGAAAAGGATGGACATCCTTAACATAGTGAGATTGGTTTGTATTACTTTGTGATTGACACTATAAAGTCGCAACAAATCTTGCTAATCACCAAATTTACAACAAGTTAAAATTCATCAAAATCACATTAAACTAAAGAAGATATGAATTACAATACATTGAAATCCTATTGCGTTTTTGCCTTGGTGGTCTTGTTTCTTGTATGGCAGACTGTGGATTTTTTCACTATCAATTTTTTGGTACTATCAGGAAGATTTCACTGGAAATTAATGACCACAACATCTGTATTATGGTTAGATATCCGCTATTTATTAAAGATTTTCTATGGTTTCTTGCTTTTGCCTTTGTGCTTGCCGAAAGGCAAAAAGAAAGTTGTCCAAGTCGACATCGCATTGATTGTTTTCGGCTTGATGGTTGTTATATTCGGTCCCAAGCTAACTGCTTATCTTAATGGGGCATGGAGGCTTACATGGGTCGGATGGGTGGCACTCCTTACTATAGTCCCGATTGTAAATATATTAGGCAAATCACCTCGTATCTCTTTCAAAGATTATTGTAAGAACATATTCAAACTGCCACTGAAGCGAAAGGACAAAAGGACAGATATGGGGAAATTGTAATTAAAGGAAACATTGACTGGTTAGAGATATTGTTTTTATCTATTGCCTTCATGGTCTATAAGGTCTTGTCTTCATATATGAAGACAACTAAGATTGGGCCGAGCAAACATATATCTTTCACGCGCAACATGTCCGATTAACTTTTATATAAAAGGGGTATTAACCAATAATAGATAACTATTGGAACTCACGATAATTAATAAATATAGGTGGGTTCTATAAATTATATCGAGATGATTTTAGGAATGTTTTTGAGTAGATTTTTGTGTTGAGAGCAGGCGCATAGCGAGCTATGCAACTGATTGATACACAAAAATATGCCAAAAAGAAACTTAAAGCACTCGAAATAGTAGCTACCAAAAGTGTTTATATCATTTTAGAATTTATAGATCACACCTTAAGGTGGGTTCTATAAATTATATCAAGCTGATTTCAGAAATGTTTCCCGAGTAGATTTTTGCCTCTTCCGAGTCGCGAGAAATTAAGAAGAAGATCAAAATATGGAGCAGTGAGAGTAGAGTGATGCTTGCATCAACTTTGCCGAGTCGTGACATATTAAGACGAAGTCAAAATATTTTTGTTTTTATCAGATTTCATCTTTGATGTAGTGCTGAAATCAAAGCCTAGTAAAAACAAGCTTTTCTCGGCTTTGTTTTATCCCTCCATCCTTACCTTTGGTAAGTAAGATAAAAAACAAAAATGCAAAATGTGGCTCTGCCCAATGTTGTCCTAAATAAATTTTTCAAAATTATGAAAGATTTGATGAATACGTGTCAATAGCCGTTTGCACGTAAAGACGTAAATAGCATACCCCCCCTATTCAAAATTCTTCATCTGGAGGTGGTGTGAATGGCGCATC
>JAZLJQ010000051.1:0-6127 GCA_045617965.1 Prevotella sp.
GATGCGCCATTCACACCACCTCCAGATGAAGAATTTTGAATAGGGGGGGTATGCTATTTACGTCTTTACGTGCAAACGGCTATTGACACGTATTCATCAAATCTTTCATAATTTTGAAAAATTTATTTAGGACAACATTGGAAAAGATGGAATTAGCAGAGTCAAGGCAGAGTCAATATATAGGTACAGTATTAATAAAAATTATTTTTATTCTTCTTTATATGGCAAGATGAAATAAAAATAGTTTGCTTTTACGAAATAAGAATTGTTAAGTTTCTCTATTTATTTTTTGATGAAAAAGAGTTTGTTCCCTCCTTAAATCCTTCATCACGCTAGCCTTATTTTCTACCTTTGCAAAGAAGGAATGCCATAATAAAAAAATCAAACGCTCGCGATGCCCTTCGCAAACCATCGCGATAGGCACCCATAACGCACGCGATGAGAGCCGATATTTGAAAAAACAAAATCTCATGTGTTTGACTATACAAGAACGACAATTGACATACATAACAACTAGCGGTTAGAGTCAAAGTTACAAGGGATATATGAATAAAAATGTTTTTAAAATGCTTTATCTCGCCTTGTACTTCTAGGAGCTTTTATCTTCTTATTGGTAATGATGGGCGAGGTTTGGGGACAAACATTGGCGGTCCATCATTGAATCCATTTCTATTTAGTAGTCCACCAAAGTCAATACCTAATTTCGTTTTCCCGATTTTATAATATGGCATAATTATTGGTATTGTGGCTTGTTTCCCATTCCAAGGGTTGAATGCATGGCGAGCTCCAAGGTCAATGCCCCATTTTTCGTTATTGGTTTGAAAAGTTATATATCCTCCATATTGATACCCCGAATAAGTCTGATAAAGGCTAAAAAATGATGGGGATTGATAGATTCCGAAGATAGTAGCAGAAATATTTTGCGACAGATGATATGAGATGTTGCCATTGAAAGTCGCAGTATTAGCCATATTCCCATATTTCATCAGTTCTGCTGAACCCTCAAAAGTCCAATTACCTAGGTTATGTATTGCCATTATGCTTGCATTTGCTGTATATCCCACAAGTGAGGTATAAGAAATGTTGTTGGTCCCGATTAACTGTCCGCCTTGCCAAGATGTAATATTAAGAATAAGAGATGTTGTCGGAACTTTATATGTCATCTTGTGCAAACTCATAGGATTACTGAAGGTGATGTTGTTTGTTGTTGGCGAAGAGAACATGGTTTGCGATAATGCGTAAGGTGAAGATGGTTGAGAGAATAATTTACTAGAAAATAGTGTATCGGGTATTTGAATGTCGTGCCTTTGTGGTATTTGTTCTATTGAAAGTGAGGCATTATCAACAATTTGTGCATACATAGGTATATAGCACAATATGAAAACAAATAATACCACCACTTTCATAGTTACTAATAATAAGGATTTAAATCTCAAATGTGGTGAACATTTTTGCCACTTCTTGCCATACTTTTTCTGATGTGAGAACACCCGATGAACGTATGGCATTATTTTGGAAAGCATCTACGCTAAGATTGTCGCTAACAATTTTTATTGCTCCGAGAAAATGTAACGGGAATGCTACCATGTAGTTCAACTCCATATCATAAAGTGTTGGCGCCATGTTTGTAGCTTCTGTTACAAACGAATTGCTTGTATAACAAGGGTACCCTTGTTTGCTCAATGTGAGAGGGTTGTTATAATCATGGAATTGATAAGTATCGTTCATCAGCCTATAACTTGACTTTACATAGGTGACTGTGCCTATAGGGAGTAGGTTACTACCAGCATATCCTATGTTTACTACTTTTGTATTAGATGGGAGTTGGCAGAGTGTTTTTATGACATTTGAAGCTCCAACTCCAGTTCTTATACATGTTGTTTGCGGTAAGAATTTCTTGACCATTTCCTCTTCTGCCTCTTCAGCTACGAGAGTAATAATTTTTGAATTTTGTTCTATAGGTGTCATAATAAATGATTATTGAAAAAGTTTATTATAGATTCCATTAGGCAAAGTTAGTGAAAAGAAAAATTAATTTATTATTTCAGTTTTGTTGAAGTATAGATTATGGGAGTAGTAAGTGAAGGTTTTAGTTTCTTTTACTATTCCGAGTCACTTCAATAGAATACGAAAGGGGATAGATGCAAGAACTTAAATCCTAAATTAATAATTTTCTAAATTCCCTAATTCCTTGACACCCAACACTTGATATATTATTTTTCGATAGTCATCTCAATAGCAGCATTACAACATCTAGGAGGATTCTTTTTTTCGATGCTTATCCATACGGAATAGACGCTTTCAAAATCGTTAATGATTCTCTTTGCAATACGTTTTGCAACATGTTCTATGAGATTTGATGGTGTCTGCATCTCTTCTACAACTCTTTGGTAAACTGTAGAATAGTCTATAGTGTCTTCTAATTTGTCGCTTTCTGCGGCATCTTCGAGTCCTTCTACTGTAAGGCGGAGATTCAGCACATATTCCGTACCATTTTTGTGCTCTTCTTCATATACTCCATGAAAAGCATGAAGATGAATATCTTTCAATAAAATGCAAGTGTTTTTTATCCGCATCGTGAAGCTCCACAATCTTTACAAATCAAACATCCCTCTTGATAGACAAGACTTTCATGACCACAAACAGGACATTTTTTCGATGTAGCTATAGTGCCGTCCTGAATATATTTCTTCAATGCGCGTTGAACACCATTTTTCCAAGTATTTATGTTTTCAGAATCAAGCGAAAGAGAATCAACAAGTTTTACTACATAGTGAATAGGCATTCTGTAACGCAAAACACCCGAGATGAGTTTTGCATAGTTCCAGTACTCTGGATTGAATTTTTCACTCAACCCTTCCACCGTAGTCTTATAGCCACGTTTATTTTCAAATTGGAAGTCATATCGTGATGTACCATCTTCATTACGTTGCTTGATGATTTTCCCCTTTGTGATAGTCTTAGGTAAGACAATACCTTCTTCGTCATCTTGAAGACCTGTAAAAATTTCGTAAGGATATCCATTAAGCAACCCGATGAAAGCCACCCATTTTTCTTTATTGTTTTGGAATCGTACAACGTCGCACTCCAATGTTTGAGGACGATGTTCTGTTACTTCTGGGGCTTTGCATGGTGGTGTATTTTCATCTTTATTTTTGTCTTTGTCATGAGCTTTTATTAGTACCCCAGATCGGCATCCGTCACGATAGACAGTACAACCTTTACATCCTGATTTCCACGCTTGTATATATAAGTCATTGACTAACGCTTCATCCACATCGGCAGGTAAATTTATGGTAACAGAGATAGAATGGTCAACCCATTTTTGTATTGCTCCTTGCATTGCAACCTTTTCCATCCAATTTACATCATTTGCTGTCGCTTGGTAATACGGAGAACGTGCCACAAGGCTATCTATTTCCTCTTGTGTATAGTCCTTCTTTGCTTCAATTCCGTTCACATTCATCCATTCTACAAATTTTGGATGATATACTACATACTCTTCAAAGCTGTCCCCAACTTCATCTACATAATCAACATGGACATTGGTGTCGTTAGGATTCACTTTTCTACGGCGTTTGTATACAGGCATAAACACGGGCTCTATACCGCTAGTGGTTTGTGTCATTAACGATGTTGTTCCTGTTGGAGCAATTGTAAGGCAAGCGATGTTTCTCCGTCCATATTTCGTCATGTTTTGATATAGTTCTGGACTTTCTTGGCGTAAACGAAGAATGAAAGGATTGTTTTCTTCGCGTGTTGCGTCATAGATTCCAAATGCTCCTCGTTCCTTTGCCATTTGTACCGATGAGCCATAAGCTGCCAATGCTAAAGTTTTATGTACGCTTACAGAAAATTCAGTTGCCTGCCTTGTGCCATATTGCAATCCCAATGCCGCTAACATATCACCTTCGGCAGTAATGCCAACACCTGTACGGCGTCCAATACTACTCTTATGGGCAATCTTGCGCCAAAGGTTCATTTCGCGATGTTTTATATCTTCATCTTCTGGGTCATGTCCTATCTTTGCCATGATCTGTTCAATCTTTTCAAGTTCAAGATCAACGATGTCATCCATTATGCGTTGAGCCATTGCCACATGTGAGCGGAATTTATCGAAATTAAATCTTGCCTTCTTCGTAAAAGGATTATCAACATACGAATATAGGTTTATTGAAAGGAGTCTACAAGAGTCATATGGGCAAAGTGGAATCTCTCCACAAGGGTTTGTTGATACTGTTTCAAACCCGAGGTCGGCATAACAATCCGGAATGCTTTCGCGCTTTATAGTATCCCAAAAGAGAACTCCCGGCTCTGCACTTTTCCAAGCATTATGTACGATTTTTTTCCACAATAGGGTTGCGTCAATCTCTTTTGTGAGCATTGGCTTGATGCCACTAATAGGGAATGTTTGTTGATAATGTTGTCCGTCAATAGCAGCTTGCATAAACTCATCGTCAATTTTCACGCTGACGTTGGCGCCCGTTATTTTTCCTTCCGTCATTTTTGCATCAATAAAAGCCTCCGAGTCGGGATGTTTGATACTTACCGAGAGCATGAGTGCACCACGCCTTCCGTCTTGTGCTACCTCTCGTGTAGAGTTGGAATACCGCTCCATAAACGGCACAAGTCCTGTTGATGTGAGAGCAGAGTTTTTTACAGGGCTTCCTGCTGGTCGTACTTGCGAGAGATCGTGTCCTACTCCACCGCGACGTTTCATTAACTGCACTTGTTCTTCGTCAAGCATCATGATAGCTCCATACGAATCAGCTTCGCCATCAACACCAATTACAAAACAGTTACTAAGACTTGCCACCTGATTGTCATTGCCGATTCCTGTCATCGGGCTCCCTGCGGGTACGATATAACGGAAATGGTCAAGCAGAGCAAAAATCTCTTCTTTTGACTTTGGATTAGTATATTTTTTTTCTATGCGTGCTATTTCTTTGGCAATACGCCAATGCATATCTTCTGGGCTTTTCTCATAGAGGTGCCCAAAACTATCTTTCATAGCATATTTTGTCACCCAGACGCGTGCTGCTAACTCGTCATTACCAAAATACTCTAACGAGGCTTTAAATGCCTCTTCGTAACTATAAGTTTTTTTATCTGCCATTATACCTTGATATAATTAATTAAGCTTTTAAGCTTTTGACTTTATCTTATTCTTTTTATTGACTTTCTCTTTCGTAATAGAATTAGTGCAAGTTTTTATGCCTTATTTTATTCACATCAGCATAGTTAAAATTGGTTTTACTCTGCTTTTGGGAACTCCTTAGGGTCGATAATTCGCTCGTAGTCGCAAACCTTATGATGTTTAATAATCATTCGGTAATCGTAAGCATCACCATGATTAGTGGCTCTGCCAACTTGCACAAGTGCTGATAATTGACAATTAAATTGTAATTAGTAATGAATATCTAAAAGGTTACATCATGACTGTTTAATTGTCAATTGTGTCATTTTGCATGACTTATAACTTTATGCTTGCAAAATTACAAAAAATCCATTGTAATTCTCATAGTTTCTTGTGGTAATTTTCCCCAAAATTTTGACTTTTTGATGTAGTCAAAAAGATGATTGTTTTGATAATTAGTTAAAATTTTGGATTTACTTTAAGTAGACTTATTGATTTATTGATCATTATATGATTTGTAAACTTTGGTTTTAGTCACCTATTAAAGCAAATATTAAATAAATTTGGTGTCTTTCTTCATCAATTGTTGTTAAGATGTAGCAAAACAAACTACTTTAGCGAGGATGTAGATATTAGAGTTTATCGTCGCGTAAAATGATGCAGAAGGGGGAGAGTATATTTATAGTCTTGCTAGTTTTACTTGTGAGTTTTTTCGCTTATACACCTTATTTAATATGTCTTCAAAAATAGTAGATTTGATAGTATTCTCTAATATTATCCTTTCTAAGAGATGTCCTGGCAAAAATGTTTCATTTATGCTATAGAAGAATGTTTGAAGACTTTTCGTGTATTTCATCAAGGTCTAAAAAACACTTTAGATGTGTTCTATAAATTATAAAATGATATAAATTTGGTTCATCCGGCAAATGCGTAGGTGCGCTGTAGAAAAATGAATAAAAAGTGAGATAGCTAAGATTTTATTGCTATCTT
>JAZLJQ010000052.1:0-28568 GCA_045617965.1 Prevotella sp.
CGACAGTAATGTTTAGAATATCATCATCAAAATCTCCAATCATCTCGTCATACCATGTCCCAACTAGTATTTCATCCTTCCCCAACTCATCGTCATTATTACTGCACCCGCTGAGAAGAACGGACGTAGTCAATGTGGCTAATGTTGCCAACACTAATAAAAAAGTGATTTTTTTCATAATTTGAATTAAATATATTAATTAATAAATAAGTTCCATTGTAGTTTCTTGATTTTGGTTGATTATTTGTTAATATTAAACTTTAATAGAGTTGACTCAATTAAATATCTGCAAAAGTAAGTTTTTTTGAAGAATTATGCAAGAGTTTTGTTTTTTTTATGAATATCTCTATTACATTGGTTAATGATTGGTTAATGATAGTGAGTCTTTAACTCACAGGATAGTGTATTCGGCAAAAAAACAGCTCCTTTTACTTGCATAGAAAAGTACACTACTCCTTTGTAGTGACAAGTTGTCCTTGTCATTTGTCGTAAAGAATCATGTTCTTTTATAGGACTCTACTATCTTTCGTGAAATGTTCTTATCTTTGCAAAAGTAAACGATAAACAAATGAGAAAACTAATTTTCACACTTGCCCTCTTTGTTGCACTACACACAACTGCACAAACAAGGCAAATGACACAACAACAGATGCAACAAATCTATGACGAAGTGAAGACACCATATAAATATGGACTCGTTGTAGCACCAAATGACAATTTCCACAAAATAGACTGTCCAACAATATTCCGTGAAGGCGAACGATGGTTTATGACCTATGTCTGTTATGACGGGAAAGGCGGAAAAGATGGACGAGGATATGAAACGTGGCTCGCCGAAAGCGAAGACTTGACACGCTGGACAACGCTCGGACGAGTGCTCAAATTTCCACCTAAAGGTAGTAACCTTTGGGATGAAAACCAACGAGGAGGATTTCCTGCGCTTATAGACTGGACTTGGGGTGGGGCATACAACATACAAAAATATCACGGAAAACATTGGATGACATATATCGGTGGCAACGGTACCGGATATGAATCGGTAAATGCACCACTTTCAATAGGCATAGCAACAACAAAAGGCAATATTACACAAGCACATCCATGGAAATGTAATAAAGAACCTTTGATGAGTTTTGATGATAGTAAGGCACAATGGTGGGAGTCTCTAACACAATATAAAAGTACTATCTATAAAACAGATGGGACGCAATTCAACGGCTATCCGTTTGTGATGTTTTACAACGCAGGTGGAAAAGATCATACACACCCAAAGGCTGAACGCATCGGAATAGCTCTATCAAAAGATATGAAGAAATGGAAACGCTATGATGGAAATCCTGTCTTCTCCCACGATAATGACGGGACAATAACTGGTGATGCACAAATAGTGAAAATGGGTGACAAATATGTGATGTTCTATTTTTCGGCTTTTAACCCTACACGTAAATATAATGCCTACAACACATTTGCTGCCAGCTACGATCTCGTGCATTGGACAGACTGGCAAGGGGATGACCTAATAGTCCCATCAAAACCTTACGATAATGAGTTTGCACACAAAAGTTATGTGGTTAAACACAACGGAATAGTGTATCATTTCTATTGTGCTGTAAACAAAGATGGACAGCGTGGAATAGCCTTGGCAACAAGTAAACATATGGGTAAAAGCGAAGTTCACTTTCCGCAGCCCGAACCTACAGGGCATAGACTTATACAATCGCTAAACGATGAATGGAAAGTTACATTGAAGAATGGAGAAAAGAATGGTCATAAATTAATAAAGTCTGTCCCATTTAACTTAGATGATTATTACGGTGCTTTACAAAAAGAACACGGCAACCTTCATGGGGAAGCCGTCTGTGAAAAAATATTTACTTTGCCAACAAAACAAGAAAACAAACAATATTTTATTCGTTTTGAAGGCGTTGGGACATACGCAGACATCATGCTCAACAATAAAAACTTGGGACATTATGGCATAGGTCGTACTTGTTGTACTGTCGACGTCACCAAAGCCATCAAGAGTGGAGAAAACAAACTCTCGGTTAAAGTGTCGCATCCAGAAAGTATTACCGACATGCCTTGGGTGTGTGGCGGATGTTCAAGTGAATGGGGATTTTCAGAAGGCTCACAGCCATTCGGATTGTTTCGCCCCGTGGTGCTTGAAGTAACAGACAAAGTGCGCATTGAGCCTTTCGGTGTTCATGCGTGGAGCAACGAAGACTGTGACAGCCTGTATATTGAAACGGAAGTGAAAAACTATAGCGGAGAAAAAGTAACCTTCGATCTTATAAACAAGCTCTGTGATGAGTCGGGTCATCAAATGCTACGCCTGACAAAACAAGTGACACTCGCCCCCAATTCTATACTTATTATAAAACAAGAATCGGGTTTGGATTTTATGGTGAATAGATGGTCACTTGAAGAACCATATCTCTACAACATAAACACAATAATCAAACGCAAAGGCAAAGCGACAGAGAGTACCAATACAGACTTTGGCTTCCGCAACATAAAATGGCCAAAAAGCAAAGGAGCTACCGATAACTGCTTCTATCTTAACGGAAAGAAAACATACATAGATGGTGTCTGCGAATATGAACATCTATTCGGGCAAAGTCATGCCTTTAGCAATGAACAGATAGCTACAAGAATACACCAAGTGATGTTGGCAGGCTTCAACGCCTTCCGTGATGCCCATCAGCCACACAACCTTTATTACAAAAAGTTATTGGACACAGAGGGCATACTTTGGTGGCCACAGTTCTCGGCACATATATGGTATGACACACCTGAGTTTAGAGAAAGCTTTAAGACACATCTTCGACAATGGGTAAAAGAACGTCGCAATTCACCCTCATTAATACTTTGGGGGCTACAAAACGAAAGCACTCTACCGAAAGACTTTGCCGAAGAATGCTCTGCTATCATACGCCAAATGGACCCCACATGTAGCTCACAACGCCTTATCACGACCTGTAATGGTGGCGAGGGTGCTGATTGGAATGTGGTGCAAAACTGGAGCGGTACCTATGGAGGCGACATTACAAAATATGGCGAAGAACTGAAGAAAGATGTACAGTTACTCAACGGAGAATATGGCGCTTGGCGCACATTGGGCAATCACACGAATGAAGGACATTCGGAAGAAAAATTTCTCGATATTCTCAGCCAAAAAGTGAAGCGGGCCGAAGAGGTTAAAGATAGTGTATGTGGACAGTTCCTTTGGCTTTTGAACTCGCACGATAATCCGGGGCGCCGACAACCTGATGAAGCCCTAAGAAAAATAGACAAGGTTGGACCTTTCAACTATAAAGGCATTTTCACCATTTGGGATGAACCAACGGATGCTTTTTACTGGTATAAAAACAGAAAGAGTTCTACACCTAAGGTTATACAAAGACTACAAATGCTTGACAAAAACAAAATCACCGAAAAATGTCTTTTTCGATTGAACTGTGGAGGAGATGAATATACGGACGCAGAAGGTAATAATTGGATTCAAGACACGAATGCCTATAGCCATTCTTGGGGAAACAAATTTGAAGGCATAAGTCCTTACCAATGTTCTCAGACAGTTTGCAAAGATTCTCATCTTTCACCACTATTCCAAACATCACGTTTCGGACGACATGAACTATATTATACCATCCCCGCAACAAAGGGAGATTATGTGGTAGAACTGTATTTCGTGGAGCCTTGGTATGGTAAAGATGCTCATGGTGATGAATATGAAGGATGGAGAATGTTTGATGTGGCAATAAACGACAGTACCATCATCCATGACCTTGACATTTGGGCACAAGCTGGCTATGCAACACCTTTCAAACGCACAGCAAGAATACATAACGAGGGAGAATACATAAAAATCTCTTTCCCACAAGTCAAGTCGGGACAAGCCGTGATCTCTGCCATTGCCATTTATGGCGATGAAACAGCAAAAGTAGGCTTACAGAATATTCAAGCCAATAACCGCACAACGATGTGGGCCGATTTCAATTCCGACATCCTCACAACAACACCTGACTCACTGTTGCCAAAAAGCAACAAAAATATAATCGAAGCAATCGCTGTGAAAGGCAAAAACTCTATCACTTGGGACTTTAGCATAGGCATAGCCAAAGTATATTCCTTGAGATTCAAATACTGGAATCCCAAAAAGCCACGCCGTCTGCATGTTGTGCTCACAGATGCCAATGGTGTAGTCTATAAAGATGCCGACATAAGCTTCCTGCAGACACAAGAAAAGAAGACAAAACGCAAGATGACCAGCATCACCACCGGCACATTCGTAAATGCAGGCAAATATCGCATCGCTCTTACAGGCGAAGGATTGGAAGAGATGATTTTTGATAATCTTGTGGTAGAATAGGATAGAAAAATATTATCTTTGTAAGTCTTTTTTTACAAAGAAAACGTTGCAAAATATGATTCTAAAATATGATGTGATAATAATTGGCGGAGGCCATGCCGGATGCGAAGCTGCCTGTGCGGCTGCGCAAATGGGTGCAAAGACATGTCTTGTAACGATGGATATGAATAAGATTGCACAAATGAGTTGCAATCCTGCTGTAGGAGGAATAGCCAAAGGGCAGATTGTGCGCGAAATAGATGCTCTCGGCGGACGAATGGGAATAGTAACGGATGCCTCTACAATACAATTCCGAATGCTCAATCGTAGCAAGGGACCTGCTATGTGGAGCCCAAGGGCACAATGCGATAGGGAAAAATTCATTTGGCAATGGAGACACCAGTTAGATATTACCGATAATCTTGATATTTGGCAAGACCAAGCCTGCGAGCTCATTACAGAAAATAAACAAGGCAAAATAATTGCTAAAGGAGTGAAAACTATTTGGGGAGCCGAACTACATGCCGGAGCTATTGCGATAACAGCAGGTACTTTTCTCAACGGACTTATGCACATTGGGCGCCGAAAAGTGGAAGGTGGGCGCATAGCAGAGCCATCGGCAAAGCATCTTACAGAGAGCATCACACGCCATGGTATAATAGCACAACGCATGAAAACAGGCACACCGGTACGCATAGACAAACGAAGCATAAATTTTGAATTGTGCGAGCGACAAAATGGAGAACGCACTCCCTACCGTTTCTCATATCTAAGCGATGAGAATAAACTGCCAGAACTGAAGCAGTTGCCGTGCTGGATACTACAAACCAACGATGCCTGTCACGAAGAGTTGCGAAAAGGACTGCCCGACTCGCCACTATTCAACGGACAAATACAAAGCATCGGGCCACGCTACTGTCCTTCGGTAGAAACAAAACTTGTAACATTCCCCGACAAGGACCATCATCCGTTGTTCTTAGAGCCAGAAGGAGAAGACACCAACGAAATGTATCTCAATGGTTTTTCATCTTCAATGCCTATAGATGTGCAGATAAAAGCTCTAAAACAAATCCCAGCCCTCGCCAATATGAGAGCCTACCGCCCGGGATATGCAATAGAGTATGACTTCTTTGATCCAACACAACTAAAACATTCTTTGGAATCAAAAATAATAGAGCGCCTATTTTTTGCTGGACAAGTAAACGGAACAACGGGATATGAAGAGGCTGCAGGACAAGGACTCGTAGCCGGGGTAAATGCCACATGCTCATGCACTGGAAAAGAGCCAATGGTAATGCAACGCGATGAAAGCTACATCGGAGTGCTCATCGATGATCTCGTGACAAAAGGAGTGGACGAGCCTTACAGAATGTTTACATCAAGGGCGGAATATCGTATACTACTACGACAAGACGATGCCGACCAAAGACTCACACAAATGGCATACAACTTTGGACTTGCATCAAAACAACGATTGGACTGGTGGACAGAAAAAAAACAACACATAGATAATATAATCACATTCTGTGAAAACTTCCATATAAAAACACGACTGATTAACCCACAACTTGAACAACTTGGTATCACACCGCTTACTGCAGGATGCCGTTTGGTGGATTTGATAGTACGCCCACAGATAAAACTGCAAATGATGGCACAGTTGATACCCGAACTGCAAGAGGAATTACAACGCCCAACAAACAGAAAAGCGGAAATAGCCGAAGCTGCAGAGATAAGAATGAAATATAAAGGATACATCGAACGCGAAAAAATCGTAGCAGAAAAGATGCATCGTCTTGAATATATAAAAATAAAAGGAAAATTTGATTACCCAACTATGAACGGACTCAGCATCGAAGCACGACAAAAACTGCAACGCATACAGCCCGAAACGCTGGGACAGGCAAGTCGCATACCGGGTATTTCTCCGTCTGACATAGACGTGATGTTGGTGCTGTCTGGAAGATAGAATAATAATAATAAATAATTAATTAGAAAATGTCTTTAGATGTTTGATATCTAAAGAATTAAAGTAGAAGAAATAGAAAATGAATAATCCTATTTTACTAAAAAACTTACGCAGTATTCCTGATTTCCCCATTAAAGGAATCAATTTTCGCGATGTAACAACACTTTTCAAAAATGCAGAGTGCGTACAGATTATGACCGATGAATTGATAGAAATGTACAAAGATAAAGGTATTACAAAAATCGTCGGCATTGAAAGTCGCGGCTTCGTAATAGGAAGTGCATTAGCTGTCAAATTAGGCACAGGTATAGTGCTTTGTCGTAAACCTGGCAAACTTCCAGCAGAAACCTATCAGCAAAGTTATGAGAAGGAATATGGAACCGACACTATCGAAATACATAAAGATGCAATCAACGAAAACGATGTTGTGCTTCTGCATGACGACTTGTTGGCTACTGGTGGTACGATGAAGGCGGCTGTTGACCTTGTGCGTAAATTCCATCCGAAAAAAATATATGTCAACTTCATTATTGAAATCAAAGATGAAGGCCTATACGGACGAGATATTTTTGATGAGGACACACCTGTAAGCACACTTCTATCAGTATAGTTCTTTATAATGACAGATGAAAATACAAAGCGACTGCAATACCTTAAAAGTATTGTAAGCCGTCTGCCTGAATCCCCGGGATGCTATCAGTATCTGGACAACACGGGGATGGTGATTTATGTTGGGAAGGCAAAAAATCTCAAACGCAGAGTGGCTTCGTATTTTCATCAAGAAGTAGACAGATTCAAAACAAAAGTATTAGTGTCAAAAATATGTGACATTAAATATACAGTCGTAAAATCTGACCAAGAAGCATTCCTTCTGGAAAACTCACTGATAAAAAAATACTCTCCACGGTACAATGTGCTACTTAAAGACGGGAAAACCTATCCATATATTTGTGTAACGAAAGAAGATTTTCCACGTATAATGATTACGCGTAGAGTCAATCGCAAGACAGCACATTATTATGGACCTTTCTCACATCTCGGAAGTATGCACGCGATGCTCAACATCATAGTAAAAATCTATAAACCACGCAAATGCAAAATGCCAATGACGTGTGAAGGAGTATGTGCTGGTAAATACAAGACGTGCTTGGAATGGCACATACATAACTGTAAAGCACCATGTACTGGTAAACAATCGCAGAAAGAGTATTTGCAGAATATAGCCGAAGCCAAAGAGATATTGAGTGGAAACACACGCATTATCTGCCGTAATGCCTATGATAAAATGCAACAACTTGCACAAGAAATGCGCTTTGAGGAAGCCGAAGAGATGAAACAACGCTATATGATGCTCACGGACTATTGTAGCCATAGCGAAGTGGTGAGCAACACCATTAATGATGTAGACGTGTTCTCAATAGAAAGCGATTCAAATACAGCATATGTAAACTTCTTGCACGTAGTAAGCGGAAGCATCACACAAGCTTTCACATTTGAATATAAAAAACGACTTGATGAGTCTGACCTTGAGCTGTTGCAAATGGGAATAATAGAGATTCGTAGCCGCTACGAATCTACCACCCACGAAATTATCGTACCTTACGAAGTGGATATGGAAATAGAAGGAGTGATATTCTCGGTGCCTCAGCGAGGTGATAGAAAAAAACTCCTTGATCTTTCTTTAATGAATTGTAAGCAATATCGGATTGACAGACTCAAGCAAGCAGAAAAATTAAATCCAGAACAAAAAGCAGTAAGGTTGATGAAAGCTATTCAAACAGAATTACATCTGCCTCAAATGCCTGTTTGGATAGAGTGTTTCGACAACTCGCATATTTCCGGTACAGATGCTGTGGCAGGACTTGTGGTATTCCGAAATCTCAAGCCTTCAAAAAAAGATTATCGCCATTTCATCATAAAATCTGCAACAGAAGAAATGATTGAAAAAAATTATCGGCAAAACGATGACTATGCTTCAATGCGAGAAGTGGTAATGCGCCGATATTCACGCCTCAAAGAAGAAAGTGTGGCAAATGGCGACAACAAAATCTTTCCAGACCTCATTATTACAGACGGAGGAAAAGGACAAATGTCATCGGTAAAAGAAACGTTAAATACACTCGGACTTGATATTCCTATTGCCGGATTGGCAAAAGACAACCGACACCGAACAAATGAACTTCTAATATTCAATTCTGAAAACAAGATCGTCTCTATTGGCACAAGAACAGACAGCGAATTGTTCCACCTTCTAGCACGCATACAAGATGAAGTACATAGATATGCCATAACATTTCATCGAGAACGCCGAAGCCTCCGACAAGTACATTCGCAACTAGACGAAATTAAAGGCATAGGCGAGAAGACAAAACAAAATCTTTTAAAAACATTCCATAGTGTAAAGCAAATAAGTTCCTTAGACTTGAATACGCTAGAAAATGCCATTGGCAAGGCAAAGGCTAAGCTAGTGTTCAACTATTTTTCACAACAATAATCTACTTCCTCTCTCCCACATTAAAGTCCACTTAAATGAGGAATATCAAAGGCTTTCTAAAAACAAAAAAGGAACTACAATTTCTCCTTGACTTTCTTTAGTAAATCACTAGCGAAGATAAAATCAGACAATTTCTGATTTTTAGAAGTGAGAACTTCATCCTTATTTCCTCGCCACTCTTCACGACCATCGGCAAGAAAAATAATGTTTTCCCCAATCCCAAGTACCGAATTCATATCATGTGTGTTGATGATAGTGGTGATTCCGAATTCATTTGTAATACTATGAATTAAATCATCTATCACTAGCGATGTCTTTGGGTCAAGGCCAGAGTTTGGCTCGTCGCAGAACAAATAACGTGGATTTAATGCAATAGCACGTGCTATTGCAACACGTTTCTGCATTCCACCAGAAATTTCGGCAGGATACAAATGTTCGGCATTGCAAATGTTTACACGCTCTAGACAACTGCGAGCCTTGCGCTGTTTGTCGCGAAGATTCATCGTAGCAAACATGTTCAAAGGAAACATAACATTTTCTAGCACAGTCATGGAATCAAATAATGCCGCCGACTGAAAAATCATGCCCATTTCGCGGCGAATCATTGTTTTCTGCTCTTTATCCATTGTCACAAAATTGCGACCATCATAAAGTATCTGCCCACTGTCTGGTTGCAATAGGCCGACAAGGTTTTTCATGAAAACCGTCTTGCCACTACCGCTCTGACCGATGATAAGGTTTGTTTTACCATTTTCAAAGAGTGCATTTATATCGGTTAGAATTGAACGCTCATCAAAACTTTTACAAAGATTTTTTACCTCAATCATGATAAAAGCTGAGTTAAGAAAATATCTGAAAACAAAATCAGCACACTACTGCTCACAACTGCGTCAGTACCGGCCTTTCCTACCTCAACACTACCACCTTCAACCATATAACCATAATAAGCAGGGACAGAAGAGATGATAAATGCAAAAAAGAGACTCTTAAGAATGCTCATCCACGCAAACCATTCATTGAACGAATGTTGAAGCCCATATGTAAGATCATCAACGGTGATTATATGTGCAAAGAATGCCGTTGCATAGGCTCCACCCATACCAGCTGCCATAGAAAAGATTACCAAAATAGGCATTATAGTAATCATACCGCAAATCTTTGGTAAAATAAGATAACAAGCAGAATTGACACCCATAATGTCAAGAGCATCAATTTGCTGTGTAACACGCATTGTGCCTATCTCAGAAGCAATGTTTGAACCCACCTTTCCTGCAAGTATAAGACACATGATGGAAGATGAAAATTCCAACAACATTATTTCGCGTGTAACATATCCAGTAGAAAAGCGTGGCATCCAAGGACTTTGGATGTTCAATTTGATTTGAATGCAGATGACAGCACCAATAAAAAACGATATAAGTAATACGATACCGATTGAGTCTATGCCTATCTTTGACATTTCGCGAACATATGATTTCCAAAACATATGCCAACGCTCAGGAAGCATAAAAACACGCTTCATAAGAAGTATGTAGCGCCCCAAAGTCGTAAGATAGCGTGTTAATAAGTTAAGCATATTTTGTATTTTCTTTATATTCTATATCATTTAATGTACCAGATATCATTATTTTTTATCATTGGGACAAGAATCCGTTCATTGCTACCGTCAGAAAAATATATTCTTAACAATATATTAGCCAAATCTCCTTTTTTATTGATTTGTTCATCATCAACACACAAAGAGTCTATACCCTGATGACCATTGATAATCTCGTCTGCCAATTGTTTTGTCACCTCACGTGTTTGTTTTCGGAACAAGTCAGGCATACTATCTATACCATAAATGCCATTCAAATAGGAATCCACATCACCCATAGAAAGCAATTTGTAGTAGCGAACTGCTTCTTCACCGGGCTGTGCATCCAAGATCTCATTTGAGCATGAGGCGGAGATCATCATCAATAGCGATGCAAAGATACAAAATTCTAATACACATTTCATTTTTGGCGTATAAATACATTTATAGGTGTACCGGAGAGATTCCAATTAGCACGAATTTTATTCTCAAGGAACCGGCGATAATTTTCTTTTATATATTGCGGTAAATTGGCATAGAATACAAAGGTTGGGATTTGTGTGTCAGGTACTTGCGAGCAATATTTAATTTTTATATACTTCCCTTTTATTGAAGGAGGAGGATAAGCCTCAACAAGTGGAAGCATTATCTCGTTAAGCTTTTTTGTACCTATCCGTTGCTTACGATGCAAGAATACCTCTTTTGCTGTTTCAAGCACTTTAAATATGCGTTGTTTAGTGAGAGCAGATGCAAAAATGATAGGAAAATCAATAAATGGTGCCATTCTTTGACGAATTGCGTTTTCCATTGTCTTGATTGCCTCATTACTCTTATCTTCAACAAGATCCCACTTGTTTACTACTACTACCAAAGATTTGTTGTTTTTCTGAACGAGATGAAAGATGTTCATATCCTGTGCTTCAACTCCACGCGTAGCATCAATCATGAGCACACACACGTCTGCATTTTCGATGGAACGAATAGAACGCATTACAGAATAAAACTCCAAATCTTCTGACACTTTGTTTTTGCGTCTTATCCCGGCTGTATCAACAATATAAAAGTCAAAACCAAACTTATCATATCTCGTATATATACTGTCACGTGTTGTGCCAGCAATGTTAGTAACAATATTTCGGTCTTCACCTATAAAGGCATTTATCAAAGATGATTTGCCTACATTTGGACGACCTACAATAGCAAAACGTGGAATACCTATATCCCTGTCGTCTTTTTGTTCGCTAGGAAGCTTTGATAGTATTAAATCCAATAAATCGCCCGTACCACTACCTGTGGCTGCACTAATGCAGAAAGGATCGCCAAGAGCAAGTCGATAGAAATCGGCTGCGTAAAACTGGTCGTTGTTATTGTCGACCTTGTTAGCGACAAGTATGACGGGTATTTGACGCTTGTTTTTTCCTGCGCTTTGTTGACGACGAAGAATCTCTGCTACATCTACATCAAGATCAGTAACACCATTTTTTACATCAACAAGAAACAATATAAGGTCTGACTCTTCCGTGGCTATTAATACTTGTTTGCGTATCTCTTCTTCAAAGATGTCATCGGAATTGACAACCCAACCTCCAGTATCAACAACAGAAAATTCTTTCCCACACCATTCACACTTGCCGTATTGTCGATCGCGCGTTGTGCCAGCTTCATCACTTACTATCGCTTGGCGAGAGTTAGTGAGACGATTAAAAAGTGTACTCTTGCCTACGTTTGGACGTCCTACTATTGCAACTAAGTTTGGCATAGATTATATGAGTTGTGAAAGCATTTACAAATCTTTATGTATAATGCTAAATATTAATTGTTAGTTATTTAGATGTTATTATAGCCGAAATTATTGAGTTCACGATCGGAATTGCGCCAATTTTTATCCACTTTGACATAAGTCTCAAGGAAAATAGGTTTGCCTAAAAAGCGTTCCAAAGCCTTGCGAGCTTCCATGCTGACTTTCTTTAATGCTTTGCCTTCGTTTCCGATAATAATGCCTTTTTGTGAATCACGTTCTACAAAGATAACGCAACGAATGTGTATAACCTTTTTTTCTTCATGAAAACTTTCCACTTTAACTTCAACACTATAAGGAATCTCCTTATCGTAGTAAAGTAGTATCTTTTCTCTCATTATTTCACTCACGAAGAAACGGGCAGGCTTATCAGTCAACTGGTCTTTTTCAAAATAAGGCGGGGAGTCCGGAAGAAGTTCTTTTATGCGCTTCATCAGCATATCTATACCGAATTTGTTTTTTGCCGAGATAGGTAATATTTCTGCGTTAGGCAATAATCCATGCCATTTTTCAACAAGTTCCGCAAGAGCTTTTTGGTCGGTTTCGTCAATTTTATTTATCAATAGAATCACCGGCACTCCTACATTAAGAATTTTGCGCTCTTCTATTTGTTTGTCATCAATAGTGCATTGCTTTTTGCTTATCTTGTTTACTTTTTCAAGGAAATCTAGATTCTTTGTTGCATCTTCTTTTACATCGGTAACATAAAGCAACACATCGGCATCTTGCAAAGCTGACTCAGAAAAAGCAAGCATTGATTCCTGCAACTTGTAGTTAGGCTTGAGAACCCCAGGTGTATCTGAGAATACAATCTGCATCTCATCGGTATTTACAATACCCATGATACGATGTCGAGTCGTTTGAGCTTTAAATGTCGCTATTGAAATACGCTCACCAACCAATTGGTTCATGAGCGTACTTTTTCCTACATTCGGATTGCCGACGATATTAACAAATCCGGCTTTATGCATTATTCTTCTGTTGTTACAGCAAGTTTGCCTCTGTAATAACCGCAAGAAGGGCAAACACGATGATACTCGTAAAAAGCACCACAGTTTGGACATTTTGCCAATGCAGGCATTTCTGCATGGTCATGACTTCTGCGCTTCGCAGTTCTAGCATTTGACTGTCTTCTTTTAGGATGTGCCATAATTATTTACTTTTTTAAATTAACGTTTTAAATTTTTTCTTTTGACATAAGAGTCTTCAGTTTATTCCAACGTGGGTCTGTTTCCATCTTATTTCCATCACTACTTCGGGTAGTCGAATGCTCTTCAAGAGCTTTTATCATCGCCACATTACACTTACCAGTCTCATGTACATGCTGGATGGGAATGACGAGAGCCACATTTTCATAAAGCCACCATGCGATGTCTATTACGTTTTCTTCATCTATCTGTATAGATTGCTCTAAATACATCTCTTTTGCATCAATATCAATACTTGTCTCTGCATCAGTAGCAATAGGCAACTCCATATCGTCAAGACAACGATCGCATGGTATGACAATGATCCCTTCAAGGTGTGCTTTTAGTCGATAGTAGTTTTCCGTCTTGCGTATAGACAATGCTGCATCTACTTGTCCTCGTAACACCTCAGAGGTTTCAACTTCTGTAAAAAAAGTATCGTCCAAAGTGAAGCAAAGGTCTGTTATGCCTTCTTTCAGTTGTTGTAAATCAATCTTGTAAGGCTCCAAATTAGACATAAATACTTAATTTCGGCCACAAAATTAGTGCAAGGCGAGCGAAAAACCAAATTTATTTGAGCATTTCGCTTTTACGCAATGGCTTCGGCTTCGGTGGGCAGAGTCAACATACAAGTGCAATATTAATAAAAATGTAATAGTTCTTTTCTGCTATTTACTCCGTTTTCAGGGCTACAAACTTTTTGCAAGGACTAATGTATCATAATGAAAAAATCAACCCATCCTTACGAGCTTCGCTAACCATCCTTATAGTCCTCGCGACCTATCCTTATGGAACTCGCTAACTGTCTTGTTTAGCACTCTCAACGCACGCGGTACTCCCCCCATATTGTATAAACAAAATCTTGTGCGTTTGACCATACCAAAACGATAGTTTACACACCCGACAAGCAACAGACAAAGAGATGACAATGTGCCTACGATAAAGCAACAAAGGTGCTCTCGAAAATTAGTGCAATTCTATAGTTGGCACCGAAGTCGAAAAAATTAAAGTGATGTTTCTATTTGCTTAACTTTATTTGCAAATATTGAATCTTGTTTCAATAAAGCACTAATTTTGGAGCAACTATGGATTACTGTCGTATGATCACGCCCAGCAATCTTGCGACCAATCTGCGATTTGGACATTTTTGTCAGTTTGTCTGCCAAATACATAGATAGCTGCCGAGCTTGGACGATTTCCTGCCGACGGCTCTTGCCTGCAATCTCTGCTTTATCAATCCCAAACGTTGAACAAACATTATCAACAATGGCATCAATATCAATAACTTTTGGCTCATTACGAACAAACGATTTCATAATATGACGTACAACAGGCAAATCAATATCTTCCGCCCCAATCAAAGAGGCTGCTTTTATTGAATTTACAATGCCATACAAATCTCGAATACTGCCACTAGCTACATTAGCAATATAATTGATAACGTCGTCTGAAATATGAAGACCTTCTTGCTCTATCCTATAACATAAGATATCCTTGCAAAGCTGTGTATCGGGCTTTTCTATTTCGGCAACAAGACCACACTTTAAACGAGTCAAAAGCCTATCAATCATACCTTTTAAATCAATAGGTGGACGATCACTGGCTAAAATAATCCGCTTGCCATTACGGAATAGATGATCAAAAATGTGAAAGAAAATTTCCTGAGTCTTGATAGCTGTTAACCACTCCTGAACATCATCAATAATCAAAACATCAATTGTTTGATAAAAACGTATGAAATCATTAAGAGCATTTCCTAAAACAGCCTCTGTATATTGCACTTGAAACAAACGAGCACTTACATAGAGAATGCGCTTACTAGGATAAGACTCTAACATTTTTAAACCAATAGCATTTATCAAATGAGTTTTCCCACAACCGGATGGCCCAAACACGAAGAAAGGATTGAACTTTGTATGGCTAGGACTTTCAACTATCGACATTGCTACTGCACGAGGTAAACGATTGCTGATGCCGGAAATGAAATTATCAAATGTGCGAGAAGAATCAAGATAAGTCTCAAAAGGAGTCTTTTTTTCTTCTAATGAAGAGTCTAAAACTTGTTCCTTTGTTTCCATCTCATTATATACAAGATGTATCCCTCTGCCAAAAAAATGAATCAATACCTGTCTAAGCAACTTCAAATAATTTTCTTCCAAATAATCGCGGACATAACTATTCGGAACTTTTAAGCGTAGTGTGTGTGTCTGCTGAATATACCCATCAAATGTAAGCGAAGCAAACCATGCATCATACTGACTTGCACTTACATTATTCTTGATATAATCAAGACAACAAAACCAAAGTTGCTCTGCGTTATTAATCATTAATTCACAAATTGGATTGCAAAGGTATTATCTTTTGATAGGTTATGCAACAGATGTTTTTTTTACTTCTATTTCCTAACATCTAACTATCTGTAATCTTGACGATTGGAAGAGTAAAGGACAATTACCTACAAATGAAAAAATGTAAATATATTAATCCTTTGTTTATCAATAAATTGGAATGTGCCTATAAGAAACGATTCTAATTATTTATACCATTATTTTATGGTATGCAAGCAACTAGAAACAGCATTTTTAGATTCTGTCAACAACTCCGTTATTATTTTGCTTATTTAGATAAATTAAAAATAATTTTTTTATGACATTATCTTTTTTAAAAAACAGAGAAATGTACATATTTTTTGGGATGTTCTTTTAAGTCTTTAAATAAGAGTTCGGCTTGTTGTAAAGTTTTATTCAGCGACTCAACAGAAGCATTTAGATTGTCGTACAACTGTCTGTCGTTAATAAGTGCACCCATAGTGCCATTACTGTCATTAACTTTTGCAAGTAGAGTCTTTGCCTCAGCAACGGAAGCGCTCAACTCTGTTATCAATTTATCAAGTCCTGCTTCATCAATTTTTTTAGTAATGGATGAAACATTTGCCATTGCATCGTTAGCTTCATCAAGAGTATTGTTTGCCTTATTCATCATGTTTGGCAATGTAGTATTTATATTATGCATTATACCATTGAGTTCATGAGCAGAATTTGTGAGTTGGGCAGTCAATTTTTCGGCATTATCAATAGTTCCACCTATAGCTGGGCTACTTAAAATATGATTAAGGTTAATGAGAATCGAATCTAAATGTGGTAATATTTTTTCAATATTTGGCACCATCTCAGAAACTTGATTTAACACACCATTGGCAAGTCCTCCTTTCAACGTGTCACCTTTTTCATATAAACCATCTGAGTATTTTCCGATGATAAGATTTAAAGAAGTACCACCAAGTAATTCTGTTGACAACTCCACATAACTTCCCTTAGGTATTTCTAATTGCTTGTCTATACTCAATACAGCGATAATATCTTTATTCGTGGAAAAATTATACTGAATATCTTTCACCATACCAACTTTGTATCCATTAGCCATAATTGGACTACCATTGGCAAGACCACTGATATCTTTGAATTGAGCATAATAAATGTTATTTGACGAAAATACATTAAGTCCTTTTAGAAATTGCAATCCAAAGAACAACAATACTACTGCAATTATTGCAGTAATTGCTATTTTGACTTCATGGGTGAAGAAATTTTTCATTTTTTTATTGTCTTTTTCCATTTTGTACCACTATCATAAAAGCATCAGGAAAGATCTCTTTGATCTTTTTACATAAAGCTTTAGCCTCAGTAATGTTTGTAGTTTTACCAGTTATATATTTATACGATTTTCCGTCATAATAATATTCGATATTATCTATTGTTTGGAATCGTTTATCGGTAATATTTATAGGGCTTGTTAATGCAAAAAATTGTACGGCATAGTATTTCGCATTACCGGGGAATAATGCTGCTAATGTGTGTGATGTATCTTTTTTTGCATCAGTTGAATTTACTGTAGAATCTTTTTCTATTTGTACTTTTAGCTGTACAACAGTTTTATTTTCAGGCTTCTTTTCCTTTTGAGTGACCTCTTCTTTGGTAGGTTCAACATTTTTAGTTGGTGCCGAGTTTTCTATAGGTTTTTGTTCTACAATGGAAGTTGGTTTTGTTGTCTGCTGTTCCTTTATAGATTGCGTCTTTGGCATCGGAGTCGCTACAACATTTATTACCGCAGCAGGCTTTTGAACAATAGCAGTTTCTTCTTGTTTGGACTTTTTATGCTTTGTTTTCTTAGGTGTACTTTCTTCTGGTGTTTGAAACAAAGACGCCACAACTCCCTTGGAATGTTTGTTAAGATATACGACGAAAGCATTGAAAATACCCCGCGCCAAAGCCTCTTGACCAATTTCTGTATTTAAGAAATCTTCTTCATCTGGTGTTGAAATAAAGCCTAACTCTATCAAACAACTTGGCATAGATGTTTTTCTAAGGACAAGAAATCCCGCCTGATGAATACCCATATCTGAGCGTTCTGCAGTACGTACGACATTATCTTGGATACATTGGGCTAACTCCACACTTTGTGCCATATTTTTGTCTTGCATGAACTCAAACATAATATAACTTTCTGCGGAATTCGGATCAAATCCCTCGTATTTCTCCCGATAATCTTTTTCGTATGTGATAACTGAGTTCTCTCGTTTTGCAACATCTAAGTTTTCTGCTGCACGGGCCATACCAAGAGTATAGGTAGAAAATCCTCTTGCAACACGTCCTTTTGGAACAGCATTTGTGTGAATAGAAATAAAAAGGTTTGCCTTTTTCCTGTTGGCTATTGCTGCCCTTTCGTTCAGTTCTACAAAAACATCGCTCTTTCTAGTATAGATTACTTTGACATCTGGGCAAAATTGTTCTACAAGATTCCCAAAAAGCAAAGCCACAGACAAGTTGATGTCTTTCTCTTTGGACAAACGTCCAACCGCTCCTGCATCGTGCCCACCATGTCCTGCGTCAATCACAAGTGTGAATTTTTTGGTAGACACAGCATAAACATCTTGTGGCACAACACACAAGAACAATATAAATAGCAATAATAAAGAGAAGCGAATGGACTTCATCTAGTAGGTATGCTCTTTCGTTTCGTGTGCAAAGGTAATAAAAATAATTTTTTAATTGAAAATTGATAATTAATAATTTGTAACAGCAACAAACTAGCAAATTCTTTTTGGGAAAAACAAAGTTTAGTTTAGAGTTTTTCGCAAAAAGATGTTGTTTCCCTAGAATCAACACTTAAACTTGTGTAAAATAAAAAGTAGTACAAGGCAAAAACTAAGTCGCAATATAATTCTAAAAAAAGTAGAGCCTTATTTTTTTAGTGATTTAGTGGTAAGTGTTTCTAATTTATTCATTAGGAATTAGAAATTATTATGTAAGTTTGCAGACGATAAAAACTTTTTCTTATTTTGTTTATATGAAAGACATTATCCGTTTTTTAACGGCATTATCTCAGCACAATGACAAGAAGTGGTTTGATGCACATCGTCAGCAATATTTGGATGCGAAAGCTAAGTTTGAAGAGGTAACAGAACAAATTATAATGGGATGTGAAAAATTTGATTCTCGCATCCATGATCTAACAGTAAAAGATTGTACCTATCGTATTTACCGTGATGTCCGTTTTTCATCCGATAAAAGTCCTTATAAAACGCACATGGGAGCATACGTGTGTCCCGGAGGGAAAAAATCGGGATATGCCGGATATTATTTTCATCTTGGCATTGGAGGAGAAGGATATCCGCATGGTCACCTGCTCGCAGCAGGCGACTATAGATTTCAGCCAGAAGTGCTGAAGGTGTTACGCGAAGATATTATCGCCGATGACGGAGAACTAGATAAGATAATCAAAAATAAGGTGTCACCACTTTTTGCTCTAGATAAGAAAGGGGCTCTGAAACGAGTGCCACAAGGATTCCCCCCAAACTCACGTTGGGTTGAATATCTAAAATTGCGCACATTCTGTCTATGTGCTACTCCAAATACAGAGTTTATGATAGCAGAAGATGTTGTAGAACGTGCTATAGAGTTGTTTGCTACCACTCAGCCTTTTATTGAATATATCAATCGTGCCATAGAATACACCAAAGAAGAATTATCATGAAGACGAAAAAAACATTTTTAACTTGTTTTTTTATTGCTATTTCATTTTTTCGCCTATCAGCGAGTAATGATTGGGAAAATCAGCATATCTTGCAAATCAATCGCGAAGAGCCACGTGCATCTTTTTGTTCATATGAGAAGGTACCAGGAGATTGCCTGTTGAGTTTAGATGGCGATTGGCATTTTTATTGGACAAGTACTCCTGAAGAACGACCAAAGAATTTCTTTAATACGGACTTTGATGATTCTTCTTGGCAGATGTTCCCAGTTCCTGCCAACTGGGAGATGAAAGGTTTTGGCACACCAATATATTCAAGTAGTGGATATACTTTTAAAATAAATCCACCTTTTGTAATGGGTGAGCCAAAACAAAAATATACATCATTCGTTGAGCGCAACCCGACAGGATGTTATCGTCGCAAGGTATCATTGCCAAAGAGTTGGAAAGAAAAAGAAGTGTTCTTACATTTTGAGGGTGTCTCTTCTGCATTCTATGTTTGGGTAAATGGGAAGCGTGTGGGATATTCTCAAGGCAGTATGGAACCTGCGGAATTTTGCATTACAGATTATATTGACGAGAATGGATGTTGCCTTGTTGCCATTCAGGTAATGAAATACTCAGATGGTAGCTATTTAGAAGATCAAGATATGTGGCGCATTGCAGGCGTTCATCGCAGTATTTATATGTATTGTACTCCAAAGGTTAGAATACGCGATTTCGGTGTACGCACCATTCTTAATGATGATTACAAAAATGCAACACTCATTGTTCATCCCGATATCGCTGTAACAAATAATAAGATTCAATTAGAAAAATATAACATTCGTGCATCTCTTTTTGATTCAAAAGGACAAATGGTGCTAGACTCTGTTTTGAAACATGATATTTATTCTATTATCAACCCCGACCATAAGTCAAAGATTATGAACGAGCGTAACCCACAACGTGGGTATGCAAAATGGGGGTGGCTGAGTATAAAAATCAAAAATCCGCATCTGTGGACGGCAGAGACTCCTTATTTATATACTCTTCATCTTTGTCTAGTAGATGACAATGAAAAAGTCTTACAAAGAATAGATACAAAAGTGGGCTTTCGTTGTGTAGAGATTAAAGAAGGAAAACTCTTAATCAATGGTAAGTCAATACGTCTGCGTGGAGTCAATCGCCATGAAATGCATCCTATTACAGGTCGTGTTATGAGCGAGGAGTTAATGTTGCGTGATATTCTCTTGATGAAACAAGCCAATATAAATGCTGTGCGCACTTGCCATTATCCAAACACTCCGCGATGGTATGATTTGTGCGATTCGCTAGGACTTTACGTGCTTGATGAGGCAGATATTGAAGAGCACGGACTGCGTGGGCAATTGGCAAGTGATGCTTCTTGGTTGGCGGCATTTATGGATAGGACTCAACGTTGCGTTATCCGTGATCGTAATCATCCTTCTGTCATTCTGTGGAGTTTAGGTAACGAGTCTGGTTGGGGTCCAAATTTTGCTGCGACGGCAGCATGGATCCACGAATATGATCCAACACGTTTTGTACATTACGAGGGGGCTCAAGGTGTTGATAGTAAAGATCCGCAATCTGTAGATATTATCAGTCGTTTTTACCCTCGTACACAAGATGAATATCTTAATCCTGGAGTTAAGGATGGAGATATGGAGCGTCCTGAAAATGCTCGTTGGGAGCGTCTGTTGAGTATTGCACGAAAAAGCAATGATTCTCGCCCTGTATTGACTTCTGAATATGCTCATGCGATGGGTAATGCGCTTGGCAATATGAAAGAGTATTGGCAAGAGATATATTCTCATCCTCGTATGCTTGGTGGGTTCATCTGGGAATGGGCCGACGGAGGCATACAAAAGGACAATATGATGGCCTATGGAGGGGATTTTGGCGACAATCCAAATTTGAAGGCCTTTTGTGTGAAAGGAATTGTCACAGGTTATCGCCAAACGACACCGAAATATGATGAAGTAAAGCAGATTTATGCTCCTGTTGACATCGTGTGTAAAAATGGAGAATGTAGTATGAAACTTCTTGATGAAACCATAGATATCGACGATTATGAACTGAAAGTAAAACACCAAAAAGGCGAGTTCAATGATGAGTATATTTTTGCAAAGGTAGTGCTGAAAAACTCAAAGCTATGGGCCACGAAGGGGCACATCATAAAGCAATGTCAATTCGTTTTGCGCGAAGCTCAATGTAAGGAGATAGGGACAAAGGGTGATAGAAAAATTGAAGTAGCGGATTTACCTTGGGAGATAGAGCCACATTTCATGCGTGCACCTTTGGATAATGATAAGGGATTTGGAAATTGGATAGCCAAAGAATGGAGCAAAGTTAACATCGCAGACTCTGTAGGTGTAGAGTATGATATAAAAAAATGTAAGGATGGAAGTATTGATTTTCGTGTAATATATACACCTTACGGGGTTCTTCCACCAATACCATGTTTTGGTACGACATTCCTATTGCCGAAAGATTTGCAGAACATAGATTGGTATGGTCGCGGTTTGGTTGAGGATTATCCTGATCGCCAAGCTGCAGCTTTTATGGGAAGTTGGAAATCTACTGTCGCCGAGCAGTATTTTCACTATGTTCGTCCACAAGATGGTGGTCATCATTCCAACACTTACCAATTGACTATTACTGATGATAATGGGCACGGATGGCGCATAACGGCTCTTGATGTTCCATTTGTTTTCCAAGCATTACCATATTCTGTTGAGCAACTGACAAAGACGGCACACGATTGTGAACTTATAGATGAACCATACGTTTTCCTCAGCATAGATGCTGCGATTATGGGTATAGGTAATGGTAGTTGTGGACCTGGAGTATTAAAGAAATATGCTCTCTCTCAAAAGCCTTATATGCTACATTTAAAAATAGATAAGATTTGAAAAGGGCGAGGCTTTGCTGAAAAAATGGCAAGATGAATTGTAAGAAAGGAAATAATTATTATCTTTGCGACAGATATGTTGGAATAAAGTATAACTAAAATATATAGATTATGAGCTTTACAAGCATTTGTGATATGGTTTTTAAGAAAGTTATCAGCGATTATCATCTTAAAGACGATGTTGATGCTGTTTTTTCCAACCCATACCACTCAAATAGTATTGAGAACAGACTTTATCTGAAATGTTGGATAGATACTGTTCAATGGCATCTTGAAGATATTATTCGCAACCCAAAGATAGACCCTATTGAGGCTTTGCAATTGAAGCGTCGTATTGATGCGAGTAATCAAGATCGTACAGATCTTGTAGAGCAGATTGATAGTTATTTCCGCAGTGAATATAATGAGATTATACCATTGCCAGAAGCAACTATTAATACAGAGAGCCCTGCATGGGCTATTGATCGTTTGAGTATTCTTTACTTGAAGATCTATCACATGCAAGAACAGGTGGATAGAACTGATGTTGCAATTGAGCATATTGAAAAATGTCGAAGCAAACTTGACATACTTCTTCAACAACGTCAAGACCTGTCATTGGCTATTGATCAATTACTTGAGGATATTTCTGCAGGGCGTAAGTATATGAAAGTATATCGTCAAATGAAGATGTATAACGACCCTTCAACAAATCCAATACTCTATAATACAAAAGATAAAAAAGAGTCTTTTTAGACAGCATAATAGTATTTTTTTCATTATAAAGAGTCATTTTTATCAAAAACGCAGGGTGTGCAAAATCCTCATCTTCTTATAATACGTTTTTCGGCTATTGGTGATGTTGCAATGATAGTTCCTGTAGTTAAGGAATTGTCAAAGACTTATCCCAATACGAAGATAACCATTTTAAGTCGCCCGTTTGCAAGAGCTTTTTTTGAAGGTCTTGCAAACAACGTGAATTTTATGGCAGCAGATTTGAAAAATGAGTATCACGGCATTAGTGGTTTGAATGAACTTTTCAAGCGTGTATTCAGTAAGAATATCACTCATGTTGCAGATTTTCATGGAGTTTTTCGCAGTGAGTATTTGCGGATGAGATTTCTAATAAATGGTGTTAAGGTGTCGCATATTGATAAGCATCGTAATTTGCGAAAACAACTCTGCCGTCAGAATGAAAAAGTATTAAAACCTTTGCCAACTACGTTTGAGAATTATGCTGATGTATTGTTTCGTTTGGGTTTTCCCATACAATTAGACCAAAACATAGTGCCTTTTCCTTCCAAAGAAGATACACTTTTCAAAGATGAGATTAGAATAGGTATTGCCCCTGGTGCTTCCTATAAAGGAAAGATTTATTCTCAGGAAAAACTTTCCAAGTTGATAGGTTTGATTCAACACAAATTTCCTACTTGCAAGGTGTATATCTTTGGTGAAAAGGAAAATCCTTATGATGATACAATAAATGTGCGAGATATATGTTCGGGATTCAGCCAAGAAATGGAGTTGATGCGCACTTTGCGGGTGATGGTAAGTATGGATAGCGCCAATATGCATATTGCATCACTTGTGGGTGTCCCTGTGGTTAGTATTTGGGGGCAGACGCATCCTTTCGCCGGATTTATGGGGTGGGGGCAGAGTGAAGAAAATGCTGTCCAGATAGATCTGCCATGCCGTCCTTGTAGCATCTATGGGAACAAGGAATGTGCTATCGGTGATTTTCCTTGTCTAAATAATATTACTCCTCAGCAGATTTTTGACAAAGTGGTGCGGATAGTGCGTGAATAATGATTGCACCAGCCGAAGCAACATTGAGTGAATGTTTTGTTCCGTATTGAGGAATTTCAATACATCCGTCACTCATATCAACGATTTCTTGTTGTACTCCTTTCACTTCGTGCCCTAATATAATAGCACAACCTTTGGATGTAGATATTTGTTCGTTGTCTTTCCCAAGTTTTATAGAGCCTTCTGCTTGTTCTATTGAATATACATGATAGCCTTTTTCGTGTGCTTTTATCAAAGCATCTTTTGTATCTTTAAAATATTTCCATGCTACGCTTTCTTCTGCCCCGAGAGCCGTTTTGTGTATTTCTATGTGTGGTGGACATCCTGTTATGCCACAAAGATATATGCATTCTACGCGAAAAGCATCGCAAGTGCGGAAGATGCTTCCCACGTTATACATGCTTCTCACATTATCGAGGATGACGATAAGTGGTATTTTTTCTGCTTTACGAAATTCGTCCACCGTTAGGCGATTCATCTCTGTGACGTATAGTTTTCGCATGATGTCATTTAGATTTTATGCCAAACAGTGTTATATATATAAATGCTATGAGTGGTAGGAGAAATCCTAAAGCCATGCTAGTTTTTCCGATAATACCCATACAAATAGGGAAGACAGCACCACCAACTATGCACATTACAAGGTAGCTTGATGCTTGCTTTGTATGTGCTCCCATTCCTCGCACACCGATGGCAAAGATTGTTGGAAACATTGTTGACATGAAGAAGAATGTGCAGAAGATGGCAATGAGCGAGAGCATTTTTATTTCCATCATCACAAGTGCCATACATATCGTTGCCAATGCTCCAAAGATTCTGAGTAGATGTGCTGGCGAAATCCATTTCATAAAGTATGATGAGAGCAATCGACCAATAAAGAAAAGCCCCATTCCACCAATGCTTAACAATAGTCCTGCTGTATGCTTTGAAATTTCAGTATCAAGTTCAGTAACGTAGTTGATAAAGAAACTGTTTACTCCGGTTTGTGCACCGACATAAAGAAATTGTGCGATGAGAGCATATTTGAATGCCTTGTGTTGCCAGATGCTTCCTTTTGCAGTACCTGCTTGTTGTGCTGCCTCTTCTGCCTCTTGTGCCATTTCTTTTTCTGGTAGTTTGATGAAGCAGAGCAATAGACATACAAACAATACAACGATTGCCACAAGGATATAAGGCTTGGCAATATCAAATGTTGTACCTGTGCCACCAAGTATGAGCCATGTGCCAATGAGTGGTCCGACAATCCATCCTATTCCGTTAAATGCTGCGGCGATATTTATTCTTCGTGCCGCCCCATCTTCTGGTCCCATTCCTGTTGCACATGGATGTGCTCCATTTTCAATTATACACAATCCACATGCCAAAACAAATAAGGCTATGAAGAAAGGGTATGGTGATTCTACCATAGCAGCAGGAATGAAGAGTATTGCGCCAAAGGCAAATAGCAATAATCCTGTGATGAGTCCTTTCTTGTAACCTATCTGTCGCATTATTAGTCCAGCAGGCAGAGCCATGATGAAGTAGCCAATATATACGGAAAATTGTACAAACCCTGATTCGGCTTTTGTCATGTTGAAATTATCTTGGAATTGTTTATTCAGCACGTCTAAGAGCCCATGTGCACATCCCCATAAGAGATAAAGTGTGGCTACTAGTATGAATGGAAATAAATAGTTTACTCCACTTTTACTTTGGAATAGTTTTTTCATAAATGTTAAGTATTGGTATTAGAAGTAGGGTGTCAGGTTTTTATTATTAATTTGCTTTGACCTTTTTATTTGGGCTCCTTAATTTTTCTTTTCGTTTGGATAGGCTTGAGATGAGGCTATTCTTTGATTCCTATTCTAAATGGAAAACTTCTTCCATTTCTGCCCACCATTCATTTTCCTTTCGAGTATCAAGTGGCTTTTGGCAAGGCATACATACATCCCACCAACGTTGTGTTTCAGGGTCAGCAGCCATCATTGCCATATCTGCTTCGTAATCGTCGCCGGTATATTCATAGTAGCTGAATAGTAGTCCATCTTTATAATAGATGCTGTAGTTTTCGAGATGGCATTTTTTTATCATCTCAAGCACTTTTGGCCAAACGGCAGAATGTAACTTTTTGTATTCTTCAAGTTTTCCTGGTTGTACTCCAATCACTTGTCCGTAACGTACTCTTTTCTTTTCCATTTTTTTAGTATTGTTTGGTAATAATTCTTTTCCGTGTACAGCTTCAAATAGTGCTTGTATGTTTTCTGGCTTGATATCTGGCAATACTGCTTCATGTGAAGGAGAGATGATGAGCCCTGTTGGGAAGACGCGTTTTAGTCTTTCCACATCTTTGCGCACATCATCTGGAGTGCCGTTTACGAGCAAGTACTGTGCATCTACGCCTCCAAAGAAGCTGCCTTTTGAACTAAAGTCTAAAGCGAGTTTTTCGGCTTGCATATCTTTTGCTTTTGCTTGAATAGGGTGTATGGTGTCTATTCCGAGGTCAAAGAGATTATCGATGATTGGATATATGCTTCCACATGAGTGGTGTACCACTATGAGACCATAGCTCTTTGCTTGGTCAACGAGTGCTTTTGTGCCAGGGAATACGTATTGTGCCAAGCTCTGTGGGTCAACCATAAGTCCGTTTTGTGAGCCGAAATCATTGCCGATGAGCACAGCATCTAGATAGCCTTTTGTGGCCTCATAAAATATCTCACCACAATCAAGGTAGAACTTTGTTATACGGTCTATTACGGCTTTATACATTTCTGGATAGAGCATCATTGTTATGAGTGCATTTTCCATTCCGAATGCTGAACAGGAGTCTTGGAAATGTGCTGCCCACATTATTCCCATTCGCGCCATGTCTTCTGGTGCGCTTTGTGCTAATTGACGACAACGCTCAAAATTGATATGTTCTTCTGGATTTGGCCAGGGAAATTTATCCACCATTGCGGGGTCGGTCATATTTTCAAAAAATCCTGGTGCGGTCAGTGTTCGTTCATCCTGTGCTCCTCCCATTCCGCTTTTTGCAAATGCTAACGAGCACCCAATGTCGTTTGTTGGTGGGTTGTTGTATGGCACGCATATAGGATAGACATCATCATCAATAAGTTGTTTCAGTTCATCAATGCTGTCTACTTTGAAGTGTTTCAGCAAGTTTGGTATAGCAGCAGGTACAGGTAGTCCCAACCATGATGCAGGATGATCAACAGGTTGTCGTCTTACGGTAGCAAAAAAGCGTTCTCGATGTGTCATAGTAATTTTTTCTTTATAGGTGTTTTATTTATTCTGTGCGAAGATAATGAAAAAAGTTAAGAGTATAAAAGTTTTTCCGTGTAATGTCAAATCAAGGCAATTTAAAAGGTATTGTAATGCCATTGATGCTCTTCAAAATTTTACATCAAGTGTTGTGATAGAGAATTCTAAATACTACGAATCATTATCTTCTTCTTGAGAATCTGCTTTGAGATTATAAACCACAGATATTCAACACTCCGCAAAAGTAAAAACAACCAAAAGAAACAAACTGGAAACAAAAATTTCAAAAACCCCAAAATGAAAACATCTGCTTAACATATCTTGACAGGGAAAGCTTGTGCAAACGAGCGCAGAGTCAAACTTGCTTGAACTATGCCGAGTGTAGCCAAGGTTCGCCGATAGGCAAATAAAGCGAAATTTTCATTTTCTGTCATTTGGTGATGTGCTTTGAGCAAGGCAAAAAGTAGGACGAATGAACCTTATTGATGATTCAATAATCAGGTAGCAAAATTGTCTTAGTTGGAAAATAATGCACGAAAAGTGGGTGATTAAAGTGGCATTTCATAGTATTTTGACAGAAAATACAGTTGGATTTGTAACTTTCTGAGTTAAAGAATCGTTTATATCGTTAAATTTTGATACCTTTGCATCAAATTATAATCAATTATAGCAATATGGCAAATCTAAACAGAATAAAAGTCGTACTTGTTGAAAAGGGCAAGACAGGAAAATGGCTTGCTGAAGAAATTGGCAAAACACCTTGCACCGTTAGCAAGTGGTGCCAAAACATGATACAACCAGACCTCAATACACTTGACAGAATTGCCAAGTTACTAAATGTTGACGTTAAGCATTTGTTGAATGATACAGTAAATGAAACCCTCATGACATAATTTATAGTCGCCAAAGTTAATGAAAAGGGGCTGCCTTACGTCTATTATATATATACCTACATACATTAGACTATGGCAGACATCCAATTCACACAGGTCGTATCGCGCGGTTGCGGTATGGACATCCACAAGGAGGTAGTGGTTGCGACAGTTCGAGGCGAGGGCATCTAGCAGGAGTCCCGCGAGTTCAATACCTTCACGAGTTCTTTGACACAATTGAGAGACTGGTTGGTATCATTAGGCATAACACACGTAGCCATGGAGAGTACCGGCGTATATTGGGAACCGATATACAACGTGTTCGAAGGCTATATTCCAAACATATGGATTG
>JAZLJQ010000053.1:0-33694 GCA_045617965.1 Prevotella sp.
GAGGTGGCTTCAAGGTGAATTCCTTTGTGTATTGTGGGCGGTTGAAGGCGAGCAGGAGGCGGCCTCTTCAAACTCTCAGGCTCCTCAAACTCGTTTTTTTTGATTTTGACCCCTTACCAAAGGTAAAAAACTCTAAAAAAAAGTTTGATAGTTTTAATATTTTTTCTTATCTTTGCAAGAAGATTATATTTGTTTCAATTACAAAAGCAATATAGCATGTTGACATACACCCCTATGTTATTGATGACGAGAGTTCGCGGAAGCCGTCTTAACTCTCTGTATAGCAGTAGTTTATGGGGGGGGGGTACTGCGATGTAGCTATTTGCGATTTTATAGGATTTAACGGTATTATTTTGCCACAGGTGTTTCGTTTGAAATGTCTGCGGTGAGTTTATTATGTTCTGTCATTATAAAGATTAAATTTATAACTTTAAACATAAAAACAAAATTAAAATGAAAAAGAAACCATATCAAATGCCACAAGTAGAGGTGGTAAAGGTGCAGCAGATGCAGATGCTCTGTTCTAGCCAAGGAAGCACCGACAGTATGTATGAGGAAGAGCTTGACCCAAGCAGCTTCGAGGAGCAGTATTGACAAGTTCAATTACAGATTTTAGAAATTAAACGAAAATAAAAGAAAAATAAAAAGAAAAAAATGAAAAAAGCGATGAAACAAATTTTTTCAGCACTTATGATGCTCGCAATGGTATTTGTTGCAGTATCATGTCAAAATGATGATTTCGCTCAGGGGCAAGCCACCAGGCCGATGACCATCAATGCCGTGGCAGAAGCCGTCGGCACAGGCACAAGAGCGGATTTAGTTTACAAGTATGATGTCGTTTGGAGAACAGGCGACCAAATTCTGGTGAAAGGCGATGGCAAAAGCGCAACTTTCAACCTCACGGGCGGTGAAGGCACCACAGAGGGAACATTTGCGTGTCAGGATTCTCCGTTTACTTCTGGCACAGATGTAGAGGCTTTCTATCCAAAAGAAGTCGTTGATGGTGAAAACCTCGTTTGGCCTACCAAACAGGAAGGCACAACCGTACCTATGTACAGCAAGGGTAAAGTGTACGAGTCAACAGCCGAGAAGTTTGCTTTCAAGAGTCTTGGCAGTGTGCTTCAGATTGTGTTCAACTCAGAACAAGCAGATATCAAACTGAAGTCTATTACCATTACTGATGATGAAAAGACTTTGAGCGGTAAATTTACTGTAAATACAGATGGTCAGGCAGTCATCTCTGCTACAGATAAGGCGGGTATCACTCTTGATTTTGGCGAGACAGGCAAGGCACTCGGCAGGGGTGCCAACTTCTTCAACATTGCCGTACCGTCAGGTGCATATAGTAAGCTCAATATTGTTTTCACAGACATCAAAGGCGCTACCTGCACTATGAAAGGTAGTGCAACTCTCGGCTATAACAAGGTGGCCCGACTCGTGCTTACCGGTAGTGGATTTATCCCAGCTGGCTCTAGGGGTTCAGCCGAAGTGAATACAGAAGCAGGTATTGAAGGCAATAAGGTGAATTGGGTACAGCTCTGGGAAGGCGGTCCTAAGTTTGCAGAGTATAATGTCGGTGTCACACACGGCAAGGCAGAAAGCTTTGGGGGCTATTACACTTGGGGAGGATCTTATAAGAATGGAGATGGCATAGAATGGATTGATGACCACAACGAAAGCCCAATAGCTCTTAAAGGTAATAAAGATACCGCCACAAAACTCTGGGGTAAGAAATGGCGCATGCCAGCATTTGAAGATTTTGCAGGACTCTTTACCAACTGTACAACTGAATATATCAAAGACCCAAATGATCCAGAAAGGCTTCTCGGCATAAAGATCACCGGTAAGGGCGCTTATGCTGCTAACAGCATATTCCTCCCAGCTGCAGGCTACATCAGCGGCGGAGACTATTCAGAAGACCCTGTAGGGGTTTATTGGTCTTCCACACCTTATGAATACGCTGACGAATATGGATTCGAAATATTCTTCTATGAAGGAATGACAGATTATGATATCGACTATCGCGGTTATGCCTACTCTGTCCGTGCGGTGCTGAATGAAATTCCTACTACAGGAACAGCCGAGGCAACCATCGGTGGCGAACAGGTTGACGTGAATTGGGTACAGCTCTGGGAAGATGGTCCTAAATTTGCCGAATATAATGTCGGCGTCACAGACGGCAAGACTACAAGCTATGGTGGCTATTATGCATGGGGAGGAAGTCAAACTATGGTTGATGACCACAATACAGGCACTGCAGACCTCACAGGCGACTCTGACACCGCGACTAAGCTTTGGGGCAACAACTGGCGCATGCCGACAAAGGATGAGTTTGTTGCACTCAAAAATAACTGTACCTGCACATGGACAGAAGACTATAATGGAACAGGTATTAACGGCTTGCTGTGTAAAGGCAAGGCAGGAACTGCTTATGAAAACAACTGCATCTTCCTTCCTGCCGCAGGTTATGCCTTGAATAAAATTTGGAATGCTAACGAATTGGGTGCTTATTGGTCTTCTTTCGCATCTACTAATGTTAGTATAGCAACGTATATGACGTTTGAATCAGCACTTTCATTAACACTAACTACTACTACTCGCTCTAGCCTCAGCTCTGTCCGTGCGGTGCTGAGAGATTTCACAGATTCTTACGTAACAACAGAAGAATTAACTGAATCTGATTTCAACTGGAAAGAGTAATTAGGGAAAGATATTCATTAAACTAAATATAATTAGTAATTAATATGAAAAACATAATAAAATCAATGTTCGCTTTGGCGCTGGGGGCAATGGCGTTCACAGCATGCAGCGATAACGACGACAATATCAACGGGCAGTCTGCACAGCTCACACCGATGACCTTCACAGCCTCTATGGAAGGGCAAGGCTCAACACGCACAGGCATTGACTATACTGAAATTTGGTGGATGGAGAGCGACAAACTATCAATCTTTGATGGTGCCGGCAATCGCGAGTTCTTACTCCAAGGTGGTGTTGGCACTACCTCTGCCACATTCGTTGGCGAAGCAGCAAAGGCAGACAACTATTATGCTCTCTACCCTTACACAAAAGATGCTTCGCTAAGTTCAGGCAAGATTACAGGCGCTGTACTACCAGCCAAGCAGACAGTATTTGACGAGCAATATGTTGACCCAACAGCCACGTTAATGATGGCAAAGACAGACGATGCTCAAATGCTTGAATTTAAGAACGTATGTGCTTATATAAAGGTAACACCTAAATTCGCTTGCTCAGCAATAACGTTCACAAGCAAGGGAACGGAAAGTCTGGCAGGAACAGTAACGCTTGATTATAATGACGGCGAGCCTACAGCTACAGTAACAAGCGGTGGCACTAACGAGGTAACACTCACTGGCAACATCGTGGCCTATATGGATTACTACATCGCTGTCCTCCCTGCAACACTTGAAGACGAATTCGCTATCACTTTCACAACAGAAATAGGCGACTACCAGTTGACAAGTCCTAAGACTCTTGAACTCACTCGCAATAATGTGACCAATTTCGGAGAAATCAATTTTGAAGACCTTCGTCCTACCCAAAAAGGTTCTGCCGATGCTACTATCGGCGAGGGTACACAGAAAGTGAAGTGGGTACAACTTTGGGAAGGCGGTCCTAAATTTGCAGAATATAATGTCGGCGTCACAGACGGCAAGGCAGAAAGTTTTGGGGGCTATTATGCATGGGGAGGAAGTCAAGATAAGGTTGATGATCACGACACAGGTACAACAGACCTTAAAGGTAATAAAGACACAGCCACCAAGCTCTGGGGCACCAACTGGCGCATGCCGACAAAGGCAGAACTTGAGGCACTTATTAGTTCGGACAACTGTATAGTTGAAAGAATAGAAAATTATAATGGAACAAATATTAACGGCTTATTATGTAAAGGCAAGACAGGAACTGCTTATGAGAACAATAGCATCTTCCTTCCTGAAGCAGGCTTCTTTAATGTCAGCTACGTAACTCCGAACGGCTTGTGTTATTGGTCATCCACACCATTAGATAGCGATAAAGCATACGAATTATACGACGTTTCGGGTAACCCTGAATTACTCAATGACGACAAATATTATGGTTGCTCTGTCCGTGCGGTGCTGAATGAAATTCCTACTACAGGAACAGCCGAGGCAACCATCGGTGGTGTAGCAACAGACGTAAATTGGGTACAACTTTGGAAAGACGGTCCTAAATTTGCAGAATATAATGTCGGTGTCACAGACAGCAAGGCAGAAAGCTATGGTGGCTATTATAAATGGTCAGATGATATTGCATCAACTCAATGGGGCAACAATTGGCGCATGCCGACAAGTGAAGAACTTCAGGCACTTCTTGACAACTGTGATGTAGAAAGAATAGATGGCAATACTAAGAAATATAAAGAGACAACTATTAAAGGTTATCTCTTCAAGGGTAAGGCTATTACTATTTATGGGAACAATAGTATCTTCCTCCCTGAAGCCGGCTACAGTTTTTACGGAATGACATGGGACTGCGGGCACTACTGGTCATCCACAAAGTATGATGACAGTAATCATAAATATTTGTATTGGTATACCAACAGCCAAGGTCAGCCGATTGTATTTATGAGCAATGGCCAAAATGCTTGGGGCAACTCTGTCCGTGCGGTGCTGAAAGATTCATCCGGCGCATCAACAGAAGGATTAATTATAGATGATTAGTAATATAAACACCACATCACATATTAAGAAAGATATTCATTAAACTAAATATAATTAGTAATTAATATGAAAAATATAATAAAATCAATGTTCGCTTTGGCGCTAGGGGCAATGGCATTCACAGCATGCAGCGATAACGACGACAATATCAACGGGCAGTCTGCACAGCTCATCCCGATGACCTTCACAGCCTCTATGAACGGACAAGGTTCTACACGCGCTACCATCGACAACACAGACATCACATGGACTGCAAAGGATAAACTGTCTATCTTTGACGGCACCGGCAACCGTGAGTTCGTACTCCAAGGTGGTGTTGGCACTACCTCTGCCACATTCGTTGGCGAAGCAGCAAAGGCAGACAACTATTATGCTCTCTACCCTTACACAAAAGATGCTTCGCTGAGTTTAGGCAAGATTACTAGCGCTGTGCTACCAGCCAAGCAGACAGTGTTTGACGAGCAGTATGTTGACTCAACAGCCATGCTGATGATGGCAAATACAGATGATGCCCAAACGCTCGAATTTAAGAACGTATGTGCTTATTTAATGGTACAGACCAATTTTGATTGTTCAGCAATAACGTTAACAAGTAATGGAACGGAAAGTCTGGCAGGAACAGTAACGCTTGATTATAATGATGGCGAACCTACAGCCACAGTAACAAGCGGTGGCACTAACGAGGTGTCACTCACTGGCAACATCGTAGCCAATAAGGATTACTTCATCGCTGTTCTCCCTGCAACACTTGAAAGTGGCTATACTATCACCTTCACCACAAAAGACGGCGACGAGTATCAAACTACTATATCTGCTCTTACCTTCGCCCGCAACCACGTGAGAAAAGAAGGCCCATTCGCTTTGGAAGACCTTGATAAAGTTACAATCAGAGGCTCAGCCGACGCTACTATCGGTGAGGGCACACAGAAGGTGAAGTGGGTACAACTTTGGGAAGACGGTCCTAAATTTGCAGAATATAATGTCGGTGTCACAGACGGCAAGGCAGAAAGCTTTGGGGGCCATTACACTTGGGGAGGATCTTATAACAATACTCCACCTGCAACTTGGACCGATGACCACAATACAGGCACTGCAGACCTCACAGACGACTCTGACACCGCGACTAAGCTCTGGGGTAGCAACTGGCGCATGCCTACAAATTTAGAACTTCAGGCACTTATTAATACAGGCAATTGTGATATAGAAAGGATTGATGGCGATACAAAGAAATATAAAGAAACGACTATTAAAGGTTATCTATTTAAAGGCAAGGCAGGAACTGCTTATGAGAACAATAGCATCTTCCTTCCTGCTGCAGGCTTCAATGGAACGGGCGAGATGGACTGCCTAGATGAAGGTTTCTACATTTCTTCTACACATCATGAAAGTGACGCTACGGCCTATCACCTCTATCTCAATAATAGCACGAATCCTTTTATCACCGACGCTGATCCAAATCTTGCTCTCTCCGTCCGTGCGGTGCTGAAAGAAATTTCTGAGTGATTTGCATTCTTCTGAAATAATTATTCCCCGTTGACCGAAGCTCTCCAATGCCAAAGTCAACGGGATTTTTTTTAGCCCATCGCACATCATAAAAACACACAAAACGCGCCAAATCGCACGCAAATGCCCTTAAATCGAAAAATAACAAAAAAATACTTGCAAAAATTTGCCGACAAGAGAATTTTCGTTACCTTTGTGAACACTATAAAAAAAGCCCTAAACAAAAACACAAAGATAAAAATCTAAACATACAAAAATATATGGAATTTGACGAAAATCAAAACATCAACCTCGACCAAGACAGAATAATCAAAATCAATATCGAAGAGGAAATGAAAGCCTCATACATCGACTACTCCATGTCGGTGATCGTGGCAAGAGCACTACCAGACGTAAGAGATGGATTCAAGCCTGTACAAAGAAGAATACTATACGGAATGATGGGACTAGGCAATACTAGCAACAACCCATACAAAAAAAGCGCACGCGTAGTAGGAGAAGTGCTCGGTAAATACCACCCACACGGCGACAGCTCGGTATATGGAGCATTAGTGCGCATGGGGCAAAACTGGAACATGCGATACAACCTCATAGACGGACAAGGCAACTTCGGCTCAATAGACGGCGACTCACCAGCAGCAATGCGTTACACAGAATGTCGACTATCGAAACTGGGAGAACACATGATGGACGACCTAGAAAAAGACACCGTCGACATGACTAACAACTTCGATGACACACTGCAAGAACCATCAGTAATGCCTACAAAAGTGCCTAACCTACTAGTAAACGGAGGCACAGGCATCGCCGTAGGCATGGCAACAAACATACCTACACACAATCTAGCAGAAGTCATAGACGGATGCGTGGCATACATCGACAACCCCGAAATAGACACCGAAGGACTGATGCAACACATCAAAGCACCCGACTTCCCAACAGGAGCCATAATATGTGGCACACAAGGTGTGAAAGACGCTTACGAAACAGGACGCGGACGCATCATCATCCGAGCAAAAGCAGAGATAGAAAGCGATGAAAACCATGACAAAATCGTCATCACAGAAATACCATACGGAGTGAACAAAGCACAGCTCATCGAATACATCGCACAGCTGGTAAACGAAAAGAAACTTGACGGCATAAGCAACGCCAACGACGAGAGCGACCGACACGGCATGCGCATCGTCATAGATATAAAAAGAGACGCAAACGCACGCGTAGTACTGAACAAACTGTTCAAAATGACAGCCTTGCAAAGCAGCTTCTCGGTAAACAACATCGCACTCGTAAAAGGACGCCCAAAACTGCTAAGCCTAAAAGAATGCATCGGATGCTTCGTAGAACACAGACACGAAGTGACTATACGACGCACAAAACACGACCTGAAAAAAGCCGAAGAACGAGCACACATCCTTGATGCACTCATCGTAGCAAGCGACAACATAGACGAAGTGGTACAGATCATCAAGAGCTCGAAAAACCCACAAAACGCACAAGAACGATTGATAGAACGCTTCGGGTTCGACGAAATACAAGCAAAAGCTATCGTAGATATGCGTCTGTCGCAACTCACAGGACTCATGCAAGACAAACTGCACGCAGAATATGAAGAGTTGTTGAAACGCATCGAATACTTCAACCAAATACTCACCGACGACAACCTATGTCGCAAAGTGATGAAAGACGAACTGCTAGAAGTAAAAGAAAAATACGGAGACGAAAGAAAATCCGAAATAAGACTCTCCGCAGAAGAATTCAACGCAGAAGACTTCTATCCAGACGACCCTGTGGTAATCACAGTGAGCCATCTTGGATACATCAAGCGCACACCGCTGACAGAATTCCGCGAACAAGCACGAGGTGGCGTGGGTAGCAAAGGCGCACAAACACGCGACGAAGACTTTACAGAATATATCTACTTTGCAAGAATGCATCACCAGCTGTTGTTCTTCACCCAAAAAGGAAGGTGCTACTGGATGAAATGCTACGAAATACCAGAAGGAACAAAGACATCAAAAGGACGCGCCATACAAAACCTACTGATGATAGAGCCAGACGATAAGGTAAACGCAATCTTGCCTATCCGAAAGAACGCAACAGAGGATTTCCTCAACTCACACTACGTAATGTTCTGCACAAAGAACGGAACAATCAAAAAAACATGCCTCGAAGCTTACTCACGACCAAGAACTAACGGTGTGCGTGCTATAAACATCGAAGAAGGTGACAGAGTAGTAGATGTTCACCTGACAAACGGAAAGAACGAAATCGTAATAGCTAACCGCAACGGACGCGCTGTACACTTCAACGAAACACAAGTAAGACCTATGGGACGTGTCTCAACAGGCGTGCGAGGAATGCGACTTGACGAAGGAGACGACGAAGTGGTAGGCATGATAGTCATCAATGACAAAGAAAACGAAACCATAATGGTGGTCAGCGAAAACGGATATGGAAAACGTAGCGACATCGATTCTTACCGCACTACGGCACGTGGTGTGAAAGGAGTGAAAACACTCAACATAACGGAAAAAACAGGAAAAGTAGTCGCACTCAAAACCGTTACCGAACAAGAAGACCTGATGATAATCAACAAGAGCGGCATCGTTATACGAATGGCTGTAACCGACTCACGCGTAATGGGACGTGCAACACAAGGTGTACGACTCATCAACCTCGAAAAGAAAAACGACGTCATCGCAAGCGTTTGCACAGTAATGAACTCTGAGATCGCAGCCATGATAGAAGAAGAAAACAAAAAGACGGTTGAAGACAACGGAAACCAGTTGATTTAAAAAAAAGAATAAAATATCAACCTAAAAAAAATAGTAATTATGAAAAAATCAATTTTAGTAGCACTCGCTCTGTTGATACAGATGGGCGCAATGGCACAAGTAAACGTATTGAAAGAAGCCACATCATTGGCAAAAACAGACGCCGACAAGGCAGAGACAATGGTAAAAAGTGCTGTGAGCGCAGCAGACGTTACACCAAAAGACGCGGCAGCCGCATACAACGCACTCGTACAGGCATATTACGGCATCTATGACGCACAGTCATCAGCACAGATTCTAGCACAGATTGGTAAGGGCGACAATGTAGATGAAAAAGCTATGAACACAGCTCTTTACAAGGCCTTTAAAAACGCACAGGAATGTGACAAATATGACGCAATGCCTGACGCAAAAGGAAAAATAAAACCAAAATTCCGCAAGTCAAACTGCGAGAAGCTCTTCGCAAAACGTCCTCAACTGGTAAATGCCGGCCTGTATTTCTTCAATGCAAAAGATTTGGAAAGCGCAAAGCAGGCTTGGTCGCTCTATCTTGATTGCAACCAATTGCCACTCTATGAGACAAAGAAAGATGTAAAAGACGAACTAGCATCACAATGTGCATATTTTATTACTTTAGCTGCTTACAACACTAACGATGCAACTACATTAAACAAGTATGTAGAGCTTGCAAAAACAGACCCAGAGCAAGGCTCTTTGGCACGCGAACTAGAAGTTGGAATGTTTGACAAACAGTATAAGGAAACTAAGGATATGGCACTTCTTGACCAGATGTATGCTAAAGCCGAAGAGTCTTATCAAGCAACAAAAGATGACAAATTCTTTGACTATATGATGTCTGCACTACAGCAGAAGAACGATGAAGCTGTAATGGCAAAGGCTCTTGATGACTTTATCGCAAAAAATCCGACATCAACAGTACCTTATCTATATAAAGGTAACATTGCCATGAACGCAGGCAAAAATGCAGAAGCTGTAGCAAATTACGAAAAGGTAGCTGCCACAAATAAGGAAAATATCGGACTCTTCTACAACATCGCTGTTTGCTATCGTAACCTCGCTTCAGAGCTAGCAGAAAAGACACACAACGCAAACCTGACAGGTGCCGATAAAGAAACTTTCAACAAATATCTTACCAAGGCTGCCGAAAACTTTGAGGTGGTGCGCACACTCGATCCAAAACAAGAGACAGTGAAATATGCATATTTGCTCTATAGCATCTATTCAAACTTGAATAATACAGAAAAGGCCAATGAAATAAAAACTGCCTTTAATATTGCTGACTAAATTGAGGAAAAAACTTCTCATATTAATATTTTTGCCACTAACATTAGTGGCACAAGCAAAAGATAAGAAGGAGGTCACGCAAAGTGACTCCCTTCTTACATTACTTGTCGCACAGAAAAAAATTTACGATGCACAAAACGAAAAAGCCTATCTAAAACAAAAGTATGATACGATGACTCTGTTCTCTGCACTGAAAAACATGTTCACTACAGCAGAAACATTGGACAGTTTGGAAATGAAACTAGCGGGAAACACTACAAGCAAACATAAGGTAAAATATCGCATCCGCCATGCGGAGATACTGAATGAATACCGTAGTAATCTCTATGCTGCGGGCATATTCTTTTTTAACAAGCAAGACTATCAACGGGCATTGGACTATTATGAAACATATTTGAACTGCGCATCACAGCCCTTATTTGCAGACTACCATTATAGAGATACAGACACCACGTTGTTTGATGCCACTTATGGAGCCATGGCTGCCGCATCGGCTTTAATGCTACCAGACAAAGTTATATCACTCTCCGAATTGGCTCTTAAGAAACACGACCGTGAGGAAGTGCTTATGTTGCTACTTGATGCTTACCGCGAAAAGAAAGATGAGACTAATCTCCGTCGCATACTTACATATGGTTTGGCAGAATATCCTCAATCCATGTATTTCCGATATTCAAAGAGTTTGCAAGACCTTATTGACGGAAATCTTGACAATGCCATATCCATTTCAAAAGAAATAATCAGCGAAGATCCAATGCTACCACGCCCATATTATGTTGCCGGTCTTGCATGTTTACGCAAGATTGACCGCTATGGAGCAAAGGAGAAAAAACACAAAAAAGAGCTTTATCTGCAAGCACTCGTATATTTGGAGAAATATAAAGAATTATCACCAACCGAAAATCGAAGTTGGGCTCCACTCCTATACAGAGTGTATTACAATCTAAATCTTGATGCTCAGTTCCGCGAAATGGAACGCTTGTTAACGAAATAAACACACCTAAGAGGTCCACGCTTATTCATATATTGCTCTATACCAAGCTAACTTCTTATAATCACTATTATAGGGCAGTTTCAAATTATCGTACTTTCTCAGTGGAACAAACATAGAAAGCCCACCGAAAGTCTCATCAGTAACTCTAAATGAATCCCAATCAATCTCAGGAAGAGCATCAGTATGCTCCCAACGTGAACATCTCAACCTGACAGGAACAACTTTTTCATATTGTGCTCGCCACTGCTGATAATCGGTCGAAGAAAGATGTTTCAACATAAAATCGTTCATATCATACATCATTTCCAACCTACTCTCACAACAACCCTCAACCCTGATAGTGTAATAATATATTAATCCCGTAGTGTTCACATCGTCGGGGTATGCAAGATTCAATTTCTCACGGGTAACCGCTGCAAGATTATCCAACTCGGATGTCTTTACCATAGACATCGGCACGCCGTAGTCATTGTTTATGTATGTATTGTAATAAATATTTGCTATTGCTTGCGGAGAATCTCCAAGCAGTGCCGACAAGAGTTTACGATAAGGAGCACCATTATTAGGAATCTCTGCAGGCGAGCCTATGATAAAATCTACATATTGTCTCATTTCATAAGCCACTTCGACATTCTGCATCACACAACAGTCAAACAACAAATATGAAAGATGTGGCAATTCCTTTATGACGCTTGCAAATGTAGGAATGTTAATAGGGCGATCATTACCACAAGTCTCCCCAATAGCAGTTTTTACATTTTTACCACGCGTTGCAATAGAGTCATTTTTAAACAACCATCCTGTACCATGACTACCTATGGCTAAAGCATAACTCTCTGCAGGATAATTGGAATAGCACCATCTCAAAATTTCTTTCATTGTTGAGGGGTCTGAATTGACGATATTTTCGCCATAGTCCCGAACAATTTCTTTTTTGCCCTTCGCTATTTTATATACAACTGAATTGCCACTTTGATAATCGGCAAAAACGAGAATATTAGAATTGTCGCCTACAGAAGCTGAAGCCTCTAGAATTTCGTTTATATTGTTTCTAATGTATGAGTCAAGTCCATCACACATCATGTATGCCACAAAGGTACGTTTAGCCAGTGGCTTTTCTTCTGCATCACCATTAGAACATGAAGATAGGCACAACAATATCAAGCCAAGCGTAAAGAAAACATTTTTAATCTTCATCTATAATGTTTAGTGCCGACTTATCAATGTTTTCCACCATGCCGTCTGCAGATATTCTTGCACGTACTTGATAAAGCATTGCGTCCTCTGCACCCGATGAGCGTTTCTCTACGGTAAAGGTCACTTGATAGGCGGCTGTCATCTCATGGCCAAGATGCTTCGTTATTTTATAGTCGCCCAAACTGCGATAAGTATCAAGTGGGATTGCACTATTTTCATTTTCCATATATTCCTCAATAGCATTTTTGACAGTCATCTTGTCTTCAAATTCTATATTCAGCATATCGCATCTGCTTTGAGCCTCGCCATAGTATTCACCCTCGCGGTGTTGCATCATATAAGTACGGTAAGCCTGTGTTGTGTTCAACCGCAAAGCAGTTTGCCAATCCAAGGAATCTATTTTCACCTTTGCTTCTGGAACATGAATATCATTCGGATGATTTCTGATAAAGGCTTTCAATGCGATGATTGAACTTGTATTGCAAGCACTCTCCCACTCGTCGGTAGTCCTTTGGGCAATACGCATTTTTCCTTCAAGTCTGCGGCGCATATTGCCTGAAATATCAGGATGAAGGTCGAGAAATTCTTGCATTACAGCCAAATCGTTGCTCTCAAGAGCCTCTTTATAGAGAATTTCCACTTTCTCATTCTTTAGATAATTTAGATAAAAGCTGATGCCGACATAAGCAATAACGATGGTAAAAAATATTATCACTATCCATACCCACCAATGCGTTTCTCTTTTTTTCTTTTGTGGATTTGTCAAAGTTTCACTATCTTTCTCACCTTTTAATGCCGGAATTCTAGCCACTTGCCTTGTCTTACGATTTTTAACATCATAATTATCGACATTGATTACATATCCGCAATGAGGGCATACGGGAGCCTTGTTGCTTACTTCGCGTCCACATTCTGGACATTTGATGATAGCCATATTACAATATAATTTAAAAGTTATTAGGACCCCGAGCTTTGCTCGCCTGAGCACCTACGGAGCGCTAGAGTAATTTTCCTTATACTACGTGCTACTCTTCCACCCTAGTGAACAGATTTCGCACTTTTTTAACATATCCGCCCGTTATTTCTCGTGGCTGGTATTTGATATTTGTTGCAGAGCGAATGAGTTGTTTTAAGTTTTTTTTTGTATTCTTGCCAATAGCAAATCTATCTTCCTCTGCGAGCTGTTCTTCCGAGAAAATATACATGATGATATTGTCTGTGGCATCAGCATTATATTTTTTCATAAAAGGAATCTCATCTTGTGTGAACGAGAATAGTTGTACGAGAAGTCCGCCTATGATGTCGGCCATTTGTTGCATTTTGAGTTGTTCAAGCCATCTTTCAAGCTTAATGTAGTCCACCTTGTCGCCAAGTTTACGCAAGTATATTCCTAGATCTATTATATGTGTTGGCAAGACTTTATCAATCAATATGTGTTGCGCCAAATTCAAGATGAGCATCAGTAGCAACACCGATGGTGGCAAAATCTCTACATTTGCGCCATTTATCTCGACATAAAAAGGCTTGTAATAACTCTTTTCACGTATTACTATATTGTGTAGTTCTTTATTGAGCTTATTATCCATCAACTCAACTACATAATGGTTGTTTCTCACCTTTGTATCAAGATAACTATATGTTATCATATCTTTATCGGCATCAGAGATAATCTTTGCTTCGCGCATTGCCCATGCATCTGCCTCGCGTGCTTTTTCTTCTGTCGGTATCCACCAGTCAATATAGTCACAAATGTAATGTAGCGGATTGTCATAGAGCAATGCCATTTCGCGTCCGCGCATCAATACAGGGTAATGAAGTTTTGCAGACATAAGATTATACATCTCCACTACACATTCATTCATCTTCTTTGCTTCCGCTTCTGTCTGTGTTATTACTCCCATCCATAGAGCTTGCAGAGATTCTCCGATAGTCAGTTTACCTTCTTTGGTATATTTTTTCATTCCGTCGAAGATAATTCCGGGACAGCCTTTGAGTTGTGATATTTTGATAAGTTTTTTCCATTTGAAGTTGCTCATCAGCTCCAAATCCTCCATTATACCGAATGATCCACATTTCAGCAAACGTAAAAAATTTCTTCCTACAATATCCATTTAGATGTGCTCTATTAATTCTAATATGATATAAACTCTTATGGTAGCTACAATTTCTAGTGCTTTAAGTTTCTGTTTCTGAAATCATCTTGATATAAATTTTAGAGCCCACTTATAGTGTCACTCCGTTTTTGAATATAGATATTTCGCGATAGCCACTAGTCTCGTTCTTTGCTTTTTCACCACTGGCAATTGTGATACACTTATCTATAAATTCTTTAAGTACATCTTCCATCGACACTCCATCTGCAAGCTGTCCGGCATTGAAGTCCATCCAATGAGGCTTGTTGTTGAAGAGTTCAGAGTTTGTGCTGACTTTTATTGTTGGTACGAATGTGCCAAATGGTGTTCCGCGCCCGGTGGTGAACAGCACGAGATGACATCCTGATGCGGCCAATGCTGTTGCGGCCACAAGGTCGTTTCCCGGAGCCGAGAGCAAGTTGAGCCCTTTCTCTTTTAGGCGTTCTGCGTATTCCAGCACACCACAGACAGGAGCTTTACCACATTTCTGCGTACATCCAAGCGCCTTGTCTTCGAGTGTTGATATTCCTCCTGCCTTGTTGCCTGGTGAAGGATTTTCCCCTACTGGCTCACCATGTTTGAGATAATACTCTTTGAAGTTGTTGATCATTGCTACTGTCTTGTCGAAAAGTTCTTTTGTGCGACAACGATTCATCAGGATGGTCTCTGCGCCAAACATTTCCGGCACTTCGGTCAATATTGATGTCCCGCCTTGTGCTACAAGATAATCCGAGAATTCGCCTACGAGTGGATTTGCAGTTATGCCACTAAGACCGTCGCTTCCTCCACACTTCAAACCTATGCGCAATTCCGACAAGGGTACTTCTTCGCGTTTGTCGTATTTTGCCTTTTCGTATAGTTCGTCTAGTATTTGCATACCTACTTGCAGTTCGTTACCTTTTACCTCTTGCACAACAAGCAGTTTTATGCGATCTTTGTCATAATCACCAAGCATCCGCATGAAGTCGTTTGGCTGATTGTTTTCGCATCCTAGACTCAACACAAGCACACCTCCCGCATTTGGATGTAGCACGATGTCGCGCAATACTCTGCGCGTAGCCTCATGGTCTTCCGACAGTTGTGAACAGCCATAGTTATGATGCCAAGCCCAAATAGCATCTACATTTCCGTTATCATCTTTCTTTTCTTCTCTAAGTTTTTCGGCCAATTTTTCGGCAATGCCGTTTACACATCCTACGGTAGGCACTATCCACACTTCGTTGCGTATGCCCACTTCTCCGTTGTTGCGACGGTAGGCATGGAATGTGCGTTTGTCGGGCTTGATGGTGAGTTCTTTTGCTACTGGCTCATATTTATATTGTAGTATTCCTGACAAGTTGGTGTGTATGTTATTGTCGTTTATCCAACTGCCAGCTATCGTATCTTGAATGACATGTCCGATAGGGTAACCATATTTTATTACATCTTCGCCCTGTTTCAAGTCGCAGATAAGTATTTTATGTCCGCGTGGTGTATGTTGCTTTGCCTTGACTTGTAGTCCGTTGATATTAATTGTTTCATCTTTATTTATATCTTCAAGACAAACTATTACATTGTCAGCGGCATTTATTTTTATGTATTTTTTCATGACTTGTGTTTATAGTTCATATCTTTGATAGAAGTCTGCGTTTTCTTTGCAGATGAGCTCTATTGGCATGTAATTTATTTCCTTCACACTTTTTTGTAGCACCACAGCATCAAAGAGTGTTTTCAGGCAGTAATATCCTTGTCGATAGCCATGTTGTGCGATGAGAAAAGTTATTGTGCCGTTGCGCAGACACTGTTCGTTTCGTGGCGTCATATCGTATCCCATAACTTGTATGTCGCGTATGTTGTTGTTGGTGAGATATTCTCCCATGACGTAGACTCCTGATGAGAATGTTATGCATGTTTTCACATCTGGGTTTTCTTTCAGGAAGCGTTCGTATGTTTCGCTAGCGTATCTAGGTGTATCTTCCATCAGGTCGAGGTTTATTATCTGCACTTCTGGATAGTGGTCTATCATGTAATGCCGGAATCCCTCTTCTCGATTAGCCTGTTGTTTGCTCGGTACTCTTCCATGTACTAGTGGTCTCATGACCATGACTTTTTCACATTTTGGTCCGCTCATCATCATGAGCATTTTTCCTGCGAAAAATCCCGAGCTAAAAGAGTCTTGTCCAAAGAAGGCCAATGGTCTAAGGTCGGGCATGAAGGAGTCGAGCATTACGAAAGGTGTGTAGTTGTCGTGTAACCAATTGGTATATTCTCGTGTTGATGCGAGGTCGGTAGGTACAATAATGACTCCTTGTGGTTTTATTTGTTTGCACTTAGCAGTCATATTGTGAAACGAGAGTACGTCGTATCGGTCATAATATAGTATTTGCATATTGATGTTGAAGTCGCTGTAGTTTGAGACGGCTTTTTGTGCTCCTTCTTCTATTTCTTCCCAATATGCCGTTTTTGCGTGTTTCGGGAGGAGCATGATGAAGTTATATTTTTTGTTTGATGCCAACGCGCTAGCATAAACGTTAGGCCGGTAATTCATATCTTTTAGAGCCTGTTCAATTTTCTGCTTTGCTACTGGCGAGACGTTAGGTCTTCCGTGTATCACTCTGTCGACTGTTCCCACGCTCACTCCTGCTCGCTGTGCTATATCTTTTATTCTTACTTTTTCTGCCATAGGATTAAGTAAAGTCGTTTTTTGTGTATATCATGTGCGAAGGTAGTGCAAAAATTGAAAAAAATGAAAAAATGAAAAATATATTAGCGCAAGGTGGCAGAACCATATTTAGTGGTTCTGCCTATTTGTTGTCAGTTGTGCAAAGTGTTGACGAGCAAAAAGGAACGATCTGTTCGGGCTGCTAGTAGCCGTTTGGAAAGGGGTGCATTACCTTTGAATGAATTTGCGCCCATTCTTTATCACTATGCCTTGATAGTTGCTGCCAACTTTCATTCCTTGCAGATTGTAAATGATGTTGTCCGATGACTTAGTATGTAGACTATTGATTTTTGTCGCACCTCTTTCTAGAGTAATGACATATTCTTCGTCATCCACAATCACACCACCATTGGCTGTAAGATAGTTTTTCAACGGACTTGCAAGTAGTTTTGTCCCTATTTCTGATTCCGAGATTTCAAGAGCAGAAAGAATAATTGTTTTGAGTATGAAGGCCAAGAATACATTCTCGTTGCTGATGTAAAAAAGTAAGCTGTCAACATCAGCATTCACGCGATTGACAAGTTCTGAATAATCGAACTTGTGCTCATTACCAACTGCAAGCGCATGATAAACATCTAGCATTTCATGAATGATATATTTCTGCACGATTGGGCGTGCTTCGTCCACCGTCTTTGGAATATTTAAAAATTCTAAAATTCGAAACAACTCTTCAGGTATGTTGCTAGTAAGATTGGATAATAATGATATTACTTGCTGCGAAATGTTTGTTACATATGCTTCGTAACCTTCATCCCAACAGAAATCGTATGCGTATTGGTCGGTAGTGCGGCCTTTAGAGGTAGGAAACATCACGTTTTTCAACGTGATTGAGTTTATGGAGATTTCATTGCCATCGATATTACAACGTCTGAAACCGGGATGTTGTTCAATGAGTGTTACCGTATTGACTTCCCATAATCTATGGCCGTTGCTCATTTCAAGAAAGTTAATGTCGCTCATGTGCTTGTGGCCAGTAAATACTATTTCTATGCCAGCATTCGAGAAGCATTCGCACACCATGCTATATGTAATAGCACTATCTTTGGAATTAACGACATTGTTTTTGAATAACTTTTCTTCGCCATCAAAATGTGGAAACAAACCGTGATGTTGCATGGCAATAATGGTTCTTCCTGAAGCTTTAGCTTCTCTAACCACATGCTCCATCCATTGCAAGGTTTCTTCGGTGTATTTTCCACCGACACACGATGCTTCTGTAGTATCCGGTTTGCCAGATTTGCTCCAAACAGCTTCAGAAAAATCATTGCTGTCCATGCATAAAAGAGCAAGGTCATTATACGGATATGTTATATATGAAAGAGTAGTTCTATCTCTTGAAACGGCATCGTTGTATCCGAAATCGGCGTAAATCTCTGCGAAGTCGTTTGGTGTTGTAGGCTCAGCATACCATACTGAGTCGCCATTATAATAACGTGCAAAAGGATTGTTGATGTCATGATTTCCCGGGATTACAAAAACCTTTATCCCTTCGTTTTGTATTTCCGCAAGAAGAGTTGCAACAAGCTTGTGTCCCACCTTTTCTCCGTCTTTGGTCATGTCGCCAGAAATGATGAGAAAATCCGGGTGACTGGCTCGTACCGAATCCAGGGATGATTTGAATAGTTGCAGACTCTCATCGTACAAATTTGGACCATTTGTATTGAATTTTTTCCATGCACCGCCCTTTGACTTTATGAGTTCTGGAGACGTAACGTGAACGTCGCTGAGTTGGAAGAAAGAATATTTCTGCGCACATGTATTGTGAACAATAAAAAAACTTGTGATGATGACCGCAAATAGTTTTAATTTCTTGCCACTTGAATGTTTCATATTGCGAATGGTTATTAAGTTTTTATAAACGTCAGCTTTATTTCAGCCCCCTTGCTTTATAGATTCTATCTTTGGCATTGTTTATCTTTTGAAATTTCTTTTGAGCAGCCTCTTTCACATCATCTCCGAGAGTAGCAACACGATCAGGATGAAACTGTAGTGCCATCTTGCGATAAGCCTTACGGACCTCATCATCTGTTGCATCCTTTCCTATTCCCAATACGGCATAGGCATCATCGAGGCTCTGACCCTCAAAATGCAGTATTTGTTCAACGATATTAGCTTTGAAGCCGAGATTTATCGCAATACTGCGTAATGCCTTAATTTCTTTTTCATCTATATTGCCATCAGCCTTGGCTATCTCACAGAGAAAAGCAATGAGTTGTAGGCGATGCTCCGCCGGCATGATGACATACATTTCGTGGCAAGCCTTGCTGAACTGTTGTTGCCATAACATCTCACCATTTCTTTTTCGATAGTCAAAGAGCCGTAAGAGAATATCGTTGCCTTGTGAGACTGCATTTGTTCCGAAATTGATACGAAGAAAATCACGCACCAACTCCATTTCGGAATGCATTATCTTTCCGTCAGCCTGTATGATATGTGCCGACAGTACCATGAGTGAGAATAGGAATGGGTTTCTAGTTCTTTCCTGTTGCCTATAGAGATGCTCTTCCAATCCCACTCGTTCATCTTCATTTTCTTCTTTTCTATTAGAAAAAAAGTCGACCACAGCCCCGAGGGCAAAACCCACCAATCCACCAAGTATGCTTTGACCGATTATCCAGCCAAGCAAAGTACCAATCCATTTTCCGTATGCCATTTGATATAATTTATTAAACTCACCTTAAATCATTCTTTAATTTTTCAAAGATCAGTTCTTGAACGAATGAACAGGAGCAGGAATACGACCCTTGCGATTTATAAAACGAGCACAACCATACTTATTCACCGACATTACAGGAGTCTTACCCAACAAACCACCCAAATCTATATAATCACCCGATGTCTTGCCTGCAACGGGAAGTATACGCACTGCTGTAGTCTTCTGATTGACCATACCAATGGCTGCCTCATCGGCAATGATCCCCGAAATGCTAGTAGCGGGAGTATCACCCGGAATCGCTATCATATCCAAACCGACTGAACATACACAGGTCATAGCCTCAAGCTTCTCTATCGTAAGAGCACCCTTCTCTACCGCACTCACCATACCCATATCTTCCGAAACAGGTATAAAAGCACCCGAAAGACCACCTACATAAGAACTTGCCATGATCCCACCTTTCTTCACCTGATCATTGAGCAGAGCAAGAGCAGCCGTACTTCCCGGAGCACCAGCATAATCAACACCAATAGCCTCAAGAATCTCAGCCACAGAGTCGCCTTGAGTGGGAGTGGGTGCAAGACTGAGATCAATAATACCAAATGGAACACCTAGACGAGAACTCGCCTCCTGTGCCACAAGTTGACCTACACGAGTAATTTTGAATGCTGTCTTCTTGATAGTCTCGCAAAGCTCCTCAAAGTCGGCATCGGGAATCTGACGCAACACATAATTAACAACACCCGGACCGCTCACACCCACATTGATTATAGCACCAGCCTCCGTAACGCCATGAAAGGCACCTGCCATAAAAGGATTATCATCGGGAGCATTGCAGAGCACAACAAGCTTTGCACAACCAAGAGAATCACTATCCTTTGTCAAATGCGCTGTCTCAACAATAGTTTCACCCATAAGACGAACAGCATCCATGTTTATTCCCGTCTTTGTACGACCCACACAAACTGAAGCACAAATCCTCTCAGTCTTTGCAAGACATTGTGGAATAGAACGAATAAGCAACTCATCACTTTTCGTCATACCCTTATCCACTAAAGCGGAAAAACCACCCAAGAAATTTATCCCCATATCCGCGGCAACACTATCAAGAGTAAGAGCTACCTGAAGATAATCATCTATGCTTCGACAACAACAGCCACAAACCAACGAAATTGGAGTGATAGAAATGCGCTTGTTGACTATCGGAACAGCGAACTCGCGCGAAATATCTTCGCCCACCTTCACCAAATCCTTTGCCTGTGCAACAATCTTATCATGAATCATCTGACAAGTAGTATTCACATCCGTTGAAGCACAATCTAGCAGATTTATACCCATGGTAATGGTACGGACATCGAGATTTTCTTTCTCGATCATCGCATTCGTCTCAAAAACTTCGTTAATGTTTATCATAGACGATGCATTTTATCAAAGATACTCTCCAACTGGCATTTTATCTGCACACCCAATTCTTCACCTATTACATTCAAATCATCAACAATGATGGAAAAATCCTTATGACAAGAATCCATATCTACAATCATCATCATATTAAAATATCCCTGAATGATGGTTTGCGTGATGTCAAGAACATCTATCTGCTCTTCGGCCAATTTTGAAGACACGCGAGCGATAATACCACGCTTATTTTTGCCAACTACTGTTATAATTGCTTTTTGCAACATAATCCTAAATATGATTTATGAGTTGTTATTTATAAGAGCTCTAGGCCAAAGCCTAGAGCATATGCGAAAAATAACGCGAAATATGATTACCCATTATTGATAGCTTCGCGGACTGCTGTCTCCATATCTGTAACAGGAGTAAACGATTTGAGCATCCGTATCTGATAATCCACCAAAGCATCCGAAAATACACCTTCAGCAGTATATATGTCGCGATCCTTGGCAAGTTCATCACCTGCCTCAGCACATGATGTCGGCAACTGCTCAAGAGAATTCAAAACAGCCTCATTCTTCTTGTCATGTATATTCACCCCTATACCCACATAAGTTTTTTCAGCAACCTTCAATGCATCTGATTGACTGAAACCATAACGAGCAGCACAACATAGAGCCGCCATCAACAAATACATATCGGCAAAAGCATCCGAAGCACGCCACTCAAACGTCTGCTTATAAGCAAACTCTGGCATAAAACTCCAGCCAAGAGGTACACGCACCAATGCACTACGATTAGAAAAACTCCAACACAACGACGTAGGCGCCTCCTGATGAGGGACAAGACGCAGGAAAGACAGAGGATGAGGATTGCCCCATGCAGGCAATGACGTACCGGCAAGCATAAAGCCCGCAATAGCCTTCGCAAAAGCTTCACTCACTTGCTCACCACCCGTAGAGAGCAACATCGGATTGGCCTTACCTTTAACATCTGAAAATTTACAATGAACATGCATACCACTGCCAGCCTTTCCTGCAGTAATCTTCGGTGCAAAAGTTAGTTCAATTCCCCACTCATATGCTAACTGACGCATCACCCACTTAGCAATAACAAGTTGATCGGCTGCATCTTCAATATTGGTAGGCAGAAATTCTATCTCGTTTTGCTCATAGTTCTTACCATCCTGAGTAAAATTACCCACTTCACTATGACCATACTTTATCAAACATCCACACTGAGCAATATAACGCATTGCCTCTGTGCGCAAATCCTCAAACTTACAAAAAGGTTTGCTTGCATGATAACCTCTCTGATCTGGCACATTATACAGACCTTCTGCATCGGCAATGACATAATACTCAAGTTCACCCATCGTCTCCATCTTCAAGCCAGTCTGCTTTTTGAACGCATCGTGAGCTTTCTTCAAAATATATTGCGGACTGCTCTCAAAAGGATTTCCGTCACGGTCAAGATACTCGCAAAGGAAATCTAGAGTGGGGACGTCAGCAAAAGGATTGACAAATGCCGTTTTCAAACGTGGCATCACATAAAGATCACTTTTACCCGCCTCAATAAACGGGAATAGCGAAGAACCATCAACGCGTTCACCAGCAGTAAGAATCTCTTCAAGGTGAGCTTGTGAATGAAGAACAAAATTCAGCGTCTTCAACTTGCCATCCCATCCACAATAATGGAAATTTACACACTCTATCTCATTTTCAAGGCAATAGTGTACAATATCTTCTTTCGTAAACTCCTCAGGCGCTTTCTGCAAAGACTGCACAAGAAGATTAGGATTCATTAAAATATCTTTCTTTGTCATAAATTTAAACTTATAATGATTAAAAAATTATCGCTCTTTAACACTTTGCGTAGCAGACACTAGCATCACCACATTTAATGGGTCTGCCATCTTGCATTAATTTTTGCTCGTTAACACTTCGCGCAAATTAAGCAACGACTCGACATAATTGAAATAAATTTCATTCAGCTCTCGCCTTGTACTAATTTTCACTTTTTACTATTCAAACGCGAAGCTTCCATAACAGGAATACCCATTTCCCCTGAAGGCACATAAATAATAGTCTTTCCTGTATTATCTTTTTGATATCTTACCCAAAGATACTTAATATAATTAGGTGTAAGACTGCCATTCTCTATCTTGATAGCCTGCGCCGCACCTTTGGCACGTTCAACTTCTGCCTGAGCATTAAGCTTTTCGGCTTCAAGATTTGCCTTGGCCTGAGCTATCTGGATTTGACGGTTCTGCTCAGCCTTCGCCAACTCTGCTTTACCCGACATCTCTTGTTGCCATACATTGTAATAGGGAATACCAATAAACAAACCAACTACAATAATCAAAATTACAAACACACTCAAGAGCGTTGTTGCTACACTAAAAGATTTCATATCAACAATATCATTAATTTTCATCATAATTTTATTAAAAAACACACTCACTAATCGTCAGTTTATATGTGTAATATCGGATTGCGAGCAGCCGTAGTCTCATCAGGACGAGTAATAGGAGCCAAATGTGGAGCATCGTGAAGAATGCTGGCATCTTCTGCTGCCTCATCGGCAATCTTTTCCATAGCAGCAATAAACGCATCTAGAGTCTCTTTTGATTCCGTTTCTGTAGGCTCTATCATCAATGCCTGATGGAAAAGCAAAGGGAAATATATGGTTGGAGCATGGAAACCATAGTCAAGCAGGCGCTTTGCTACATCAAGAGTAGTAGCACCTACAACACCATCTCTAGTACCATCATTGATAAGTCCATCAAAAACGAACTCATGCTTGCAAACAGTCGGAATCGGCAGTTTGTATTTATGCTTCAGACTCTCCTTAATATAGTTTGCATTTAGAACAGCAAGAGGTCCTGCTAACTTGACATTTTCTTTACCCAACATCAATATATATGCGTATGCACGAAGCATCACACCAAAATTGCCATGGAAGCCAGATGTATTGACATCAATATGTGGCAACAATCTTTCGCCAACACCTACAGGTCCACTTCCCGGACCACCACCACCATGAGGTGTCGAGAATGTCTTATGCAAATTCAAATGCATAACATCAAATCCCATATCGCCCGGGCGTACCTTGCCAAGCAACGCATTCATATTAGCCCCATCATAATAGAGCAAACCGCCTGCAGCATGAACAAGATCGGCAATTTCCTTGATATCTTTTTCAAAAAGTCCGAGAGTATTTGGATTTGTCATCATAATGCCGGCTATACTGTCATCAAGCAATGGTTTAAGATCATTTACATCAACAAGCCCCTTCTCATTACTTTTCACTTCCACTATTTCAAGACCACAAACAGCAGCACTTGCAGGATTTGTACCATGGGCACTATCAGGAACGATGATACGAGTGCGTTTGTCATCGCCACGCGAGAGATGATATTTACGAATTATCATCAATCCCGTCAATTCGCCATGAGCACCGGCACAAGGTTTGAAAGTAAAACGTTTCATACCTGTAATGGCAACAAGAGCTACATCAAGTTCATCTATCACACGTTGTGCACCCTCTACCGTGTCATTTGGTTGCAAAGGGTGAAGAGCATTGAAAGAAGACATAGAGGCAATCTCTTCATTAATTTTTGGATTGTACTTCATCGTACATGAGCCAAGAGGATAAAAGCCTGTGTCAACACCGAAATTCATCTGAGAAAGAGCTGTATAATGACGCACCACATCTACCTCGCTCACCTCTGGAAGTGATAATTCTGACTGACGAGACAAATCGCCACACATCTCCTTTTCCATACGGCAAGGCAACTGACCTTTTGGCAAAGAATATGCCGTGCGCCCTTTCCTTGAAATTTCAAATATAAGTTTATCGTAATATTTCATGCCTTATCCCTCCTTAATTATAGATACAAGATTATCAATCTCTTCTTTCGTACGTTTCTCTGTTACACAAAATGAAACCCAACCTTCCTCTGTCTGCAATGCTGCAAAGAAGCCTGCAGCAATGAGCCTTTTCTGTAAAGATGCAATAGGTACGAGCGGTTTTAATACAAATTCTTTCAAGAACGGACGGTCAAAGACTATTTCAAACTTACCCGTCTTCAATAGTTCATCATAGAGATAATGTGCCCCATCATACGAGAGTTCATTTACTTTTCTCATACCTTCCGGTCCCATAAGCGATAGATACATCGTTACCCAAAGAGCCATCAGCGACTCGTTGGAGCAGATATTGCTTGTAGCCTTTTCACGACGGATATGTTGCTCACGAGCCTGAAAAGTAAGCACGAAAGCACGACAATTTTCTTTGTCTGTTGTCTGCCCGACAATACGACCTGGCAACTTACGAAGATAATCCTGCTTGCATGCCATAAAGCCTACATATGGACCTCCATAGCAAAGCGGAATGCCAAGACTTTGCCCGTCTCCTACAGCAATGTCGGCACCCCACTCCCTTGGAGTCTTTACAACAGCCAACACTGAAGGATCGCAGTATTCTATCATTATTCCTTTCTTTGCATGAATGGAATCGGCAAATCCTGCATGGTCTTCAATGATGCCGAAACGATTTATCGAAGGAACTATCAAGCCGGCAACATCATCACTATTGGCAAGAATATCATTCAATCTTGCAAGGCTTGTCTGCCCCTCTTCAGCTGGAATAATGACGATTTTTGTGCCATAATATTTTGCATAGGTCTTTATCACACCTATTACTTGTGGCAAAAGCGTTGAAGATACCGCAACAGTATTTTTCTTCTTTGAACAAGTCACAGCCATGCGGACAGCCTCTGCCGCCGCCGTAGGGCCATCATACATCGATGCATTGCTCACATCAAGCCCCGTAAGAGCACAAATCATTGACTGATACTCAAAGATATAGCGAAGAGTACCTTGTGATATTTCACATTGGTAAGGAGTGTAAGCTGTAAGCAGTTCGCTACGCTGTGTGATATACGGAATTACCGATGGTGTATAGTGATCATAAGCACCTTGACCTACAAAGCATGTCAAAGGCGAATTGAGCGAAGAAAGGTGTTCAAAATATTTACGAACCTCCTCCTCTGACATTGACGATTTCAGCTCATACTCACCTTTATAAATATATTCGGTCGGCACATCGCTATATAAATCATCCATACTCTTCACCCCTACCCTTTTGAGCATCAACTGCAAATCCTCATCGGTATGTGGAAAATAAGGAAATTTATTCATCAAAAATAAATTAATTTGAATTTTCAGTTACATCGTATTATGATTATTCTCCAAGCATCGCCTTGTAATCTTCAGCACTCTTAAGAACATCTAGCTCTGTGATGTCCTTCATCTTGAGTTTGATAAGCCAATTCTCATAAGGATCAGCATTGACAAACTCTGGAGCATCCTCCAAGACTTCGTTTATCTCAATGACAGTTCCTGAAATAGGGCAATAAAGGTCAGAAGAAGCCTTTACGCTCTCCAAAGCGCCAAACTCTTCGCCTGCCTCCAACTCGTCATCAACATCGGGAAGGTCAACGTATGTAATCTCTCCCATTTCTTTTTGTGCATAGTCTGACACACCAACGATAGCCACTTCGCCATCGACTTTCACCCATTCATGTGATTCGCTATAAAGCAAACCTTCAATAATCTTACTCATAATATTCTAATTTTTTGTAATTTTATAATTCTCATTTTTTATAATTCGCCTCATAGAAACGCTTTCGCACCACTTTGCCCGCAAATACACGCTTGCGAATATGTATCCAAACAGCCGTCTCTAGTTTTGAATACTTGCTATCCACCAATGCAAAGCAAATACTCTTATCAAGGGAAATAGAATGATAACCCGTAGTGACTACTCCTATCTCCGTACCATCTTCAAGCTCCACAACATAACCAGCACGAGGAATAGCACGATCGGCTATTTCTATCCCCACAAGTTTTTGAGCCACACCCTCAGCCTTCTGCTGTCGCAATGCATCACGACCGATGAACTCCTCCTTATCCAACTTACAGAACATGCCTAGACCTGCCATAATAGGCGAAATGTCTTGCGACAGTTCATCGCCATACAAAGGAAGACCTGCCTCAAAACGTAAAGTATCACGACAACCAAGCCCACAAGGCTCAACACCTGCATCTAGAAATGACTTCCATAGCTCAATAGTCCTCTCTAGCGTGGCATAAATCTCGAAACCATCCTCTCCAGTATATCCTGTGCGAGAAACTATCAAACCATCCCTACGCAGATAAGTATAAAATCTCAGCGGACGCACCCATTCTCCCACCAAACTTGCAACAACATCTTCTGACTTCGGACCTTGAACAGCTATCTGTCCCCAACTGTCCGACCTATTGTCAATCACGACATCAAATCCGTTTGCATTCTGTACCATCCACTCATAGTCTTTCTCAATATTTGCTGCATTGACCACCAATAAATAGTGATCTTCCTTCGCCTCTTTATAGACAAGCAAGTCATCCACCACACCACCATCTGCATAACACATCATGCCGTAAAGAATCTTGCCCGCTTCCATACCGCTTACATCATTCGTAAAGATATAATTTACATATTTCTGAGCATCTACACCCGAAATAAAAATCTCACCCATATGAGAAACATCAAACATACCCACAGCATTTCGTACAGCAAGATGTTCTTCTGTGATACCTTTATATTGAATAGGCATATCAAAGCCTGCAAATGGCGACATCTTCGCACCAAGATCAACGTGTTCTTGCCAAAGGCAAGTTCTCTTTATTGTTTCTTCACACATAACTTATTGTAATTTTACTAATATTCTAAATACCTGTGCCGGAGCCAAAGCCCAATTTTCAAGCGTTTTCTGTACCTGCTCCAATGTAATGACAGACGTAATGAATTCCTCAACAGGAGGGTAATCATTTTGCATATATCGTATCACTGCACGAAAATCATTTGGTGTAGCATTGCGTGAACCCCGAATATCTAGTTCTTTCTGTACAAAATACTTTGTTGTAAATTCTACATCCTGTTTAGCATAACCGATGCAGACCACACGGGCAGTAAATCCCACCACGTCAATGGCTGCACGATAAGTCACAGGATTGCCAACGGCCTCAATAGCCACGTCAGCACCAAACCCACCTGTATATTCGTTTACCTTTGCCAATAGGTTTTCCTCTTTTGAGTTTACACCATATTTTGCACCAAGTCGTTTTGCAAGATTTAGTTTTTCTGAACTCAAATCCACAGCGATAACCGTAGCACCACGTTGCACGCAACGCACAATAGCACCAAGTCCGACCATGCCACATCCAAAGACTACTACCGTATCCGTATCGCTGACCTCGCCACGAGCTACAGCATGAAAACCAACACTCATAGGCTCTATTATAGCACAATTCTTTACACTGACATTCTCTACAGGGATAATCTTCTCCCAAGGCAAGGCCATATATTCGCACATTGCACCATTGCGTTGCACTCCGAGAGTCTGATTGTGTTCGCAAGCATTGAAACGTCCGTTGCGACAGGCAGCACAATGTCCGCAGTTAGAATAAGGATTTACTGTAACGACCATCCCTACCTTTATTGTTTCAGGTACATCAACTCCTACTGCTTCTACTATCGCTCCAATCTCATGTCCCGGGATTACAGGCTTCAATGCCATAGTGTTTCTACCAAGAAACGTATTTAGGTCACTTCCGCAAAATCCCACATACTCAAGACGCAATAGCACTTCGCCTCGTTTTACCTCTGGGCGAGGCGTCTCTATCACCTCTGCCCTATGCTTATCTATAATTTGTATAGCTTTCATTCAGACATATTTTTTATATATGGTAATTGTATCAGATTGTTCAGCCGATAAAATCTCTTAGCATTTCCGCCAAGAAACATTGATTTTTCCTCGCTCGTCAGCTCCTTTGAATGCAACACGAAATCGTACGACATACGATATGTTATTGCCGTTATTGTGCGTGGATAATCACTACCCCACATCAACTTGTCCATGCCCACCAATGATGATGCCTCTTTTATTGCTGTTATGGCAGACGGATAAGGATAGAATTCAGAATTGTACAACCATGTGATACCTCCACTTTCGATTATCACATTTTCATTTCGTGCCAATAGTATCTGACTTTTCCATGATGCAGTCGTAGCCATTCCGAAATGTCCTATTGCTATACGAAGCCTCGGACATTCGTCTATAACTTCCTGCATCTGCGCTATTTGCTTTTCATCATCGGCTAGGCAGATATCAAGCACTTTTTCGTTTCTTTCCAATTGACGGAATAATGGTAAAAAGTCTGTCAGCGGATGTCCCATGATTCTATGTGCTGGCATGGCAAATGCAGAAAAGCGACGTATGTCTTCTTCTTCAAACTCAGTCTTCGTGCCATCTATCATTCCACAACAGATGAATCGCTGAGGATATTTCCTCTCCACATCTGCTAGATAATCATCCTGATTGCCGTCAATTATTTCTTGAACTATCACAGCTTTTGACACTTGAGCATAATCCATATTTGACAAAAACACTTCGGCTGAGTTTTTCCCATCTATCATAAAAGGTGGCAACATCTGCACTTCTTCTCCAAAGAACATACTTCGGCTAGGACAGCCCTCAATAGTATGTATATGCGAACCATTCACCACGGCCTCTTGTTTGAGCCAAAGATGAGCATGTGCATCTATGATTGGAAAGTATTCCATATCTTTTACCTTATTAAGCAATTATCTATAAAATCCCTCACAGCTCCACCCCCACCATTACTAATAGCAATATGATCTACATATTCTCTCACTTGCTTAGAGGCATCTGATGGACAGGCAACAAGCCCACCCGCATCCTTTATGGCCTTCATACAAGACATATCATTAAGATCATCACCGATGTATGCACATTCTGCCAATGAAACTCCTTGCTGACTTACAAAATCCGTTAGCGTGAGGAGCTTATCCTTGACACCTTGAAAATAGTATTTGATATTCAACTCCTTGCATCTTTGTGCAACAATCTCCGAACTCCGTCCGGTTATTATCACAGGTATTATATTATGCTGTGGGAGAAGGTACGCAATACCATAGCCGTCTTTGATGTTGAATGCTTTCATCAATTCGCCATTGTTACTGACATATATTTTACCATCGGTAAGCGTGCCATCAACATCCATAATTAAGTATTTTGTCATATGCATGTAAAACTTTCTATCATACCCACTACGCCACCATCTGCATCCACGACTATAAGCATATGAATCATATACCGCAACATTATATCGGCAGCCTCGCTTAAGTAAGCATCTTGACATATAGTCTTTGGATGCATGCTCATGATGTCACACACTTTCAATGTAAAAAATTCTTCTTTCTTGTCTTGCATTGCACGGCGCACGTCTCCGTCTGTGACTATTCCCTTTAAATGACCGCTATTGTCTAGCACCACAGCAGTCCCCATCTTCTTATCCGATATCTCAATAATGGTATCGCTGACTAAATCATCGGGAGACACTATAGGGAGATTTTCCTTTACCATAACATCACGAACCTTTGATAGCAATTGTTTTCCCAACCTTCCTCCCGGATGAAATAGCGCAAAATCTTCTTTTTTAAAATTGCGAGCTTCCTCTAAAGCAGCAGCAATTGCATCGCACATTGCCAGAGTAGCCGTAGTGGAAGATGTCGGTGCTAGATTCAAAGGATCTGCTTCACGTTCTACACTAATATTCAGATGATATACAGAATAGCGTGCTAGCATAGATTCAGGATTACCCGAAATACCTATGATAGGTATATTACGCTCGGCGAGCAAAGGCATAAAACGTAACAACTCGTCTGTATTACCGCTATAGCTGATGGCCACGACTACATCTGTAGGCTTGAACATTCCCAAATCTCCATGATAAGCATCTAGCGGATTCACGAAGAAAGACGGAGTGCCAGTACTTGCTAGCGTTGCAGCCACCTTTGCTCCAATATGACCAGATTTACCCACACCGGTAATTATGACTCGCCCTTGACAGTTCAATATGAGTTCAACTGCCTTTTTGAAGTTGTCTCCTATCCGTGGGATAAGGTCGGAGATAGCTTTTGCCTCTTCTTTTAGGCTACGAATCGCTGTTTCTTTTATACTCATAGCAATGACTTTATTACACTTTGTAAATCTGAAAGATATAACATATTTGGGCCATCACTCTTGGCATTTTCGGGATTTGGATGAACTTCAAAGAAATATCCTGTCGCACCGAACGCCTTTGCTGCCAATGCCATAGAAGGCACATATTTGCGATCACCTCCAGTACTTCCCTTTGCCGCACCCGGCCGCTGAACAGAATGAGTACAATCCATTATTACCGTATCTACAATCTCTTTCATTTCCGAGATATTTCTAAAATCCACCACAAGATTGTTGTATCCATATATATTACCGCGTTCTGTGAGCCAGATCTCATTACCGTAAGATTCCTTTATCTTCTGTACGGGATAGACCATATCTGCTCCGCTAAGGAACTGTGCTTTTTTTATATTTATTATTCGTCTTGTCTTTGCTGCAGCCAATAGCAAATCGGTCTGACGACACAAGAATGCTGGAATTTGAATTATATCCACAACCTCTCCCACAGCACTTGCTTGGGATGGTTCATGTATGTCGGTCAATATCTGAAGCTTGTACTTCTCCTTTATGGTGGCAAGCATCGTGAGTCCTTTTTTCAATCCGGGGCCTCGAAACGAACTTAGCGAAGTGCGGTTTGCCTTATCAAAAGATGCTTTGAATATGATGTGTATTCCAAGTACATTATTGATACGCACTAGCTCCTGAGCAACAACGTCAAGAAGTTCTTGGCTTTCTATTACGCAAGGTCCTGCTATGAATTGATTATTGTACATTTTTGGGGATATAGATATCAAGCATCAAAATTTAGATGGGTTCTGTAAATTATATCGAGATGATTTCAGGAATGTTTCCCGAGTAGATTTTTGCCAAAATAATAAAAAATGACAAAATGATATTGGGTCATTAGACGTATAGCGAGCTATGCAACTAATTGATACGTAAAAATACGCCAAAAAGAAACTTAAAGCACTAGAAATCATACTAGCTACCATGAGAATTTATATCATTTTAGAATTTATATATCACAACTTTAAATGTTCATCATTATTTATGTTCAGATTCCGTAATCATGAGTTTCTCCACCTCACACGCATCTGGTCGCCTATTATCTCTTGCACTTCTTTGACAAGATTCCAATCTATCGGGGCTTCGGCATACTCTATATTCCTTTTCACATTTACTGGATTTGCCGAAGAGAAAAGTGTCGTTGCTATACGCGGATTTGAGATGGCATATTGTACAGCAAGTTTCTCTATAGGATAGCCCTTTTCCGCACAATATTGTGCAGCACGCGTACATGCATCTTTCAAAGCTAGTGGTGCCGGATGCCAGTCGGGTGCGCCACGACTTGAGAGAAGCCCCATGCTAAATGGGCTTGCGTTGATAATGCCCACGTTATGCTTCTCAAAGAAGTCTAAGTAATCATTCAGCAACTCATCGTTGAGCGAATAGTGACAGAAACAAAGTGTGGCTTCAACTGTACCCTCTGGCACATGCTCTACAACCCAGCGTATGTTTTCGGGTTGCAAGTCAGTCACGCCAACATGTCCCACGATGCCCTTTTCCTTCAGTTCAACAAGCGCAGGAAGTGTCTCCTCGCACACTTTCTGAAGCCCACCAGGCATATCGCCCTGAAACTCTATGTCGTGGACATTTATAAGGTCGATGTAGTCAATATTTAGACGTTCCATGCTCTCATATACGCTTTCTTGAACTCTGCGAGCGGAATAGTCCCACAAATTTACTCCGTCTTTACCATAACGACCTACTTTTGTTGAGAGATAGTATTTGTCACGCGGTATTTGCTTCAAAGCTTTCCCAAGTACTGTTTCAGCCTTATAATGTCCATAATATGGAGAAACGTCAATAAAATTGAGTCCGTTTTCAATAGCGACATATACAGCTTCTATCGCCTGTTCTTCCTTAATACTATGAAAGACTCCACCTAGCGATGAAGCACCGAAACTCAATGCGCTCACCCGCATTTCTGTCTTACCGATTTCATTATATTGCATAGTCGTTTGTTTTTAGCTAACAAATATAATATAATGCGAGCGAAATACCAAATTCTTTTTACCATTTTCTAGTAAAAGCCTATTTTCATAGAAATGGGTGCAGAGTCAACATACAAGTGCAATATTAATAAAAATGTTTGTAAAACTCTTGCAAAGGTGTATTAAAATTTAATTTTCTTCTTGGTCTTTCATTTATTTTATGTTGTATCTTCTTGATAAACATGTTAGATATGTCATT
>JAZLJQ010000054.1:0-7553 GCA_045617965.1 Prevotella sp.
TTTCATGATTTGTCGATAATCGAGCACAAAGATACAATAATTATTTGGGAATTTTGCAAAATGTCACCAAAAAGTTATAGCAATCCTGATACTTTTATTATTATTCTGGAAACATTACAATGTGACCCATTGATAATTAGCCCCATAACTTATGTATTAAAAATCCAAAAATGATATACTGTTTGAAGGTAAAAGTTTAGAGGTTTAACAGTTTAAGGGTTTAATTATTTCTTGGCAATATCTCTCACAGTGAATTTAACAAAATCAATTTATGGTAATTAATGTGTAATTAATGTAAAAATAAAAGTTTAAGGGTTTAATGGTTTAACAGTTTAATTCTATGACTTAAATATAGACAAAAACCTGGCAAAACCCCTTGTATCTGTTGTTGACCTCTTTCGAGGCATTGTCTCTGTCTATCTAAAAATCCTTGTGGGTTCCAAAACTCCCAGATATTTTTCGCTATCCAAATCCAGTGTCTAGCGCCATCCACCAACAATTACAAGGTAAAAAACAAATCTCAGCCTTCTTTTTTCTCGAAGAGGCGTTTGTTTACTTTGAAAGAAAGACTCCCGACAGGGTAGTGTATTGTTTGTATATATCTATTGAAAGTATACTTTTAAATAGATAGATACAGGCAAGGCACTAGTGGCTGAAAGCCATTTTCTTTCAAAGGGTTTTTCCGGTTTTTGTCTTTATATATAGTTATGGTTTGCGTTTAATTTTGCATTTGCCAAGAAATGGTTCATGGTTAAACTCTTAAACCTTTATACCCTTATTGAACCGGCGAAGCCAATTGAACTGGCTTCAGCCATATTGAACCTAACGCCTTAGCGTTAATTGAACTGGCGAAGCCAATTGAACTGGCGTCAGCCATATTGAACCTAACGCCTTAGCGTAAATTGAACCGGCGTCAGCCAATTGAACCGAGGCTTCAGCCTCAATTTATCCCCTCCTTCAGGCACTCCACAATATACCTCACATCCTCATCACTGACATACGGACCAGCAGGCAGACAGAAGCCGACTCTGAAAAGTTCTTCTTCAACACCATTGGTATAAACAGTTGCGTCAGCATATACCGGTTGCTTATGCATTGGTTTCCAGAGAGGTCGGCATTCAACCTTCTTTTCAAGCATGAAGACTCGAAGGGCTTCAACGTTTTCATTAGGTTGGCAGTCAGTAGTAGCGCAGTCAACAGCATGGATGACGCCAGCGGCTCCACCTATAGCTGTCTTGATGACTTCCTTATAGGCATTCTCCTGCCCCTGTACGCGAACTTCTGAATCGAGAGTTGCAGCACATAGCCAAAAGTTGGCATCGTAACGAGAGTCTGCAGGTTGCTCATGGAGTGTAATGCCAGGAACGTTTTTTAGCAGTTCTTTGTAGAGTTCCTGCACATGCTTGTGGTGGGCAATATGCGCCTCCAGCACAGTCATCTGACCACGTCCGATGCCCGCACACACATTACTCATGCGATAGTTGTAGCCGATGGCAGTATGCTGATAGTAAGGATACGCATCGCGCGCCTGAGTGGCGTACCACATAATCTCGTCGGCATCCTCCTTCGAACGGCAGATCAGCGCACCACCACCCGAAGTAGTAATCATCTTGTTGCCATTAAACGACAGCACACCATACTTGCCGAATGTACCCAGCACCCGACCATTGAAGCGTGAGCCCATACCCTCCGCAGCATCCTCCACAACAGGGATACCATACTTGTCGGCAATAGTCATGATTTCGTCAATCCTGTACGGCATACCATAGAGAGCCACCGGCACAATAGCCTTCGGATACTTGCCCGTCTTCTCCTTACGGTCAATGATAGCCTTCTCCAGCAACACTGGATCCATGTTCCAAGTCTCAGGTTCCGAACCCACGAATACAGGCTTGGCACCAAGATAAGTGATAGGGTGGGAGGAAGCACAGAACGTGAACGACTGTACGATTACCTCATCACCAGCCTTAACGCCACAACCGATAAGAGCCAAATGCACCGCAGCCGTACCGGCACTCAAAGCCACCACACGAGGAACCCCACCTAAGTCCTCCCCCGTAGAAGCCCCACCTAAGTCCTCCCCCGTAGGGAGGACTTGTAAGGCTTCAGTAACTTTTGAAATAAAAGAGTCAGAAGAAGCCAATACCTCAGCATTTGAGAATCTGACAACACGGAACCCTCTGCTTTCCAACCATGCAGAACGTTGTGCATCATCAACTTGCTGTTCCCATTCATTGTGATATTCACCGTCTATCTCCACTACAAGATGTTTCTCAAGGCATACGAAATCGACTATATAATCACCAATGATGTGCTGTCTTCTGAATTTATGTCCAGTCGCGCAACCTCTCAATAAGTTCCATGCTACATTCTCAGCTTCAGTTGGATTCTTTCGCATGTCTTCTGCATAATCCTTCAGCAAGTTATACAAAGCCGGATCAGCCGTCTCCCTATAATCTCCCCCTCTACTGGAGGGGGTTGGGGGGAGGCTTGGGAGGCTTACGAACTCTTCCAAATCCTTCTCAAACCCATTCACATTAGGTCCCAGAGGCACAACCCAATTAGTATCAAATGCCTCCTTCACATATTTCTGCTCCATGCCATCCTCACTCATGTGAGCCAGGCACAAATATATCATCTTCCTATCTTCTGCCATAATTTATATTGATTAATTCAATTATTTCTTGGTCAAATTTACTAATCAATAGATGTTTACTTTCCCAATTTCTGTATGTAGTATTCATCTAGGTAATCAGGAATTTGCATAGTAATTGAATGTGGCTGATAAACATGGATAGGTTTATTGGATTTTTTAAAATACTCAACCTCTCTTTTAGTATATGGAGAACGAATACTATTATCAGTCATTACAAAAAGTAGAGACTTAGATTGGTCCATTCTCAATTCAAGCGCGTTCCATGTATCCTCGTTCTGATTTGCTCGATTAAGCATGACTCTATCATTAATCCATTCTATATACAAACCTTTTCTGTTGTGAGTCCTTAAGAACTAAACAGAAACCGATATTGAATGTCCCAAAAGTATACTATTGCCAACATCTGTCAGAAAGTACTTTTGGTCTCGATGCCTTAGGTTCTCAGGATGGGTCATATCTACCCAACCTCGCTCCAACATCGGATTCAAAACCGACTTTCGGAAACTCTCCCTGTCTTTATAACCACACACTGCCATCAAATCCACAAGTGGATAAATATCTTCGCTCAATAATTCTAAAACTTTCCGTTCGTTATCTGTTGTTGTCGGTTTCTTGTCGGTTTCTTGTCGGTTGATGTCGGCTCTTCCTATATAAGGGATAGTGATTTTATACACATCTTGCTCTTCAATCATAGGTTCTTTGCCGCCAGAGAAGAGGGGAGTGTACTTGAACATTTTCTTGGTTCCACTGCCCAATTCTTCAACTATGCCCATCTGAGAGAATACGTTGGCTATAGTTGGATTCTTACGGTGGGGTTTCAAAGTCTGAAGGTCGATGCGTCCATAGACGTATGGTACGTTCCAGTTTTCTGTCTCTATTCTGTCTCCCCAGATGGTGAGTGTGGTGGGATATGAACTGGAATACTCTCTATGAATAAGCAGATTGAGGCACACTTCTCGCATTATTTTATCTCTCAAAGAGAATCTTTGCATTCCTTCTATATAAGGCTTCTCAGGTAGATGCTTTTGAATGAATGCCATCATTTGACGGTATGCAACCATGAGATTCTCCTTTACCTGCACGCGATCGTCATAAAGTTCTGTATTCTGCACACGACATAAGATATCAATGCTATATTGTGGTAAGACGCTGGCTATTGTGTTTCTTTTGCCGAAAAGTAGGATAGCAGCTAATGATATGCCTTCCTTGCCAGTCTCGGGATCAACCATTATCATTTGCCCCGAACGCAACATGGCTTCATTTTCCATCTTCAGCCACTCGTGATCAGGATTGTCAGACTTGATCATGAGTCGCATGTATTCCATAGCTTCCTCGTCAAGGTCTTTCACTCCAAACACAGGATAAACTCGGTCTTCGGTCTTGAGTTTACTTTTACGAATGAAGAGGCTTGCTATCTGCTCGGTGCTGCGAAGGATGAAGTCACCATCACGATTGCGGTCGTAGTATTCTCCCTTGTAAGTATGTGCCTGGGTGCTCTCAGGCACATAGCAATGAATCAGGTTCAGACCATCCACTTTACGAGGCTTGAAATCGAGATAATATGTCGGTTTGAACAACTGAGGGTTATTCATATCTTTGACGAGGGTGTCAAGCTGTTCTTGTAAGCTCTCGTCACTCACGCCAAGAACCTTTCCGTTGTTGTCGGCACCCAGAACGATATGACCTCCTCTGCGATTTAGAAAGGCGCAGATACTTTCATACACAGAACGTGCTAGCTTCATCTGAGATTGCTTGAACTCAATCTCGGTATTCTCGCCAATGGCAAGGATTGTTTTTATATCGTCAGTTGTCATATACAGCACTTGATATTAATTGTATCTTACCGCCTCGAATTAGATTCGATTATGCAGCGTCATATGTATTTTCGGATGCAAATATAAGAATATTTTTTTTAATTTGTGCAGATTGAAATTACAAAGGGTGCATTTTTTATCAATTTGGTTTCACGCCACATAGCCTCTGCTATTGGCATGGAGTTGACAATTCTGTTCAGAACATCGGAAATTCGATGTCAAATATATGTACCAAATGTATACCATACGAAGTTACAACCATTATTTGCTTACTCTTTCTCCACTGTATATCAGTTTGTTGCAACAATTTGCCTCAGTTTTGCCAGGCACAAATATATCATCTTCCTATCTTCTGCCATAATTTATATTGATTAATTCAATTATTCGTATGAATGACTCTTAACCCATTATTGAACTTTGAACCGAGGCACCAGCCCCAATTGAACCTTGAACCGAGGCGTCAGCCTCAATTGAACTTTGAACCGAGGCGTCAGCCTCAATTGAACTGGCTTCAGCCATATTGAACCCAATGCCTTAGCGTTAATTGAACCGAAGCGAAGCTTCAATTGAACCGGCGAAGCCATAATAACCCCTTTACACCTTTTCCCCATTATACCAGATTCTTTTCCCCATCACTGTAGCAACAATCATTTCAATATCTTTACAAAATGAGTAGTGTTCGTAATAATATTTGTTCAGTCTGACTTTATCTGGGTAAATCACATTGTCGTTATACCATATAGCCAATTCTGACTTTTGAAAATCCCCACCAATAGGGTAGGAATTACCCATACAGTCAACAACACACATTCCATCGGATGAGAGACTGAGAGAAGCTAACAATTCTTCTTCGTTTCGGTATTTTAATGTAGCTGGACCAGTTATGCCTGGACGTAGTTTTAGAACTACACGATCATCGCCAACCAAACAATCTGCATACCCCGGAACATCAGGACGGGGACCTACAAAACTCATGTTTCCAATCAGAACATCCCATAATTCAGGTAATTCATCTAATTTGTATTTTCTCAAAAATCCACCTAACGGAGTAATTCTACTTTCACCTGCAACTGATACTGATGAACCGTTATGGTTAACTGTCATAGTCCTGAACTTGTGGCAAGTAAACAACACACCATCCATGCCCACACGCTTTTGGCAGAATAAGACAGGACCAGGCATATATATCTTTATCAGAATTGCTACTATTGGGTATACCCAACATAACAGTAACAATCCAATAGCACTTGCAAGTATGTCAAATATTCGTTTTAGAATCATTGTTCAATTTATTGAATACAAAATTAAATGATATTCTTCAATTCTATTTTGAAAGAATGTGTATAATGTACAATGCCACCCATTTTGTATTTATATTGTTCCTCTCCTTGTGAAAGATCAAGATGGCGTATACTAGTATTACTCATAAAATATTTAATTGCTTCATTGATTAATATCATTCCCGGTGAGTAAAACCCCAAATTATCATTTATTGATAAACGAGGTACTACATACTCATTTTGCTTACCTAACATTCCACTCATAAATGAGGCCAATTTTCCATCAATATATAGAGCCATTGTTAAACCATTTTGATTCTTTATGTAGTTGACTGTACTAAAGTTTAAGTGCAATAGAAACCACTTCTTTAATAGATTGGTTCGTACATTATATCTGATGCGATGTCGTTGACAACTTAATGTTAAAAATGGCTTGTAAGCTAGAAATTTCCCCCCCCCCCATATAGTACTTTAAACTCAATATTCCTCCCATCTGTGACAAGACGGTTGTATGCCGTTCTAAGATTTTGCCGCGTTGATTTAGACAGAGATTTGTAATATACAGAATAATCTTCGCCGAAACTAATACATACATTATTAATTGTCTTATAATTATCAATATTTAGATTTTTAAAAAATAAATATAATTGCGAAGATTCTAATACATTATTACATTGTATAGAACAATATTCTTTTGCAAGTAGTCTTAATGCAGGCAATATATACTTTTTGTCTTTTGTCAATACGTCACAATAGTTTAGTCCATTTACATTTGCAAATAATTCTGCACGATGCCCTTTTAGGTATTTCATCAATGGCAATATCATTACACACTCCCCATCCTCGTAGAATGAATAAAATATTGCTATGTATTTATTACAAATGTAGTAAGGAAAAAACAATGAAGATGATATGTTTATATATTCATACTCTTGAAAAGGACTATTCAATGCACCTGAGTTCTGCAATGATAACCACTCTTTTTTTATATTATGTACATTAAAGTTTTTTTTGTAAGTCAACATATTAGTTATGCATTAAGTTTTCGGTTTTTTACTAATTTTTCCAAGTAATAACTCATTTCTCCTATAATGGCAAATTTATCATCACAATAAAAATCATCAAAACAATCAAAACCAGTAAAACATAGGATTTGCTTCATTTCAGCCCATTTTAATTTAAGCGTCAACAGCCGACCTGTTAAAGTAATAATGTCTCCTAAGATCCATTTGGTTTTTATTTCAGATTTTATATTTATTGGTTCATCGAATTTTCCTTCTTTTGCCAAATTATACAACACCCATGGAATATCAAAACCAGCAGCAATTGGTGTGGCAAGTCCTCCTGTGAATCTAGTATTGACTTCAATAAATGCAATCCTCCCAGACTCTGTATCTACCCGGAAATCCAATCCACAAACACCATGAAAATCTACTTTATCCAATAATTGTTTTGCAAACTTTTCTAAGTCCGGATAACGTACAATTTCACGTTGCGTAGTAGTTCCACCGCCATTGGTTTTGGTCAATATTGCATGATATACCGAAGACTTCCAAAAACCATTCCATCTTACACAATCAACACTATAATCACAACCGCCGATATATTCTTCCATCAATATCTCAAAATTGCAATAAGTATTTGCCAATTTTGACAATTCATCTTTTGAAGAAGGAAAGAATACAGTTTTTGCAGAATTACCAATTACAGTTTTAAATACTATTGGATATGATTTAACTTTATCAATGTCTTTATATACACATGGTGTTGGTACGTCGCATTCTTTTGCCAATTGAGTCGCAG
>JAZLJQ010000055.1:0-28903 GCA_045617965.1 Prevotella sp.
ACTTCATGGTCAACTTGCTTGGGGCAATAGCTGCATACTGCTACTTCCCTAAGAAACCGACCATACGGGTACAGACAGTGGACATTTCTAATGACAGACAACTTACTTTATTCTAAAGTATATTCGTCGAACTCACGTTAATTAAATATGTTTATACTTCTTAATATGTTTTTGCTTATTGCTTATGAAGCATATGAGCTTGGCGCTTTTCATTTCATTCCTTTAAGAAAATCAAGCAATTGTTCCTCGCTCACATCCCCCATATCAAACTCTTTTCTTGCATCACGTTCTATCATTAACACCCATTGCTTATATGCCTCGCTTTTTGTATCTATATTGTAGGATCCCATTTTGGCTTTTGAAATTTCGAGTTGCACATCCCCTAGAGTTTTAATACTTCCATTTTCTATCTTCTTTAAGACTTTTTCAACTTCCCCTATCCTTGTTACAAAGCCAAGCATATCTACATATTCTCCATCTACTTTGCAGAGTTTGTCCTCCCCACTAAGAGAAAGAATCAACCTATAATATTGGAGCCCTTTTTCGATGGCAGTCTTTTTTATTATACAATTTTGATAAATATATTCCTCCTTTTCTCCTTGTGAGTTAAGGATATCTTCAAGTGCAGTAATTCCTCGCTTCACCACTTGCAATAAATATGGATTAAGAAAGTCGAATGTAATTAAATCGCTTATCTTTAAATCCCTGTCTGTATTGCGCCTATCACGAGTCGGCCATTTGCTAATGTCACGCCAAGTACCAACCGTCTTGATGTTTGTACCCGGATAGATATATGTATTAGCACCATTGCCAAAAATATATGAAAAAGGTAAGTTACTGAGATTCGGATGTTGCGAAATCTTGCCCATTACCATTGAGAATGCACCTATTGTTGCCGGCCAAAGTATGTGACACCCCGATGCTGTTTTTGCCCCCCGTTCAAGTACACCCCAATGAATAGGTCCCATCTTGTAAGCATGGTTGCTTTGATTGGTGTTAGACCCCGCATTATAAAACGAGAATTCGCCACCAATGAGTAATGTTGATTTGTGGTGTGAACATGAGAATGGTCCACATAGTGCCGCACATGCCTCTCCGTTGTCCATATATGAATTTGCAAAGAAACATGATGCCTGGCTAGAAAATCCTTTACCTATATGAACAGCTTCGCCAATGAAACTTTCATACACCTTTGAGCCATCGGTCACCTCTGCACCACATGCAGTAACACTTTTTTCCATAATGACCTCTGGCCCTATATAAGTAGGTGCCTTTTCTGAACTATTAATGACGCAATCCAAAATTTTAGTTGCACTTTCTATTATAGCACCATCACCAATAATTGTTTTTCCTCCATCACCGGCCTCTTTCTTAGCCATCTCAAGCAGTGGAGTATAGCGCATCATCATCCATGCTAATTGTGCTGTAAGCTGCTTACAAAGCACGATATTTCCTACACCACTTTCATTGAGCACCGAGATTAAAGGAGCCCCCATTTTCTTACCGCTTCCTTTTATCATGCGAATATCTATAAGACGACATCCTTTACCAATTTCTATTTCACCATAGAAATTAACATTACGAACATTTCTTGCATCAAAGCCGTCTGCGACAACGACTTTTCCCCAATCTTCAGCCCAACATCTTTGCGCTTGAAGGATATCTAATTCTTTATCTGTCAAATTTCTCATTGTTCGATGTCATAAAGAAAATCATTATACGGATACTTCTGAACATGTAATTGGCGCACTTTACGATAAAGGACACTACGTAATTCATCTATATTTTGCCGTTTGAGTGCAGAAACAAACAGACAATCTTCATCAAGTTTTGCCATCCAAGTCTTTTTTAGTTCTTCAAGCGAGATATTTTCTTTCTTTATTGGGGTCAGGTCATCTATTTCTTTCTCTACCCATATGTAAGCATCTGTCTTATTGAAAACTATCATTGACGGCATATCTCCACATCCAAGGTCGGAAAGAGTTTTTTCAACCACCTTTATTTGTCCTTCAAAATCAGGATGTGAAATATCTACAACATGTACAAGCAAATCAGCTTCCCGCACCTCGTCTAGCGTACTTTTGAACGAGTCTACAAGGTCTGTTGGCAATTTACGTATGAAACCAACGGTATCTGCGAGCAGAAAAGGTAAATTTTCAACGACAACCTTTCTAACGGTAGTATCAAGTGTAGCAAAAAGTTTATTTTCTGCAAACACTTGTGATTTAGAGAGCAAGTTCATTATCGTTGACTTTCCCACATTTGTATACCCTACAAGTGCCACGCGTATCAGTCGCCCACGATTTTTGCGTTGAGTTGCCTTTTGTTTTTCTATTTCCACAAGGCGTTGCTTGAGCAATGATAGCCGTTGCAAGATGATTCTGCGGTCCATTTCAAGCTGCGTTTCGCCCGGTCCGCGCAACCCCACAGAGCCCTTGCCTCCTCCACCGCCAGACCCACCAGCTTGGCGTTCGAGGTGCGTCCACAAACGTTGTAGGCGTGGAAGCATATAACGATATTGAGCAATTTCCACTTGTGTCTTTGCTTCTGCTGTTTGAGCACGCATCGCAAATATATCAAGAATGAGCGATGTGCGGTCCAATATCTTTACTTTTAACTCCGTCTCAATATTTTTCAACTGCTTGGCAGACAATTCATCATCAAAGATGACCATACCGATAGGATCATTATTCTCATCGTCATCATTATCTTCAATAAACTGGCGAATTTCATCAAGTTTTCCTTTTCCTATATATGTGACACTATTTGGCCCATCCATACGTTGGGTGAAACGGCAAATGGTAACAACTCCAGCTGTATCGGCAAGAAATTCAAGTTCATCAAGATACTCTTCGGTACGTTTCTCATCTTGCTGTTTTGTGATGAGCCCTACGAGTATTGCCGTTTCTGTCTTAGCTTGTGAAATTACAAATTCTTTCATATAATGTAACTATTTGCACTACATTCTTATGTTTTCATCAATAGAGATTTACAATATTGAAAATTTTTTTAATGCTTAAGTGTCAAATAATACCCAAGTTTGTAAAATTTAAGTATAGTAAGGCTAGGTGATTTGCCTATGAGATTCATTCTTTCTAACCATCCGAACATAAAATGCCAAAGTTTCATCACCCACATCCATTTAGACTTTTCCACGAGATCAAGTATCGGCGAATATCCTCGCAGTTCGTTGCGAAAAGTATGTAGTGTACGCATTGCGTCTTCCACCTTTTCTACATATTCGCGATTATTTTCAAATCCATGCAATATGACGGGGTTGTCTATATGCAGAATAGAAATATTCTTCTCGTGCAAAGTTTTTCCAAATAAGACGTCTTCATATCCATAGCCTTTAAATCTCTCATCAAACATTGTAGAGAGCATTACATCTCTTTTTATGCAGAAATTCGGTGTACGGAAATTATGATAAGGTTTGGCTTGACGCAATTCAAAAAGATGATGTGGCTGTGCATTGTATTCGTATTTGAAACGGAGATTGTGTTGCAAGAGCAATTCATCACCCAACACCCTGACACCTCCGCAAATGACATCTGCTTCTTCTTCGTGGTCATCCAAATATTTCTCAAGAAAGAAAGGTTGCAACAAGACATCGCTGTCAAGAAAAAGTAGCCAATCATATTTGGCTTGTTGTGCTAAAAGATTTCTTACAGCCGCACGACCTATATTTTCTTCTAATACTATATAGCGACAATCTCGCAAGCCTATTATGCTAGAATTACGCTTCATGTACTCAACATCCGTACTTCCGTCTTCAATGACGATGACTTCATACCTTAAGTCGCGTATCGTTGCGGTTTGTTCTTGAATCTGCTGCACCAAGCCGAAACAAACATTGTTGTAGACTGGCAGCAATATGGATATTTCTTTTTTCAATGTCTATAATACTTTATCCTAAACAATAATTTATTTGAAGTTCAAACTGCAAAAATATATAATATTTTTATATTTGCAAAATAGCGAACAAAGTCCGCACTTAATTCGCGATAAATAGTGTGAACGTGTTCACTATCGTGTTGCAAAGCAACTATCGTGTGAGCTTGTTCATCTCTGCTTTCGCTACCCCATAGCTTCACCAGTCATCTGTACGGAAAGGTAACAGGGGATTGTTTCCACGATTTGTCACGTTGCCCAATTCAAAATTTTTGAAACAATATCTTACAGCTACTGGTTTTTTGACTTCAGGACACGACATTATCATTGTGCCGTAATGCATTTCTGCATTTGAAACGGGATGGAACACTTTATCATCTCCTGCTATCTCAAACCCTTTGATATCTCTTAACGGCGACATCGCATTATATGAGTTGTTGAATGTCAAATACACCTTGCCGTCTTTGACTTTCATTTCTTTTAATTCAGGGCTATGTCCCATGAAAGATGTTATGCCGTAAGTCTCTTCAAGAGCAAGTGTAGCCAATCGCTCGCCTACTTTTTGTTTTTGGGTAGGATGGATTTGTGTTGTTTCCCATGGATAGACATTGTCATTTGTCCCTATTATTGCAGAGTTTGGAATCATCTTCGTTGCTTTATGTTGCTGCTCACGCAATAAAGCTCCGCTTATGCCTTCAAGTTTCCCATAGTTGTATGGGGCGATTTCAACAAAGTAGAATGGGGCGTTCGGTGCGCGAAACTCTTGGCGCCATTGTTCTACCATTTTTGTCAATAGAAAGGCATATTTTGATGTATTTCTATCCACATTGGAACATCCTTGATAGAAAATAAAACCTTTTATTGTATAGTTCAGTACAGGGTGCATTGTGCCATTATACCACATAAGTGGCCATATATAATCAAAGGGATAGCTGTTTTTTATAGTTTCTTCTGTTAAGGGTTCGTTGGTCAAATCGCGAAGATTTTTCTCATTGAGCCAACTTTCAACACGCGACCCGCCTTTGTTTACTTCAAGGATACCAATGGGGATATTCATGACTTTGCTTACCATTCTTGCAAAGAAATATGCTGTAGCACTTGCTTCGCCTACATTTTCCGGGCCACATTCCAACCAACGACAATTACATTCTTCCTGTGGAGTTATCGTTCTTTCGCTTGGCACTTTACAAAACCGCACCGCACGTGTATTGACGGCATCAGCAATAGCTTGATTGTATCCTTCGATAGGACAATCATCGAAACCTTTTATTGGCATTTCCATATTGCTTTGCCCTCCAGCAAGCCACACATCGCCACTGAGAATATTGCTGATTGTGGTCTTTTCTCCATCGTCAAATGTGATTGATAGCGGGATAAAACTTGCTTTTGGTGCTTTGATGGTTATGATCCATCGTCCATTTTCGTCGGCTTTGCAAGTTTTATCGCCCCATGTCCAAGAAGTGCTTACGCGTATTTCTTTCCCAGGAGTGTCCCAACCCCAAAAATTTACATCAGCGTTTTGCTGAATCACCATATTGTCACCTATTGCGTTGTGTAAATTAACGGCAGCATGAGTATTTGTCCATACCGATATGACAAAAACAAAAAACAGATATTTTTTCATAGTATTAATTAAATAATAATTGCTGAGGACAAAATTAGCGCAAGACTAACAGAAAGCAAAAAAATATACAATATTTTTAGATAAAATCTTTATAAGAATCGATATAAAAGAAAATGATGGTCATGCAAACTACTAAAAATAGATTCTCTTGCCTTTTGTTTGCAAAAATATGTACATTTGCAAATAAATTTCTTATACCCATATTAAATGGCACAAGGTCAAGGACAATATCAAACGCAATCACTCTCGCAACAACAGATGCAAACTCTTTCGCCACAACAATTGTTGCAGGTGAAAATATTAGAATTAACAACTCCCGAACTTCAAGAACGCATACGCCTAGAAATGGCAGACAACCCCGCACTTGAAGCAAAAGAAGATGCCACACACAATATTTCAGAAAACTACGAAGAACAAAACCACGAAGAGGCAATTGAAAACGAAGATTTTGAAGACAACGAAACAAACACAGAGGAGGCGCAAGAGCGACGCGAAGCCCTAAACGATGTTCTGCAAAGCATTGTTCAAGACGATGAGGATGGATTCGGCCAAAATTCTACTAGGGATGAAAATGAGGGGAACTATATTCCCTATGGGGAGATAGAAAGTTTTTATGATGTGCTACTAGAACAAATTCACGAATACGACCTCAATGAAGATGAAAGACAGATAATGGAATATCTCATCGGCAATCTTGATACCGATGGATATTTGCGTTGCGATATTGATTCCCTCAGCGAGGAGTTGGCTATATATCATGGCATAGAAACCACACAAGAAAAAATAGAAAAGGTACTCAACATTCTTCAAGAATTTGACCCTGCGGGAATTGGAGCCCGCAATCTCCAAGAATGTCTTCTACTACAAATAAAACGATCATCAGCACCTACTGCCAAATTAATGAGTGAGATTATAGAAAAGCATTTTGAGGAGTTCAAATTAAAACATTGGGCAAAGATACAAAAAAACTTAGGTCTTGACACACAGACCGGCGAACTCGTCTTTCACGAGTTAACACGACTCAATCCAAAGCCCGGTCTTGCTATGGGAGATGTTATCGGCAGAAGCATTGAACATGTGACACCAGACTTTATTGTTGACACTCATGATGATGGTACAATTTCGTTTTGGCTTAACTCTATTGGCATGCCCGAACTCACAGTAGAGCCAATGATGGAGAAAATGGCAAATGAACCTACGGGCAAACAACACTCAAAACAACAACAAGAAGCTTATGCCTACGCACGAGCAAAAGTGACGGAAGCAAAAAACTTTATTACAGCAATACAACAACGTCGTCAAACAATGTATAAAACTATGAAAACCATCATAGAGCGTCAGCATACTTTCTTTGTTGATGGAGACGAAGCATCGTTGAAACCGATGAAACTTAAAGACATCTCTGAACGCACCGGATTAGACATTAGCACCATCTCACGTGTGAATAATTCAAAATATGTACAGACACGTTGGGGCATATTCCCCTTAAAATACTTCTTTACAAACCAAATGATGAATGCAGAAGGTGAAGAAGTATCTACACGAGCTATTAAGCAAATGTTAAAAGATATTATAGATAGCGAGAATAAGAAAAAACCATTCTCTGACGATGCAATTGCAAAGATAATGAAAGACAAGGGATTCCCTGTCGCAAGACGAACTGTGGCTAAATATCGCGAACAAATGGGACTTCCTGTAGCCCGGTTGAGAAAGTAGAATCAACAAACGATAGGCACTATTCTATAATGAAAGATTGGACGAAAAAAGATTTAATGATTACAGCAAAGGTGTTATGCAGCATCTTCACACCTTTTTATTTACCTGTGCTTGGCATTGTGATATTGCTTTTCTTTAGTTACTTGAACATGCTTCCACTAGTTTATAAAATAATAATGCTACTGACGGTCTTCATTTTCACCATAATTCTGCCAAAAGCTCTAATAGGTTTCTATGGAAAATATCATGGGCTGACGCATCTTCAGCTCAGCACTCGGCAACGCCGTGTGGTCCCTTACATCATCTCTTGCGCATGCTATTTATGTAGCATATACATAATGAGTGCTATGCATGCTCCACATTTCGTTAATACTATGCTCATTACCGCGTTGATAATTCAATTGGCTTGTGCAATGATAAATATCTGGTGGAAAATCTCCACGCATATGGCAGCTATTGGTGGTATAACAGGAGGTCTTATGGGTTTTTCCATTGCTTTCGCATTTAATCCATTAGTATGGTTTTGCGTACTGATGATTATTTCTGGCATAATCGGAACATGTCGCATAATATTGCGTCAGCATACTCATTGGCAAGTTATCGTAGGATTTTGGATAAGCGCTGTGATGTCATTCTTTTTGGTGCTGATAGTATAATTTATTCCTCAAATAACATGAGAAGAAAGACAAACGAAGTAATGGTGGGCAATGTACCTATGGGAAGTAACAACCCAATACGCGTACAGAGTATGACTACTTGCCACACGATGGACACCGAAGGGTGTGTGGCACAAATAAAACGTATTGTAAATGCTGGTGGCGAATATGTGAGATTGACCACACAAGGTGTTGCAGAGGCAAAGAACCTGAAAAATATAAAAGCCCGCCTATTCGAAGATGGCTACATGGTACCACTTATTGCAGACGTTCATTTTAATGCCAGCGTAGCAGATGTGGCAGCTTTATATGCCGACAAGGTAAGAATTAATCCCGGCAATTATATTGACCCTGCAAAAAAGTTCAAACACCTAGAATATACCGATGAAGAATATGCCGAGGAGATAAAGAAGATAGAAACACGATTTATACCATTCCTACATATATGCCGTGAACATAATACTGCTATTAGAATAGGAGTAAATCATGGCTCGCTCAGCGATCGCATAATGAGTCGTTATGGTGACACTCCGGAAGGAATGGTTGAGAGCTGCATGGAGTTTTTGCGTATCTGTGTAAAAGAGAATTTTATGAACGTCGTCATTTCAATTAAAGCAAGTAACACAACAATAATGGTTGCGACAGTACGCCTGCTAGTCAAGACGATGGACGCAGAAGACATGTACTTCCCAATTCATCTTGGAGTGACAGAGGCTGGCGAGGGCGAAGACGGGCGTTTGAAATCTGCAGTTGGCATCGGCTCATTATTACTTGACGGCATTGGAGATACTATTCGCGTAAGCCTCAGCGAAGAGCCTGAGAATGAGATTCCTGTTGCATACAACATCCTACAAGCAGCTCGCGCAAGAATTACAAAAACTGAGTATATCTCGTGTCCCGGCTGTGGACGTACCCTTTATGATTTGCAAGGGACGATTGCTCGCATAAAACAAGCCATCGCGCAGAGATTGCCAAAAGAAGCACAACATCTCAAAATAGGCATTATGGGGTGCATAGTGAATGGGCCAGGAGAGATGGCAGATGCAGATTATGGCTATGTTGGTGCAGGACGCGGAAAGATAAATCTATATCGTCGCAAGGAATGTGTATTGAAAAATATTCCAGAAGAAGAAGCTGTAGATCGGTTGATAGAATTTATTTCTTCGGAAATGAAATAAAACAATAAAGCGTAAGCATTTGCCTACGCTTTATTCTATTTAGGGGGGGGGGTAATTAAATGAACACCCCTTATATCAATTAATGATTATTCTCTTCAACAATCTGTAATCAAATTCTCACCTGTCATATCTGCAGGTTTTGCCAACCCCATAATGTGGAGTATAGATGGAGCGACATCAGCCAATCTACCATTTTTCACCCGCGCACTATTGTTATCAGTAACATAAATAAATGGCACAGGATTGAGTGAATGTGCTGTATTAGGGGTTCCGTCTTCATTTACAGCATTGTCTGCATTTCCGTGGTCGGCAATAATGATTACCTCATAGTCTGCGACTTTGGCAGCCTCAACAACGTCTTTTACGCAATTATCAACAGCGTGAACAGCTTTTGCAATAGCATGATAAACACCTGTGTGACCTACCATATCTCCATTGGCAAAATTTACGACAATAAAATCATATACACTCTTTTCTATCTCTTTTACTAGCCCTTCCTTTACCTCATAGGCACTCATCTCCGGCTTGAGGTCATACGTAGCAACTTTTGGAGACGGAACTAGTATTCTGTCTTCGCCTTCAAATGGCTGTTCGCGACCACCATTAAAGAAGAATGTAACGTGCGCATATTTTTCGGTTTCAGCAGTATGTAGTTGCTTTTTATCTTGTCGAGACAAATATTCTCCAAGCGTATTCTCAACATCTTTCTTAGGAAACAAAATATGCACACCTATGAATGAAGCATCGTATGGAGTCATACAATAATATTGAATACCTTTTATTGTATGCATTCCTTGCTCAGGCATCTCTTTCTGGGTAAGCACATACGTAAGTTCCTTAGCACGGTCATTACGGAAATTGAAGAAGATGACAACATCGCCTTCTTTTATTCTGCCGTCAACATTAGCATTGCTGATAGGCTTGATGAATTCGTCAGTCACTCCATCCGTATAACTTTCTTCAACAGCTTTAACCATGTCTGTTGCCTGCTTGCCTTTGCCGCCAACAAGCAAATCGTAAGCCTCCTTAATGCGATTCCAACGTTTATCGCGATCCATAGCATAGAAACGCCCAACAATGCTTGCTATTTCGCATCCGTTAGCCTTCGCGTACTTATCCAAATCGGCAATAAAACCCTTACCGCTCTTGGGATCTGTATCGCGTCCATCCATGAAGCAATGGATATAGCTTTCTTGAAGTCCATATTCTTTACTTATCTCACAAAGTTTATACAGATGACCCAAAGATGAGTGCACCCCACCGTCTGATGTCAAGCCCATAAAGTGAATGGCCTTGTTATGGTCCCTTGCATAGGAAAAAGCTTGAATTATTTCCGGATTTTCCATGATGCTATTGTCTTTTATAGCACGGTTAATTTTTACGAGATCTTGATATACGATACGTCCTGCTCCGATGTTGAGATGTCCAACCTCCGAATTCCCCATTTGCCCCTCGGGAAGCCCTACATCCTCTCCACAAGCCATTAATTGTGAATGTGCGCTTATGGCATACAAGTAGTCTAGATATGGAGTTGGTGTATTATAAATAATATCTCCTTCGCCTTTTTTGCCGATTCCCCATCCGTCAAGAATCATCAATAATGCCTTTTTTGCCATGATATTTATGCTTTAATTTTAGTTTAATTTTTTTGAAATCGCAAAATTAGTGCAAGGTGAAGACAAAACCAAATTTCCAAAGAGAATCCGGACGAAATATTGAAGAAAAGGTAAAGTTTGACTTTTGAGAATTGATTTTATTATCAAAAAATGTTATTTTTGCAACGAATTAAACATTAAAAATAAGAAACATGGCACAAGATGATGTTTTTAAGAAGATAGTATCACATTGCAAAGAATATGGTTTTGTATTTCCAAGTAGTGATGTATATGATGGTTTAGCTGCTGTATATGACTATGGGCAGAATGGTGTTGAGTTGAAAAATAACATAAAAGAATATTGGTGGAAGAGCATGGTGCTTATGCACGATAATATCGTAGGTATAGATTCTGCCATTTTCATGCATCCAACAATATGGAAGGCATCCGGGCATGTAGATGCATTCAACGACCCTTTGATTGACAACCGCGATTCAAAGAAACGCTATCGCGCAGATGTCCTTATTGAGGACCAAATGGCGAAATACGATGAGAAGATAGATAAGGAAGTGACTAAGGCTAAAAAACGTTTTGGTGATAGTTTTGATGAAGAACAATATCTTGCAACATCACCTCGTGTCAAGGAAATTGCAGAAAAGCGCGATGCTTTGCATGCACGTTATCAAAAAGCCATGAATAACATGGATTTAGATGAGCTTCGCCAGATTATTATTGACGAGGAGATTGTCTGCCCTATTTCCGGCACAAAGAATTGGACTGAGGTGCGTCAATTCAATCTTATGTTCGCCACCGAGTTTGGCTCTACTGCAGAAGGTGCGAGCAAAGTTTATCTGCGTCCAGAAACTGCACAAGGTATTTTTGTAAACTATCTCAATGTCCAAAAAACAGGCCGAATGAAATTGCCTTTTGGAATTGCTCAAATAGGAAAAGCTTTCCGCAATGAGATTGTTGCCCGCCAATTCATATTCCGCATGCGTGAGTTTGAGCAGATGGAAATGCAGTTCTTTGTAAAGCCTGGTACAGAATTGGAATGGTTCCCAAAATGGAAAGAGACTCGTATGCGTTGGCATCAAGCTTTGGGCTTTGGGGAGGAAAACTATCGTTTCCATGACCATGACAAATTGGCACACTATGCTAATGCAGCAACAGATATTGAGTTCAAGATGCCTTTTGGTTTCAAAGAAGTGGAGGGCATTCATTCTCGTACAAACTTTGACCTTTCACAGCATGAAAAATTCTCTGGACGTAGCATCAAATACTTCGATCCGCAGACCAATGAAAGCTATACTCCATTTGTCATTGAGACTTCTATAGGCGTAGATCGTATGTTCCTTTCCGTTATGTGCCATTCTTATCAAGAAGAACAGTTGGAGAATGGTGAAACTCGTGTCGTTTTGAAATTGCCTGCAGCTTTGGCACCTGTTAAGCTAGCCGTTTTGCCATTGGTAAAAAAAGACGGGCTGCCAGAAAAAGCACAGGAGATTATCAACGATTTGAAATTCCACTTTAATTGCAAATACGACGAAAAAGATACTGTCGGGAAGCGTTATCGCCGTCAAGATGCTATAGGTACCCCATATTGTGTAACCGTGGATTACGACACTTTAAAAGATGAAAGTGTCACTATTCGCTTCCGTGATACAATGGAACAAGAACGCGTAAAGATTGCAAACTTGCAAGGCATCATAGAGGATAAGGTAAGCATCGCAAGTCTTTTGAAAAAGAATCAAGCATAATACATTATTATATGAAGACTATAATGTCATATTTTGACAACAAAGCTATCATCTTATTTATGTCATTATCACTATTGTTGCTCGTTTGCAGTTGTGACACTTCGGATAGTGATGTTGAAGAATTTGCTAATTGGGAGGTTACTAATGCAAAATATTTTCAAAGCCTTTCTGATTCGGTTATCAATGGGCAAAAAGGTAGCGATTGGGTACGTTTGCTGACGTGGACAAAGACAGATTCTTCTTCAACGAAACTTGTTACAGACTATATTATCGTGCATAAACTGCAAAATGGAGATGTCTCTAGTGAAAGTCCTGTATTCACAGATTCTGTAGCAGTACAGTACCTTGGCCGTTTATTGCCGTCAAAAAGTTACCCAAAAGGATTAATTTTTGATTCGACCGGTTATGGCGAAGCTTTTAACCCAAACACTTTTACCACTCAAACCTTCAATGTAGGGAATGTCGTAATAGGCTTCTCTACCGCATTGCAGAATATGCACAAGGGTGATTTATGGCGTGTGTATATACCTCATACTCTTGGCTATGGCGAAAGTGGCAGTGGAAGTATTCCTGGATATTCCATTCTTGTGTTTGATCTGCGTTTAGTAAACTTTTTCAGTAAATGATAGAACACACTTCCCAGATTCAAAATCAAAGTGCAAGAAAAAAATTGCGACAACATTAGTTTGAGAAAGTAGAAAAAACATTTCAGTCGGCACCTTTGCGAACTCTTTTCCACCTATCATGAGCACATTACACAATCGTAGCGACTTTGTCGCCCTTATGTCCGTTGCTTAGGGTGTGTGTTAATTGTCGTTCTTCTGTGGTTGAACGCACAAGATTTTATTTATATAATAAGGTGTATTTATTGCATGCGTTAGAGGTATCAAACACGACAGTTAGCGTGGGTCATAAGGATGGGTTGCGAGGACTGTAAGAATGGTTTGCGAAGCCCATAAGGATGGTTTGATTTTTTCATTATGATATTTAAGTCCTTGTAAAGGTAGATTTAGGCAAAAAGAGGTTGTTTTTCGTCAAAAAAAAGTAAAAAGGGGAAACTTAATGTGTTGCGTTTCTTGGTTGTCTAAAAAAATTGTTATGACAAAAAATATAAAAAGTTTGGTATTTAGAAAAAATTACTTATCTTTGCATCCGCTTTCGATATTTCGTTCGTTAGTGGACGTTAAAGCAATGCCTCTTTAGCTCAGTTGGCCAGAGCACGTGATTTGTAATCTCGGGGTCGTTGGTTCGAATCCGACAAGAGGCTCTCGAAAAAGTAGAGAGAATTTTGGAGGATAGGCGCAAGCCAATCATTCAAAAAGAGGTTCTCAAAACTAAAAAACGCAAGTCAAAGGGTGGTTACCAGAGTGGCCAAATGGGGCAGACTGTAAATCTGCTGGTTTTTACCTTCGGTGGTTCGAATCCATCACCACCCACAACACTACGCAGGAAGGGAAGATGCATAGTGAAACCTTTAAAAGTTTTCTATTTTTCTTATTTTAATATAAGGAGAAAATCCCTTACGCGTAGAAATCAGCGGAAATAGCTCAGTTGATAGAGCACTAGCCTTCCAAGCTGGGGGTCGCGGGTTTGAGCCCCGTTTTCCGCTCCACTGGCTGTTATAGCTCAGCGGTAGAGCACTTCCTTGGTAAGGAAGAGGTCACGAGTTCAAATCTCGTTAACAGCTCTACGGGCGCGCATAATAATGCGAAAGAAAGCACGAAAAGCAATAAACGTAGAAGACGTAAAAATTAGAATAATATTAACTTTTATAAATTTATAAAATTAAAGTAAAGCTATGGCTAAAGAGAAATTCGAACGTACCAAACCGCATGTAAATATTGGTACAATTGGTCACGTTGACCACGGTAAGACTACACTTACTGCAGCTATTACACAAGTGTTGGCAAAGGCAGGTTTGTCAGAAATCAAATCTTTCGATCAGATCGATAATGCTCCTGAAGAGAAAGAGCGTGGTATCACTATCAACACTGCACACGTTGAGTATGAAACTAAGAATCGTCACTACGCACACGTTGACTGTCCGGGACACGCTGACTATGTAAAGAACATGGTAACTGGTGCTGCTCAAATGGATGGTGCTATTATCGTTGTTGCCGCAACTGATGGTCCTATGCCTCAGACTCGTGAGCATATCCTTCTTGCAAAGCAGGTAAACGTTCCACGTTTGGTTGTTTTCTTGAATAAGTGCGATATGGTTGACGACGCTGAAATGCTTGAACTCGTTGAAATGGAAATGCGTGAACTTCTTGACTTCTACGATTTCGATGGTGACAATACTCCTATCGTTCGTGGTTCTGCACTCGGTGCTTTGAATGGCGTTGCAGAATGGGAAGACAAGGTAATGGAGCTTATGGACAAGGTTGATGAGTGGATACCACTCCCTCCTCGTGACACAGATAAGCCATTCTTGATGCCAGTTGAAGACGTATTCTCAATCACAGGTCGTGGTACAGTTGCAACTGGCCGTATTGAGACAGGTGTTGTTCATGTAAATGACGCTGTTCAGCTTCTCGGTCTTGGTGAAGATAAGAAATCTGTTGTTACAGGTGTTGAAATGTTCCGCAAGATTCTTGATGAAGGTCAAGCTGGTGACAACGTAGGTCTTCTCCTTCGTGGTATTGACAAAAATGAAGTTAAGCGTGGTATGGTAATCACTCACCCGGGTGTTATCAAGCCTCATAAGAAGTTCAAAGCTTCTATCTATGTATTGAAGAAAGAAGAAGGTGGTCGTCACACTCCATTTGGTAACAAGTATCGCCCTCAGTTCTATCTTCGTACTATGGACTGTACTGGTGAAATCTCTTTGCCAGAAGGTGTAGAAATGGTTATGCCTGGTGATAATGTTGAGATTACAGTTGAATTGATCTATGCTGTTGCATTGAATGAAGGTCTCCGTTTCGCTATTCGCGAAGGTGGTCGTACTGTAGGCGCTGGTCAGATCACTGCACTTCTTGATTAATACGCACAAATTATAATATTAAGGTTCCCGCGCGGAAACGGGAGCCTTAATTTACGGGAATAGCTTAGTTGGTAGAGTGTCGGTCTCCAAAACCGAAGGTCGGGGGTTCGAGCCCCTCTTCCCGTGCAAAAAAAACAAAGATAATTATGATAAAAAAATTCATCAATTATTGTAAAGCTTGTTTTGACGAACTTGCACATAAGACCACATGGCCTACATCAAAAGAACTTACGAGTAGCGCAGTACTTGTTTTATCTGCTTCCCTAATAATTGCGCTCATCGTGTTCGCTATGGATCAGTGTTTTGGTTTTATTATGGGTATGGTTTACCCTAAGTAACTATTGAGGTATGGCTGATTTCAAATGGTATGTGCTTCGCGCAGTTACAGGTCAAGAGCTCAAAGTAAAGGAATATATTGAAGCTGAGATGAAACATGACCCAGATTTTGCGGCTCATGTAAATCAAATTCTTATTCCTATGGAAAAGCGTGTGTCGTTGAAAAACGGCAAGCGTATAGAGCGAGAAAAGGCCTATCTGCCAGGGTATATGCTAGTAGAAGCGAAACTTGAAGGCGAAATAGCTTATAGGCTACGCTTCACGCCTAATGTTCTCGGTTTCCTCGGTGGTTTGGATAACCCTTCTCCTGTAAGACAATCAGAACTAAACCGTATGCTTGGTATACAAGAAAAAACAGAATTAGCTGGAGAAAATGCGAATATTCCATTTCTTGTTGGCGAAACTGTTAGGGTTACGGATGGTCCGTTCAATGCTTTTCTTGGAGTGATTGAAGAAGTCAATGAAGAAAAACGCAAATTGAAAGTCATGGTCAAGATCTTCGGACGTAAAACTCCACTTGAACTTGGTTTTATGCAAGTTGCAAAGGAATAATAGTGTAGTGTTACGATACACTTGTATTCCAATAAACTAATTAAAAAATTAAAAAGAAATGGCTAAAGAAGTTGCTGGACAAATCAAATTACAGATCAAAGGTGGTGCAGCAAATCCTTCTCCACCAGTAGGCCCTGCTCTCGGTGCGAAAGGTATCAACATCATGGGATTCTGTAAGGAGTTTAATGCAAGAACACAGGATAAGGCTGGAAAAGTTCTTCCAGTTGTTATCACTTATTATGCAGACAAGTCATTCACTTTCGAAATTAAGACTTCTCCCGCAGCAGTTCAACTCGTTGAAGCTACTAAGGTGAAGGGTGGCTCTGCACAGCCTAATCGTACTAAAGTGGCTAGTGTCACTTGGGAACAGGTAAGAGCTATTGCAGAAGATAAGATGAAAGATTTGAATTGCTTTACTGTGGAGTCAGCAATGAAGATGGTAGCTGGAACTGCAAGAAGTATGGGTATCACTGTAAAAGGCGAATTCCCTGGTAAATAAATTAAATCAATTAAAGCAAAATGAGTAAACTGACAAAAAATCAGAAATCAGTAGCTGAGAAAATTGAGGCAGGGAAAGCATACTCTCTTAAGGAAGCATCCGAGCTCGTAAAAGAAATTACTTTCACGAAGTTTGAGGCTTCTGTAGATATAGATGTACGCTTAGGTGTTGATCCACGTAAAGCCAATCAAATGGTCCGTGGCGTTGTTACATTACCTCATGGAACTGGCAAGGTGACTCGCGTACTCTGTATTTGTACACCGGATGCTGAAACTGCTGCAAAAGAAGCAGGTGCTGATTATGTAGGTCTCGATGAATATATCGAGAAGATTAAGGGCGGTTGGACTGATATTGATGTTATAATCACAATGCCGTCTTGTATGGGAAAACTCGGTCCTTTAGGCCGTATACTCGGTCCGCGTGGTTTGATGCCAAACCCTAAGAGTGGTACCGTTACTATGGACGTTGCTAAGGCAGTCAAGGAAGTTAAGGCTGGTAAGATTGACTTTAAAGTTGATAAAGGTGGTATTGTACACACTTCCATCGGTAAGGTTTCTTTCTCACCAGAACAAATTTACGACAATGCGAAAGAATTTGTTCAAACTCTTATCAAGTTGAAACCGGCTGCTGCAAAAGGTACATATATGAAGAGTATCTTTATTTCTAGCACTATGAGTAAGGGCATTAAAGTAGACCCTAAATCAATTGCTGATTAATTTCTTTAAAGAAAAAGAATTATGAAAAAAGAAACTAAAGATCTTATCATTGCCCAATTAGGTGAGAAATTGAATGAGTATGCTCATTTCTATCTCGTAAACCTTGAAGGGTTGACAGCAGCAAAAACAACAGAATTTCGCGCTAAGTGCTTTAAGAATGATATAAAGCTCGTAATGGTAAAGAATACCCTCTTAGAGAAAGCACTTGAAAAAGCAGAAGTTGATTATTCCGATCTATACGGAGCTCTTACGGGCAATACAGCTGTAATGTTTTGTAATACAGCAAATGCTCCTGCAAAGTTGCTCAAGGAATATAAGAAAGAGGGAATACCTGCTCTTAAAGCAGCGTATGCAGAAGAGATGGTCTTCGTAGGCGCAGATCAATTAGATGCACTCGCAGCTATCAAGAGTAAAAATGAACTCATCGCAGATATTGTTGCAATGCTCGAAGGTCCCGTACAGGGAGTTATCTCTGCACTTGATGCTGGTACTACTATCCACGGATTGCTTGATGCAGTCGAGGAAAAGGGTAAATAATTACCCATGCGAATAAAAGTATTAAACAAAAAAGAATAAATTAAAAAATTACAAAAATGGCAGATATTAAAGCTATTGCTGAAGAGTTGGTAAACTTGACAGTGAAAGAAGTTACGGAGTTGAAGGCTGTCCTTAAGGACGAGTATGGAATTGAGCCTGCTGCTGCAGCTGTTGCTGTTGCTGCTGGTCCTGCAGCTGGTGCTGCTGAGGTTGCTGAAGAAAAAACATCTTTTGATGTTGTTCTTGCAGAAATTGGTGCTGCAAAGCTCCAAGTTGTAAAGGCCGTTAAGGAAGCTTGTGGTCTTGGTTTGAAAGAAGCTAAGGATCTCGTAGATGGCGCTCCTTCAACTATCAAAGAAGGCTTGTCAAAGGACGAAGCTGAGAACTTGAAGAAGGCTATAGAAGAAGCTGGTGCAAAAGTTGAATTGAAGTAATTTATATTACTAAATTCCATAGATCAGTGATCGTTGAGATTTCAAGGTCACTTCTTTTAACGAAATAAGGGTTAAGAGTCCTCCAGTAGAGGATTCTTGGCCTTTTTTTACAAATATCACGAACGAGTATAAAATTATTATATAATGTCTAAGAAAATAGATAACAGAATAAACTTTGCAACCGTCCAAAATCAGATGCCTTTTCCTGATTTTCTAGACGTGCAACTGAAGTCGTTTCAGGACTTCTTGCAATTAGATACTCCGCCTGAGAAACGCAAGAATGATGGTCTTTATAAGGTGTTCGCAGAGAATTTCCCTATTACCGATACACGCAACAATTTCGTTCTTGAGTTTCTGGATTATGACATTGAGGCCCCACTCTATACTATAGAAGAATGTTTAGAGCGTGGACTCACTTATAGTGTACCTTTGAAGGCTAAGTTAAAATTGTATTGTACTGATCCTGACCACGAAGACTTCCCTATGGTTGTTAAAGATGTGTTCCTCGGACACATCCCATATATGACAAGTAATGGTACGTTCGTGATAAACGGAGCTGAGCGCGTAGTTGTATCACAACTGCATCGTTCTCCAGGTGTATTCTTCGCACAGAATATGCACACTAATGGTGTAATGTTATATTCTGCACGTATCATTCCTTTTAAAGGTAGTTGGATTGAATTTGCTACAGATATCAATAGCGTAATGTATGCGTATATTGACCGTAAAAAGAAGTTGCCTGTAACAACTCTTCTTCGTGCTATTGGATTTGAAAGCGATAAGGATATTCTTCAAATATTCAATTTGGCAGAAGAACTAAAGGTAAACAAGACAACTTTGAAAAAGAATGTCGGTCGTAAACTCGCAGGGCAAGTTATTCGCACATGGAATGAAGATTTTGCTGATGAGGATACTGGTGAGGTTGTTTCTCTAGAAAGAACAGAAATCTTATTTGACCGTGAAACAATGATCACAGATGATAATATTCTTGACATCATTGAGAGTGGTGTGCAGACTATTCTTGTTCATAAGGATGACAATGCAGCTCAAGAACATTCCCTCATTTTCAACACATTGCACAAAGATCCAACAAAGACTTGTGTTGAGGCTGTTAACTATATATATCGCGTTTTGAGGAATACAGACCCCGCAGATGACGCTACTGCGAAGGAAGTAATCAATAACTTGTTCTTTTCCGACAAACGTTATGACTTGGGGGAGGTAGGTCGCTACCGTATTAACAAGAAACTTCATCTAAATACAGATATGGATGTTCGTGTTCTTACAAAAGAAGACATCATTGAGATTATCAAATATCTCATTCAACTTGTTAATTCCAGAGCAACCGTAGACGATATCGACCATTTGAGTAATCGTCGTGTTCGCACTGTAGGCGAACAGTTAAGCAATCAATTTGGAGTTGGCTTAGCACGTATGGCACGTACTATCCGTGAACGTATGAATGTTCGTGATAATGAAGTGTTTGAGCCTGCCGACCTTATCAACTCAAGAACTATTACAAGCGTCATTAACTCGTTCTTCGGAACGAATCCATTATCTCAGTTTATGGATCAGACCAACCCGCTTGCAGAGATTACTCACAAGCGTCGTTTATCTGCGCTCGGTCCTGGTGGTTTATCACGTGAACGTGCCGGATTCGAAGTTCGTGACGTACATTATACTCATTATGGTCGCTTGTGTCCTATTGAGTCACCTGAAGGCCCTAATATTGGCTTGATCTCTTCTCTTTGTGTATATGCAAAGATTAATCACCTAGGTTTCATTGAAACACCATATCGCCCTGTTGCAGATGCTAAAGTGGATCTTGATAATGAAAAAATAGAATATCTCACAGCCGAGCAAGAAGAAGGTAAAATCATTGGTCAGGGTAATGCACCTTTGAAGTCTTCAGGCAATTTTATTCGTACAGTTGTAAAATGTCGTCAAGACGCTGACTATCCTGTAGTATCTCCAGACAAGGTAGAATACATGGATGTAGCACCTCAGCAAATCGCATCTATAGCAGCTGCGCTTATTCCATTTCTTGAGCATGATGACGCTCACCGTGCACTGATGGGTTCTAACATGATGCGTCAGGCGGTACCATTACTTCATAATGATAGTCCAATAGTTGGTACAGGTATAGAAAAACAAGTATGTGAAGATTCTCGTACGATGATTGTTTCTGAAGGCGATGGTATTGTTGATTATGTTGATGCCACAACTATCCGTATTCTTTATGATCGTACTGAAGAAGAGGATTTTGTAAGCTTTGAACCTGCGTTGAAAGAATATCGGATACAAAAGTTCCGTCGTACAAACCAAAATATGACTATTGACCTTCGCCCACTTTGTAAGAAAGGTCAACGTGTAAAGAAGGGCGATATACTCACCGATGGTTATGCAACTGAAAATGGTGAGTTGGCTCTTGGCCGCAACCTTCTAGTAGCATATATGCCTTGGAAGGGTTACAACTATGAGGATGCTATTGTGCTCAATGAGCGTATGGTCCGCGAAGACATACTTACTTCAGTTCATGTTGATGAATATTCTGCAGAAGTACGTGACACAAAGCGTGGTATGGAAGAGTTTACTTCTGATATCCCAAATGTTAGCGAAGATGCAACTAAGGACCTTGATGAGAATGGTGTAATTCGTATTGGTGCTAACGTTGTTCCGGGTGATATCCTTATTGGTAAGATTTCTCCTAAGGGCGAAAGTGACCCTTCACCAGAAGAGAAACTCTTAAAGGCTATTTTTGGTGACAAGGCTGGTGATGTGAAAGATTCTTCATTGAAAGCTAATCCATCACTCTCTGGCACTATTATTGATAAAAAGATGTTTGCGCGTGCAATAAAGACACGTGCATCACGTCAGCAAGATAAACAGAGCCTTGCAAAGATTGATGAGGAATACGAAGCAAAAATCGGCGATCTTAAAGCGATTCTTATTGAAAAACTTCTTGTACTTACAAAAGGTAAAGTTTCACAAGGTGTAAAGGATTATGCCGGAGCAGAAGTTATTGCGAAAGATGCAAAATTTTCTGCTAGTGTTTTAAGTAATCTCATATTCTCAGACGTTCAGGTAAGTCATTGGACTATTGATGACCATACAAATGATCTTATTTCACAACTGATTACTAACTTTACGAAGAAATACAAGCAACTCGGTGCTGAAAAGTTGCGTCGCAAGTTGGCTATCACTAATGGAGATGAGCTCCCCGCAGGAACAATGCAGATGGCAAAGGTATATGTTGCTAAAAAACGTAAGATTAGCGTTGGTGATAAATTGGCTGGTCGTCATGGTAACAAGGGTATAGTATCTAAGATTGTTCGTCAAGAAGATATGCCGTTCCTTGAGGACGGTACTCCTGTTGATCTTGTATTGAACCCGCTAGGCGTACCTTCACGTATGAATCTCGGACAGATATTTGAAGCTATTCTTGGTGCCGCAGGACAGAAGTTAGGAGTCAAGTTTGCTACACCAATTTTTGATGGTGCACATATTGATGATCTTTGCGAATGGACTGATAAGGCGGGCTTACCACGTCTTTGCTCTACTCACCTATATGATGGTGAGACGGGTGAACGTTTTGATCAGCCAGCAACAGTTGGTATCACATATTTCCTCAAACTCGGTCATATGGTTGAGGATAAGATGCATGCTCGTTCTATTGGTCCTTATTCTCTTATTACTCAACAGCCTCTTGGTGGTAAAGCACAGTTCGGTGGTCAGCGCTTCGGAGAAATGGAGGTTTGGGCACTTGAGGCATTTGGTGCTTCTCACGTTCTGCAAGAGGTACTTACTATCAAGTCTGATGATGTTGTAGGCCGCTCTAAGGCTTATGAAGCAATTGTTAAGGGCGATGCTATGCCAACTCCAGGTATCCCAGAATCGCTCAATGTATTGCTTCACGAATTAAAGGGACTTGGGTTGAGTATTACTCTTGATTAAACGATTGTCAATTTGCAAATGAACATTCTAAAAGAAGTAAATTACCATGGCATTTAAGAAAGAATCAAAGATAAAGAGTAATTTTACAAAGATTACAATTGGTTTGGCTTCACCGGAAGATATTCTGCGTGAATCATACGGTGAAGTTACCAAACCGGAGACAATTAATTATCGTACATATAAGCCCGAGCGTGATGGTTTGTTCTGTGAGCGCATCTTTGGTCCAACGAAGGACTATGAATGTGGTTGTGGAAAATACAAGCGCATAAAATATAAAGGTATCGTTTGCGACCGTTGTGGTGTAGAAGTTACAGAGAAGAAAGTGCGCCGTGAGCGTACTGGTCATATTGAACTTGTAGTTCCTGTGGCTCACATTTGGTATTTCCGTTCTTTGCCTAATAAGATTGGCTATTTGCTCGGTTTGCCTACTAAAAAACTCGACACTGTCATTTATTACGAGCGTTACATCGTTGTGAATCCAGGTCCTATGGAAGGCAAACAAGATGCAGATGGCAATCCTTACAACGGCTCACGCAAGATGGACCTTTTGACAGAGGATGAATATAACGATATCCTTGACAAATTCTGTTCAGAGGAGAATGATTATTTGGATGACAAAGATCCAAATAAGTTTGTAGCGAAAATGGGTGCTGAAGGTATTCAAGATTTGCTTGCTGAGTTAGATTTGGATACACTTTCATACGAACTTCGCGATAGCGCAAACAATGACTCTTCTGTTCAGCGCAAGAACGAAGCTTTGAAACGTCTGCAAGTAGTTGAAGCTTTCCGACAGAGTCAAGAAATAAATCGTCCAGAATGGATGATATTAAAAATACTTCCTGTTACCCCTCCAGAATTGCGTCCATTAGTGCCGCTTGATGGTGGTCGTTTTGCGACATCAGACCTTAATGACCTTTATCGTCGTGTTATCATTCGTAACAATCGTCTTAAGAGACTTATTGACATAAAGGCTCCAGAGGTGATTTTACGTAATGAGAAACGTATGTTGCAGGAGGCCGTTGACTCATTGCTTGACAATTCACGTAAGGCAAGTGCAGTAAAGACGGATTCTAATCGTGCTCTCAAGTCACTTTCCGACTCTTTAAAGGGTAAGCAAGGACGTTTTCGTCAGAATTTACTAGGTAAGCGTGTCGACTATTCAGCACGCTCAGTTATCGTTGTTGGTCCAGAGTTGAAGATGGGCGAATGTGGGTTACCAAAGCTTATGGCAGCAGAGCTTTATAAGCCATTTGTTATTCGCAAACTCATAGAGCGTGGCATAGTAAAAACGGTAAAGAGCGCAAAGCGTATTGTTGATCGTAGAGAGCCAGTAATTTGGGATATTCTTGAGAATGTAATGAAAGGTCATCCTGTACTCTTGAATCGTGCTCCGACTCTTCACCGCCTTGGTATCCAAGCTTTCCAACCTAAGATGATTGAGGGTAAGGCTATTCAATTACATCCACTTGCATGTACTGCGTTCAATGCCGACTTTGATGGTGACCAAATGGCTGTTCACCTTCCTCTGTCTAATGAAGCTATTCTTGAAGCTCAAATTTTGATGCTTCAGAGTCATAATATTCTTAATCCAGCCAATGGGGCCCCTATTACGGTCCCTTCACAGGACATGGTATTGGGATTGTACTACATCACAAAGATTCGTCCAGGTGCAATGGGCGAAGGTCTTACCTTTTATGGTCCAGAAGAAGCCATTATTGCTTATAATGAGAAAAAGTGTGATGTACATGCTCTTGTAAAAGTTCTTGTTGATGATATTGATGAGAATGGCAATAAGATTAAGCATATTGTTGATACTTCCGTAGGGCGTGTCATTGTAAACGAAATGGTACCAAAGGAAATGGGTTATATCAATGAGATTATCTCTAAGAAGTCTTTGCGCGACATTATCACTCGCGTCATCAAGACTGTCGGTACAGCTCGTGCTTGCGAGTTCCTTGATGGTATTAAGAATCTCGGTTACAAGATGGCTTATAAGGGAGGTTTGTCTTTCAACCTTGACGATATTATTATTCCAAAGGAGAAAGAAGATTTGGTAAATAAGGGTAATGCTGAGATTCAACAAATTACCGATAACTATAATATGGGGTTCATTACCGACAACGAGCGTTACAATCAAGTTATTGATACATGGACACATGTAAACAATGACCTTGGTTCTGTTTTGATGAAGACTATGACAGAGGCCGATCAAGGTTTCAACTCTGTATTCATGATGCTTGACTCAGGAGCTCGTGGTTCAAAGGATCAGATCAAGCAGCTTTCAGGTATGCGTGGCTTGATGGCAAAGCCTCAAAAGGCAGGTGCCGAAGGTCGTACAACTATTGAGAATCCTATTCTTTCCAATTTTAAGGAAGGTATGTCTGTGCTTGAGTACTTTATCTCTACCCATGGTGCAAGAAAGGGTCTTGCCGATACAGCAATGAAGACCGCTGATGCAGGTTACTTAACGCGCCGTCTTGTTGATGTTTCTCATGACGTTATCATTACTGAAGAAGACTGTGGTACATTGCGTGGTCTTGAGTGTACTGCACTAAAGAATGGTGATGAAGTAGTTGCAACACTCGGCGAGCGTATATTGGGGCGTGTCTCTGTACACGATGTTATTCATCCTACAACAGGCGAGATTCTAGTACGTGCAGGCGAGGAGATTACAGAGTCTATTGCTCAAGCCATTGAGGAAAGTCCTATTGAAATGGTAGAGATTCGTTCGGTGCTCACTTGTGAGAGCAAAAAAGGTGTGTGTCAGAAGTGCTATGGACGCAACCTTGCTACTCAAAAGATGGTGCAGAGGGGCGAGGCAGTTGGTGTTATCGCAGCTCAAGCTATTGGTGAACCTGGTACGCAGTTGACTCTTCGTACATTCCATGCTGGAGGTATCGCTGGTGGTGCAGCAGCTAATGCAAAGATAGTTGCAAAGTATGACTCACGCATTGAGATAGATGAGCTTCGTATCGTAGAGTCTGAAAATGAAGATGGAAAGAAGATAAAGATCGTTGTTGGACGTCTTGCTGAGGCTCGTTTCATTGATGAGAAGACAGGTATTGTTCTTACTACACAGCCGATTCCTTATGGTGCTACATTGTATGTGGAAGATAAAGTTACTGTCAAAAAAGATGATCTTATTGCTCAGTGGGACCCATTCAATGCAGTTATCATTTCCGAGGTTACAGGTAAGGTTAAGTTTTCTGATGTTATAGAAGGTGTTACCTATATGACTGAAACCGATGAGACTACGGGTTTAACAGAAAAGATTATCATTGAAGCTCGCGATCGTACAAAGGTGCCTACTTGTGACATTGTAAATACTAAGGGTGATGTGCTCCGCACTTACAACTTCCCTGTTGGTGCTCACATTATGGTTGATAATAATAAAAAGATAAAGACTGGTGATATCCTTGTTAAAATTCCACGTGCCGTTGGTAAGGTGGGTGATATTACCGGTGGTCTCCCACGTGTGCAAGAACTATTTGAGGCTCGCAATCCTTCCAATCCTGCAGTTGTCTCAGAGATTGATGGTGAAGTCTCTATGGGTAAACTCAAGCGTGGTAATCGTGAAATTGTCATTACTAGTAGGACTGGTGACGAACGCAAGTATCTTGTCAATCTTTCTAAACAGATTCTTGTTCAAGAGAATGACTATGTTCGTGCAGGAACTCCACTTTCAGATGGTAGCATAACTCCTACAGATATTCTTAATATCAATGGTCCTACGGCTGTTCAAGAGTATATCGTAAACGAGGTACAGGATGTATATCGTTTGCAAGGTGTTAAGATCAATGATAAGCACTTTGAGATTATCGTTCGTCAGATGATGCGCAAGGTTATGATCAATGACCCTGGTGATACGTGTTTCCTTGAACAAGAGATCGTTGATAAGATTGATTTCATTGATGAGAACGATCGTATTTGGGGCAAAAAGGTTGTTATAGATGCAGGTGATAGCGAGACTTTCCATGCTGGTCAAATTGTTACAGCTCGTCGTCTGCGCGATGAGAATTCATCTCTCAAGCGTCGTGATATGAAACTTGTCGAAGTACGTGATGCCGTTCCTGCAACGGCTACTCAAATTCTTCAGGGTATTACGCGTGCTGCTTTGCAAACAAAGAGTTTCATGTCAGCTGCTTCTTTCCAAGAAACCACGAAGGTACTTAATGAAGCTGCAATTCGTGGTAAGGTGGATACTCTTGAGGGCATGAAGGAAAATGTCATTACAGGTCATCTTATTCCTGCCGGAACAGGGTTGCGCGAGTTTGGTAGGATTATCGTAGGCTCTAAAGAGGAGTATGACCGCATTTTGGCTAACAAGAAGAATGTTCTCGACTTTCCAGAAGTAGAGTAAACACACTTTTGTTATATGTTAGATATTAGGTGTCAGGAGTTAGGGTAAAGCCCAACACCTGATGCCTTAATTTAGAATAAGAAATTAATATATTTGTCAATTGCATTAGCTTGACTTCTAACTTTAGAAACCTTCAAAATTTATAAAACAATGAATCAGAAAACCGACCCAAGTTATCAACTTGAACTTACCGGAGATGTAGCGTTCGGCAATTATTCCAATTTGGCCGTCATCTCTCATTCTCCTACTGAGTTTATTGTTGATTTTGCGCGTATAGTTCCGGGCTTGACGAAGGCTGTTGTCTGCGATCGCATAATCCTTGCTCCTGAGCATGCTAAGCGTTTACTTATTGCTTTGCAAGAAAATATCATGAAGTATGAACGTACTTTTGGAGTAATCCAGATGTCAAAAGTTAAAGAGCCTAAACCTACTATTGCTCCGTTTGATATAAATAAGGGTGAAGCCTAAACTTTGGAATAGCAATTATATTAAGGTACTGACAGCCAACTTTCTCATTTATGTATCATTTATGCTGTTGGTACCTATTTTGCCATTGTACATGAGTGAAGTTTTCGGCTCGGATAAGGAGGTCATCGGCTTTATCCTTGCGGGCTTCACTATTATGACAATAGCGATGCGTCCTTTTAGTGGGTTCATTGTAGATACGATGTCGCGCCGAGTAGTCTTGCTCATCAGCAATTTTCTTTTCTTTGCATTTTTTGCGGGTTATCTTGTGGCAGGGAGTATCACTCTTTTCGCTGTTTTTCGCACTCTTCACGGTGCGCCATTTAGCACTCTTTCCGTATCACAGAGTACGGTTGCCATTGACATCCTTGATTCTTCTCGGCGCGCTGAGGGTATAGGTTATTATGGCTTGAGCAATAATTTCGGTATGGCTCTTGCACCTTCGTTGGCTATTTTCATTATACATGCAACCGGAAGCTACGATGCGTTGTTTTTAGCATCTTTGTTTTTTTCTTTTGTTGCTCTCATCATCAATTCCACGATACATTTGCCACAGCGTGAAAGAGTAAAGCAAAAGGCAGTCATATCTTTAGATCATTTTGTGCTGTTGCATGCATGGAGTGAAGGCTTTTGTATTGTATGTGCAGCTTTTGCTTATGGTGTATTGAGTACTTATTTGGCTATCTATGGCAAAGAGGAGTTGGGTATCACTAGTGGAACAGGCGTTTTCTTTGCTTTGCTTGCTTTTGGCTTAATTATTTCTCGCCTAACGGGTATTCACAATCTCAAGCATGGCCACATCTTGCGCAACGCAACAGAAGGTTGGCTTGTCTCTCTTTGCGCTTATGGTCTTTTTGCCGCCGTTCATGAAGATTGGGCATATTATCTTTCAGCCTTTATCATCGGTCTTGGTAATGGCCATTTCTACCCTGCTTTCCAAAATATGTTTATCAATCTAGCTGAGCCATCGCACCGGGGTACAGCAAATTCTACTTTGCTCACTTCGTGGGACATTGGTCTTGGTCTTGGCATTTTGCTTGGTGGTGTAGTTGTAGACCATTTCACTTATCATATTGCTTTTTGGATGGGTGCTATCGTCAATAGTTTTGGAGTATTGATGTATTTCTTTTATGTACGCCAACATTATCGCCGTTGGCGATTGTATTAATAGCGCACAAGTCACTATGATATACTTTTTATCTAATAAAATTTCACTCAGAATCTTGACGCATAATTTCTCGCATCACATCTCTAATTGCAAATTTCTGCATGTTTTTCTTTTTATTGCTGTCTGACAAACATTTTTTGATTTGATGATATTTATTTCTTTTTCGCAAAAGCAAAAATTGTTCAGTTCTTTCCTTTTATTTATTTTGATTGGAAAAATTCTTTTCTCCCCAAAAATCTTTAGACCGCTAACTTGATTTTCTACCTTTGCAAAGACTAAATGAGATGATCAAAAAATCAAACCATCCTTACAGCTTCCGCAAACCATCCTTACGACCATCTCAAACGCTCGCGAAGGCCATCGCAAACCATCGCGTTCGGCACCTATAACGCACGCGGTAAAGACACCTTATTATATAAACAAAATCGTGAGAGTTCGACTACACAAGAACGACAATTTACACAACCACAAAACAACGGTTA
>JAZLJQ010000056.1:0-8509 GCA_045617965.1 Prevotella sp.
GAAATAAAATATCCTTATTGCTATAAGAATTATAAGATTCTAGACAATGGACCTTTGCGCTTTACTGTAGAGTTAACATATAACAAAGAGAATATCGGTGAGGATGAAGGAATCGTTGAGCATCGATTATTGACATGTGACAAAGGAACTAATTATAATAGGCTTATTGTTTGGTATGATGGCTTCAAACATCCATTTGAAGTATGTGCAGGCATAGTTGTACACAATGAGGATATAGAGACCTATGAATGTGGCAATGAATATGCAATATACGCAGATCCAACTGATAATCCAACAAAACAAAATTTCCAAATCTATACAGGTTTGATTTTTGTAGAAGATGGAATAAAGACTGTATTCCTACAAGATGGTGCAAATTCTAATAGAGAAAAAGGTATTGCAGGACATCTTGTCGGACGGAAGACGATGCAGCCAAAAGAGAAATTTGTATATTATTTCGGTAGTGCATGGAGTAAAAACGATGTGCGTAATTTCAACGAATGGAAACTGCGTACGCAAACAACGATAGATAGCATTAAATTACCTTTGGAAGTAACGATAATGCATGACTAAAGGTGTGTTCTATAAATTCTAAATGATATAAATACACAAAATAACTATTATTTCGAGTGCTGACATCATCTCAATATAATTTTTATAACCCACCTAAAAATTGATAATTGTATAAATAAATAGAATTAAATGAAATTTCAAGGTCTTGGAACTGCACTTATCACCCCTTTTTTAGCAGGCGGTGAAGTAGATTACGAATCTCTTGGGAATGTAATTGAGCATCAAATAGGGGGAGGGATAGACTTTCTCTGTATTCTCGCAACAACAGCAGAAACACCTACTTTGTCAAAAGAAGAGAAAACGCAAATAAAAAACTTCATCATCGAGCAGGTTAAAGGGCGAGTACCTTTGCTTATGGGATGTGGAGGAAACTGTACAAAAGTCGTTTGTGAAGAATTGCGCACATCCGACTGGTCGGGAATTGACGGAGTATTGAGCGTTGTACCATTCTATAACAAGCCCACTCAAGAGGGGTTGTATCAACATTTCAAAGCTATTAGCGAAGCTTCGCCGTTGCCAGTTGTATTATATAATGTTCCCGGTCGAGTGGGAGTAAATATGAAAGCCGAGACAACGCTGAAAATCGCACATAGCTGCAAAAATATTGTCGCCATAAAGGAAGCAAGCGGTGATATACAACAGATAAAAGAGATTATAGACGGAAAGCCTGAAGATTTTGATGTGCTCAGTGGTGATGATGGTCTCACTTTTGACATTCTGCGAGCTGGTGGCAAAGGTGTAATCTCAGTTATTTCCAATGGATTAACAGAGCTATTTGCACGGCTTGTTCATCAGACAATAAAAGGAAATTTTGAAGAAGCCAAGAAGATTGATAATAATTTAGAGTTGCTCTATACCCTACTCTTTGCTGATGGAAATCCTGCGGGTATCAAGGCTTTGATGGAAGAAGAAGGTCTAATAAAAAATGTCTTGCGCTTGCCACTTGTATCAGCGAGCGAGGAAACTACGAGAAAGATAAAAGAAGCCTATCATAAGGTTACTAATAATTTATGTGGATTTAATTTTTAATTGAAATCCACTTCTATTCACTATAAAAAACACATTTATAAAAATGAATAAACCCACCTCCTTCATCATCTGCATTATGACATCATTGGCTTTGCAGGCTCAAAGTTTTGATGTTCAAGTAGAAAATACGCTGAAGCACCAACGGTATGATGTCCCTATTGTAATAAATATTTCCCAATATAAAGCAAAGAGTGCTGTAGTCATTTGCGAAGAAAAGGAAATACCAAGCCAAATGGACGACCTTAATCAAGACGGAATATTTGATGAACTATGCTTTTTAACCGATTTTGATAAAAAAGGGACCAAGAATTTCAGTGTTACACTCTTTTCAACGGGAACTCCTCGAGAATATATGCCAAGAGTGTATGTAGAAATGTTACTCAATCATCCAAAACAAAAGAACCAACGACAAACAAACTATATATCCTCGCTGACAACAGCAGGCAATGCAGACGTCTACAACTGCTTGCAACATCATGGCCCCGCATTTGAGAACGAACTAGTAGCATATCGCATATATTTTGACAAACGACAAACGGTCGATATTTATGGAAAATATCGTAAAGGACTAGAATTGAAGCAAACACAATTCTATCCGACGAAAGAAGAGCTTGCGGATGGTTTTGGTGATGATTGCCTTTGGGTAGGCTCAACACTTGGTGTAGGGACATTACGTGGTTGGGACGGAGATAAGCCAACATTCCTTGATAAGGTAAAATACCGTACAGAGAGAATACTTGCCTACGGACCTTTGAGGACTATTGTAGAAGTCATTGATGAAGGGTGGCAGACAAGTAATGCTGGCAAGATGCCTGTAGATATGAAGACTCGTTATACGTTGTATGCAGGACATCGTGATGTAAAGGTTGATATTACTTTCAACGAAAATATAAACGCATATGTAAATAACGACTATATGTTTTGCACAGGTATAATAAATGTAAAAAACTCAACTGAATATACAAACAATAAAGGTCTTCGTGGATGTTGGGGAACAGATTGGCCGGTGAGTGCAAAAGATAGTGTTGGGCATAAGCGCGAGACTGTGGGCTTGGGGATATCAGTTCCGCAAAAGTATTTCAATAAAGAGCTCAAGAAAAACAAAGATAACTACCCTATTCTTGTAAGCCCTAACAATAATGAATTGCATTATAGTATATGTTTTGCAAGCAACAACGAATCGTTTGGCTATCATAGAGATACGGACTTTTATTCTTTTCTAAAAAAATGGAATAATGAACTTGAAAACCCTGTAAGAGTCATTATTAAACCAAAGAAATGAAAACATCCGTAGTAATACTTAATTGGAATGGAAGAGATATGCTCAAGAAGTATCTCCCTACTTTACTACATTTCACTAAAAATGCCGAGCTTTTTGTTGCAGACAATGCTTCTACGGATGAAAGTGTAGAAATGTTGCAAAAAGAATTTCCGACTGTAAAAACAATCGTTCTTGAAGAGAACTATGGATTTGCAAAAGGCTATAACCGTGCATTAAAGAAAGTAAAAACAGAATATGCCGTATTGCTCAATTCGGATGTCGAGGTCACAGAAGATTGGCTCAATCCTCTTGAAGCTTTCATGGATTCTCACCCAAAATGTGCAGCATGCCAACCAAAACTACATTCCACAAAGATGCGTGATAGTTTTGAATATGCTGGTGGTAGTGGCGGTTTTATTGATAAATACGGATATCCATATTGTCGAGGGAGATTATTTGACACAATAGAATTTGACAGAGGTCAATATGATAATCCTTGTCAAATTTGTTGGGCGACAGGTGCAGCGATGATGGTACGCATGGCCGACTATATTGCAGTTGGAGGGTTAGACAATCATTTCTTTGCACACAATGAAGAGATAGATCTTTGTTGGCGTTTGCAACTTGCAGGGAAAGAGATATGGAGTGTACCACAGAGTATGGTCTATCATGTAGGTGGAGCAACTTTGAATAAGAGCAATCCTGTAAAAACGTTTCTTAACTTTCGCAATAATCTTCTCATGCTCTATAAGAATGTTCATGAAGATGAACTAAAAAAGGTGATGCGTGTGCGTTGGTGGCTTGATTATTTAGCTGCATGGCAAGCCCTTCTACTGAAAGGGCGACTAGGAGATTTCAAAGCAATATACAAAGCCCGCCGTGCATACAAAAAGATGCGAATTGAATATGCAAACGAGCGTCTTCGAATACAAACTCAAAGAAAAGGAAAGGCTGTCATTACAAATTGTTCCATCGTATTTCAATATTTTGTAAAAGGTGCTAGAACATATAAAGACATCTTGTCTCGTTGTAAAAACCTATAAGATTGATCTAGTTCTTTTTGCGGAATATTGATTTCATGATATATCTCGTCGGATAAGGCAGAGTCGTGTTTGCGCAAAGCAAAATGATCAAAGAAATTTGGCTTTTCGCTCGCCTTGCACTAATTTTACAACCCAAAAGTCAAAAACACACTAAAAGATATGGATAAAAATACAGTCATCGGGTTTATTTTAATAGCAGCGATACTTATCGGATTTGGTTATTGGAGCAAACCTAGCGAAGAACAAATAATGGAACAATTACGTCAAGACTCTATTGCTGCAGTAAAAAAAGATAGTCTTGACAAACAAAAAACTCTTCAGGCAAAGAAAGCAACCGCAGATAGTCTCAATGCCCTTGCCGACACGACATCTGCATTCTTTATGTCAAAAAAAGGAGACGAGAAAACAATTATTATTAAAAACAGCCTTATTGAGCTAGGTATCAGCACAAAGGGCGGAGTTGTAAAAAAGGCTATTGTAAAAAATTATGAAGACCTTCAAGGAAACAAAGACCTTGTTCTCTTCTCTGGCAATGACCAACAACTCACATTCATGCTGTCCGGTAAGACAGAAAACATCATCTCAAAGGAACTCTATTTCATTCCTGAAAACATCAGCGACTCAACCGTCACTATGGCTGCATATACCACACATGGCGGAAAGTTCTCAATCTCATACCTATTGCCTAGTAATTCCTATCTCATGCAGATGAGTGTAAAAGCAGAAGGGATGGCAGGTATGTTTGCCCCAGATTATGACAAGATAGATGTCAATTGGAATGAGCGTGCAAAACAACAAGAAAAGAGTTTTTCTTTTGAAAATCGTTATACATCACTCACATACAAAGAAGCGGGCGATGATACAGACTATTTGAGTGAAACATCTGAAAAGATTGATGAGTTGATAGAACCAAGCCTTGATTGGGTAGCTTTCAAGAATCAGTATTTTAGTGCAGTTTTGATTGCTGAAGGAACATTTGCTGCAAATTCGTCGATGACAAGTATTCCGCAAGAGCAAAACACGGGCTATCTCAAACAGTTTGAAGCAAAGATGAAGACAGCTTTTGACCCTACAGGAGCAAAGCCAACAAAGTTTGAATTCTTTGTAGGTCCAAACAACTTCCTTCTCTTGAAAGATGTAAACAAACAGACAACTTTGAATAAAGATTTAGAATTACAACAGCTTATATATCTAGGTTGGCCTATCGTCCGTTGGATAAACCGTTTCTTTACAATATATGTGTTTGACATCTTGCGCAATATGGCAATACCAATGGGAATAATTCTTATCCTTATCACATTGTTGCTGAAAGCCATTACCTATCCGCTAGTAAAGAAAAGTTATATGAGTAGTGCAAAAATGCGTGTACTCAAACCGAAACTTGAGGAAGAGACAAAAGATCTGAATGGAAAAGACCGACAAATGGAAAAGCAACAGAAGATGATGCAGCTCTATTCGCAATATGGTGTAAGCCCAATGGGTGGCTGTCTGCCAGCGCTGATACAGATGCCTATTTGGGTAGCGATGTTCAACTTCGTGCCGAATGCAATAGAATTGCGTAGGGAGAGTTTCCTTTGGATGGACGACCTTTCAACTTATGATCCTATTCTTGAATGGGGTTCAAGCATTTGGCTCATTGGCGACCATCTTTCACTTACATGTATTCTCTTCTGTGTAGCAAATATTCTCTATACGCTTATGACAATGCGTCAGCAGAAAGACCAAATGGTTGGTCAACAGGCAGAGCAGATGAAGATGATGCGTTGGATGATGTATCTCATGCCAGTCATGTTCTTCTTTATCTTCAATGATTATTCGTCGGGCCTCAACTTCTATTATTTTATATCATTATTTTTCTCTGCTACAATAATGTGGGTATTGAGAAAAACTACTGATGATGCCAAACTTCTAGCTACTCTTGAAGCTCGTTATCGTGAACGCAAAGCTGACCCTAAATTCCAAAAAAGACAGCAGACTGGTTTTGCAGCTCGTTTGCAGGCAATGGCTGAAGAACAACGTCGCAGACAAGAAGAAATTGAAAAAAGAAGGAAATAGCAATTTTAATTTACAGAACACACCTTAACACATAAAGTCATAGATATAATGAAACGCAGTATATTTTTTATAATAGCAATCATAATGGCAAGTTCTATCCATGCTCAAGACAGACAGTTTACGCCTGAAAAGCTTTGGGCGATGTCGCGCATTGGTGCGTATTGTGCTTCACCCGACGGCAAAAAAGTCGTCTATAACGTCAGCAAGTATAGTGTCAAGAACAATAATAGCAAGACCGAGATGCGTCAACTTTTCATCAATGGTAAAAGAAAAGAAAAAGCTGAGATTTCAATAGAAAACTTAGGTAAAGGCATCTCTCCTAGGTACATTTGCAACGGAGAAAAGATTGCATTTCTAAAAGCCGACAATAATGGCACAATGCAACTTTGGATGATTGATGCAACTGCAAAAGCAGAAGCAAAACAGATTACGACATGCGATAAGGATGTAGAGGATTATCTTTTTTCACCTGATGAGAAAAAGGTCATTCTCATTCATTCTATTGCTTCAACAAATGCAATCCGCAAAAAAGACGCAGATTTACAAAAGGCATCAGCACGTGTAATAAGCGAAGTGCTATACCGCCATTGGGATGAATGGACAGAAACAATTCCTCATCCTTTCATTGCCGACTTTGATGGAGGGAAAATTAGCGGAGAATATGATATGCTAGAAGGGGAACCATACGAATGTCCGATGAAGCCATTTGGCGGAGTTGAACAACTAGCATGGACACCTGATTCAAAATGCGTTGCTTATACCTGTCGCAAGAAGGTTGGTGTTGATTATGCAACAAGTACCGATTCTGACATCTTTTTGTTTTGCACAGAAAGTAGAAAGACTGTTAAAAATTTCTGCAAACCTTCACTTGATTGGAAGGCACCGAAGTATGATGCGACTCTCTCGTTGAAGGATCAGGAGGTGAATCATCTTGATGGTGATTTCAATGTTGGCTACGATATAAATCCTAAGTTCTCTCCAGACGGCAAATATATTGCATGGCAGAGCATGAAGCATGACGGATATGAGAGTGACCGAAATCGTCTTTGTGTGATGGAGCTTACAACGGGTGAAAAACATTATGTAGCCGAAGCGTCTGATAGTAATGTTGTTGACTACTGTTGGAATAGTGACTCAAAGTCTCTTTATTTCATCGGCGTATGGCATGGCGAGACACATATATATAATGTGAACATCAAAGGTTGGGTCAATAAGGTGACAAAGATTACCGATGGTCAATATGACTACACTTCTTTACAATTGCTTGGTAATGGTAGTATTCTTACCACACGTCAATCTATGTGTGAGCCTTCAGACCTATATGTTGTTACTCCTGCGAAAAATACTCTCATCACGCAGGTGACGGACGAAAACAAAGCAATAAAAGAAAATACAGATTGGGGTACAGTAGAACCTCGTTGGATAAAGACCATTGATGGTAAGGACCTTTTGTCTTGGGTAGTGCTTCCTCCAAACTTTGACAAGACTAAGAAATACCCTACTCTGCTCTTTTGCGAAGGTGGTCCGCAAAGTCCAGTAAGTCAGTTTTGGAGTTATCGTTGGAATATGATGATAATGGCCGCCAATGGATATGTCGTAATAGCTCCAAATCGTAGAGGATTACCTGGTTTCGGCTCTGCATGGAATGAAGAGATTTCTACTAATTATGGTGGGCATTGTATGGACGACTTATTGACTGCTATTGACGATGCAGCGACTAATCTCCCTTATGTTGACAAAGATCGTTTGGGATGTGTTGGTGCAAGTTTCGGTGGATATAGTGTCTATTGGCTTGCTGGTCATCATACCCATCGTTTCAAGGCTTTCATCGCTCATGACGGAATCTACAATCTCGAGCAACAGTATGCCGAAACTGAAGAAGCATGGTTTACGAATTGGGATCTCGGTGGTGCTCCTTGGCAGAATACAGAGGCTACAAAGCGTACTTACGCCAATTCTCCTCATAAATTTGTTGATAAATGGGATACTCCTATTCTCTGCATCCATGGTGAAAAAGATTTCCGTATTGTAGCTTCACAGGCAATGGCGGCATTTAATGCTGCACGTTATCGTGGTATTGATGCAGAATTGTTTATTGCCCCTGATGAAAATCACTGGGTATTAAAACCTCAAAATGGTATTCTTTGGCAACGCACTTATTTCCGTTGGTTAGATAAGTATTTGAAGTAATAATGAAATATAATTCTAAGTTAATAGTTATAAAAACAATACCGATATGAGAAAGTTATTTTTATTTCTAATTGCAATGGTTGTATCAATGGCATCATTTGCACAGGCAGATATTAAATTTGACAAGACGACCATTAATTTTGGTACATTCAGCGAATCAAATCCGCAACAGACTTGTACTTTTACTTATACCAATACTGGCAATGAGCCGCTAATCATCAATCAAGCCATTGCTTCATGTGGTTGTACTATTCCTGAGTTCACAAAATCAGAAGTAAAGCCTGGCGAACGGGGGACTATCAAAGTGACTTATAATGGAAAAGGCAAATTTCCTGGTCATTTCAAAAAATCTATTACA
>JAZLJQ010000057.1:0-5164 GCA_045617965.1 Prevotella sp.
TCCGCCAAGTTGATACCGGTACGAACTGGTGTACCTGAAGAAAGCTGGACAGGAAGGCAGTTGTTGACATTGGTTTCATCTGCAGAAGTTGCAATAAGTAAGTTTGAAGCTACAGCATTTTCAGCTGTAAATCTAGCTCCATTTGATAACACTTGACCATCAACAAAGCCTACGATATATCCCTTTACATAACCCTTTGAGCCTTGGTTGGCTTTTGCCCCTGCGATTGTAAATGGGTCTTCGTATGTTCCTGTTCCTTCCTCTGTAGGTCTTGGAGGAGTAAAAGAACCTTTCTTCACAGCGACATCACGCACTTCCCATGTTGAGCCGTCTGTACCGCAGTTATACGAGAAAGCAATACGCACCTTCTTGCCAAGAAATCCACTTGGGATCTGAATATCAGCCACAGAGAACGTAGTATAGTCACGTCCTTCTGTATGAGTATTGTTCAGCAATGTCCAGTTTGCTGACGGAGTTGCTTCAGAGAAATTATCCGTAATCATCAATTGCTGATTCTCATTGCCCTTGTTGTAACGTAAGATATAATTATATTCAACGTAAGCTTCCGTTGCTGCCGTAAGGTCAATTTCTGGCGATACGAGGAATGCCGCAAACGGAGTTGTAACCTTTGTTTTGCTGTCATATCCAGATGCTGTCGCGCAACTATAATCATTTTTCCATGCGCCTTCACCACTGATGGTGTAATTTACGAATGGTGCAAGACCGGTCGCAAACTTAACATTCAGATAGTCATCTGTAGGTTGCGGGTCATCACCTCCACCATTAATGGAGATAATAGATGAACCTGTTGTAAATTCTTTTGTTGTTCCATAAAGAGTCAATTGACCATATATCACAACTGTATCGCCAACTGTGATTTCATAGCCGGTAGTGAATTTGGCTCCATTCAAACCATAGCCACGATAGATTTCAAATTGAGAAGTTGTTTTTCCATTATCAGAAATATAATATGTGGCATTCCCATAAGATGTGTCAATATTGTCTATTTGTGAAATAATACCTTTTGCATATACATTATTTTCAGGAATAGCACTTATTGCAAATAAACTATCAAGAGCTGCAACATTGTATGGATTTGCTAACGTACCATCACCTTTTGGAGTGATTTTTTCGGGAGTTACAGGATCGTCATACGGCATTGGAACATCAGAGCATGCCGTAAATATAAGGCAAAGAATGCCGAATGCTATTAATTCAAATTTTTTCATATTTTATATATTTTATTTTATTCATTAAACGATTTGATCTTCTCACAATCTGTGATATCCCGAAGAATTATTTCCCAAGAATCTTTTGAAGATGTACTATAACGCTTGAAAATGCCAGTTATGTTAACCTTTCCCGTCGGGATGGTATCTGCACAAAACTTGGCATAATTACTAGTGTAAACCATTACGGACTGTGTCTGCTCGTTAAAATATAGAGATTTGCTTCCCGAGCCTACATTTGGTGTTGCCCATGTTGTTCTGCCACCATCTTTGAAGGTTACATTCTTCAATACACCAAGCTTTCCAGCATCTTCATAAAAGTCCCAAGTAGTTTTTTGCGTACCATCAGCAAAGAGTTCTGGTTGTGGCGCATTGCCGTAACCGAGTATCTTGAAATGTTGTTGCCAAAGCATTGGATTCATACGGCTAACATATGTGTCGCCGTCTTTATTAGTATAAGGAGTCCCTATCTCTGCTTGCAAACCATAGTTGCCAACATAAAGGTCTTTTAATTCTACTAGCACTTTTGTTCCTATTGGTAAATAACCCCATATGCCACCTTGAGAGATAGCAATGATAATTGCAGAGGTCTCATCTTGGATGGAGATTTCGCTATAAATATTACCTCCTATATCATTACCTGTTACGGTGCCGATAATCTGCATTTGTTCATTCACTTTTTGATACGTATAAGAAGTTGTAATATAACTTTTAAACATATCTTTTACCTCAGCTATAGTTTTAACGTTTGTTTCTTTCAACGAATTGTTACCATAAACATTTGTCGTGTTTGGAGTATCCCAATCGTTTTCGCATGATGTAAATATGCAACACAAGATTACCAACATCAAAAACGGTATGTTTTTTATTGTTTTTTTCATATTCATATCCTCCTTGATTTAAAATCTATATGACACAATGAGCATTCCATTGATTCCATATGCGTAATACTTTTTAGGATTCATACTGAATACATAAGTACGTGCATTTCCGGAATTAGTGTAGTCGGCACGGCTTTGTTCATAGCCTCCGGTACAGAAATCACGCTTGTTGAGAATGTTTGTCAGCATGAGGTTAATAGATAGGCTGCCAGTCCCGACATACATAGAACGCCCAATTGATGCGTCAAGCATGAATCCGCCTTTACCTTTTGCCTGAGATGCCTTATCGTAATCAAATTCACCGGTATTGGTGATAAGCCCATTTGCCGCAGCTGAACTTTCAAAACGATATGTTGGTGAGAACGATAAGTAAATTCTGTCATAATAGTTACCATACAAATCTAGATACCAACCTTTTGCGTGGTAACTAAGTCCTATACTTGTTGCTGTCAAAGGAGTGCCACTTTCTCGCATCCCCTTGATATGAGCAAAGTCTGTATCGTAAGTCCCTTTGGTTGACATCAAATAACGAACATTAGCATCGTTAGTATATTTAGATTCTGCAATAGTGCCTAATAAATTAATAGCAAACGCAGACGTAATTTTAAACTTTGCCCCGAGTTCTGCTCCATAATATTCTCTATTAATGTCAGTTAGTGATATATAAGAGAAAGAATTTGCATCGTCATAGTAGAGAGGAATCCATTCTGTTCCGTTGGTTGTCTTTGAATAATATCCAGATAGATTTAGGTGTAACCATCCTCCTTCATATTGGTAAGAGATTTCCGATGATAAAATGTTTTCATTTTCAAGGTTAGTGACGAAATCATTATTTACTTCTGGAGCTGCAAATGCAGCAGATGCAGTTGGCGCCATAGCTTGATATCCTGCGCCTATAGACAACCAATGCCCATGTCCAAGATTTCTATTTACATTAAATTTTGCCCCCCCATCAAGGAATTTTGCTGTTCCGCTCTTTCCAAGTGAGTTATCAGGGGCAAGACCATTTTGCATCTTTCCTTCACGTTGTAAGGTTGTACCGCCAATTCTGCCTGAAACTGAATAGTGGAAGCCAATGGCATTACCTGCAAATGTAGCCCATGCGTTAGCCTTATTAGTATAGATATTATAATCAGCCATGAACTTGTCATCCTTGCCTACCAATTTCCCGCCATCACGTATATCATACATCAATTGCGTCGAGCCAATACCATAATTACTAGATGCGTAAGTATTTGTGTTGTGATAATATTTTGCACCAAGTAAATCGTCTATAGTATAATAATGATAGCCTGTATTTTTTTGCAAAGAGAATCCACCTGTGATTTTGTGATTTTTATTTAGTTGATGTTGCAGATTAGAAGCAAGTGTCAAGTTGAAAGTGTTGTTGTGGCGTGCCTGTATTATATACATGGCATCAACTCCAGCTTTGTTGGCTTGTTCGTTTGAGGCATAAAGCTGATTCCAGTTGATTTGTCTATTTGCTTCTGAAGCCATCAAATAGTCGCGAGTGAACTTCCAGTCTTGATAGTTTTGTTCTGTGCGGTTAGGACTATCCTCGTCCCAGACATTATAGAAATTGCTTGGCATTTTCTTATAATAGTCAGGCTGAGGGTTTTCGGAATTATTATAGTTTAACTTTGTGGTACGATACATTGCATAACGTCCCGAAAGTGTCGTTGTCAGTTTGGTATTATTGTTAATCTTCCAATCCCAAGTAAAAAGACCTGTAGGTGCGTAGTCGCGAACGATACGCGAATTCCTAATTTTTCCATCTTGATACCCCCAATACGGATTATATGTATAACTATTAGCGAGCCAATATCCTTCGTCTGTTGAAGCTCCTTGTGTTGATCGCTCCGTAGGGTTCCCCCATGTCACGAATGAAATACTGTGAGCATCGTTAATACGCTTTTCTGCTCCAAAGAAATATGATAATGCATTGTAGAATGTACCTTTTACATATCCGCGACCAGCCCACCTATAAGTTAATGCAGCTGTAAATGCCCAGCCATCTGGCAATAGCCCGGTGTTGTAAGTGTACATTCCTCTAATTGTGTAGTTGCGATTTGCTCCGGCGAGTGATACGCGTTGTCCTGAGCCAAAACTACTTGGTCTAAAGTTGTAGTTATTGCTTCCTGCCATGCCCCCCATTGTGTATGTATTATCCTCAAAAGGCAATGTGCTTTCAACGGCCCTTGTCTGATTATTCAATCCTCCAACAAGTGAGTATCCAAACGAGCCCCTTTCAAGATCATTCATTGGGTTGCCGTTGATGTAGATGTCATTGTATTTTGGGTCCATACCGCGATACTTGAATCTCATTGGGCTAAATCTATAGCCTACGTTACTAGCATAGATGTTTGATGAACTTCCGATTATACTCACATTCTGTGACATATCATCGTTTTCTCCTAATTGTGTCTCAGTAAAAGTGAATGACGATTCCGAATCTTCATCATCGGGAGTAGTGGTCTTCACTTTGTCGTCGACCTGAGCAAAAGAAATTTGCACACAACACAATGCTAAAAGTGCAAACTTGAATTTTAAACGCATATAATTATAAATAAAGTTTTGTCTAAAGGATAATGAACTCCGCAAAAGTACAATAAAATAAATAAAAGTCCAAAAAATATTAATTTAATAAGGTGTATTAATTCATATATTGCAATAAAGATTTTAGTGAGATTGTTAGTGTTTGTCGTTACAATAAATATTGGGTAAATATTTTATTAAGGTGTGTTCTACAAATTCTAAAATGATATAAAAAACTCTTAATAGTTGCTATTATTTCGAGTGCTTTAAGTTTCTTTTTGGCATATTTTTTTGTATCAATCAGTTGCATAGCTCAACACAAAAAATCTACTCGGAAAACACACCTAAAATCATCTCGATATAATTTATAGAACCCACCGAAGTATAATGTGTACAATAAAAGTAACGTTTAGATTGGGAGGAAATGCTGAAATTTTGTATCTTTGTCAAACATAATAGGCATATTTCATAAATGGTTTAAATATTCAATATGAGAATATATACTAAAACAGGAGACAA
>JAZLJQ010000058.1:0-20851 GCA_045617965.1 Prevotella sp.
ATAGAAGACAAACTGCTCACGAATGCAGAAGGCTGTTTTGCTTATCATGCAGAATCGCACGGAATCGCACGCTTGCCATTAACAGGTGTTGTATCTTTACCAGTACGATAACATCATGATGAAACTAAAAGGCGTTCTTTGCCTTACTGCTACAAAACAAGAAAACATCTTGCTCTTTTCTGACCGCATCGGCGCAGTCTGCCCGTGCCAAAAAATCAAACGCACGCGACAGTCCTCGCAAACCATTGCGATAACCTACGCAAACCGTCTTGTTCGGCACCCATAACGCACACGATAAAAACTCATATTTGGAAAAACAAAATCGCGTGAGTTCTATCACGCAAGAAGGACAATTAACACACCCATTAATTAACGTTATATTTGCTCTTTTTTTTGATTTTAATTAAATTTGCATTTGTTATCCGCCACTAATAAGTTGTAGGCAATCATAAAAATACACAATAAAATAAATATGAAGAAGTATTATCAGATTTTATTTCTTATTCTAGGAACATGTATCCTTTGGGGATGCACAGACAAAGAGGAAATGCCAGATGTAGATGAGTATGCCGACATGATTGTATATGGAAAAATCTTCACATCTGATAAAGATGATAATGGTAATTTCATCGTTGCTAATGCATTCGCTGTGAAAGATGGCAAGTTTATCTATGTCGGAGACGAACGGGGAGCTACAGCCTACATCGAAGAAGGTAAGACTCAAATTATTGATCACAAAGAAAAGGGTATAATTATCCCCGGTTGCTATGAAGGTCATGCACACTATTTGATGTCCAACGGCATGCATCTTATGGGTGGACCTATATTTAATCAAAACACAACTGTGGAGGAATTCAAACAGGTGATAAAACAAGCATATGAAAAAACAAAGGCAGAAGGAAAATCTTCTATTTATGGTTTCGGATGGATGTATCAAGCCTTTCTAATGTCTATGCCTACACGTCAACAACTAGATTCTATATGCCCGGATATCGCACTCTTCGTGAGCGACGGTGAGGGACATAAAGGACTTGCCAATACAAAATGCCTGCAGAATGCCGGTATTCTTGACAAGGATTGCAATGTGCTGAGGTCGGAGATAAGAGGTGGCGAAATTTGTATGACAGACGGCAAACCAAACGGCCTCCTTACCGAACAAGCTGGAACATACGTCCGCAATCATGGCATCAATTTTAATGAGATATTCCCTGCTTCATTGGGGCTGAAAGCCGTAGAAAATGCACAGAGACAACTGCTTGCCAATGGCTATGTTGCGTATATGGATGGATGGTCTAACTATTATGGTACTAATGCCTTCTACAATGGAGCCAAATCTCTTGATGGGGATGGTAACCTTCATATACTACTGGGTATGAGCTATGAGTTTGATAGTTCTACTGCGAGCGTAGAGGATGAGATAGCTAATGCCAAGACTACGAAACAATATACAGGTGGACATATCAACGCTGACTATGTGAAAATCTTCATCGACGGCACCGTAGAGAGTGGGACTGGCCTTACAATGGAGCCTTATCAAGAAAAGAGTTTTGGTCATGGCATCGCCAATTGGACTGAGGATGAAGTAGCAAAGATTACCGAACAGGCTAATAACAATGGTATGACCATGCACGTTCATACAATGGGCGACGCTGCGGTAAATAGAGCCGTGAATGCTTTCGTTGCTAGCGGTAATAAAGAACTACGCAATACCGTGGTTCATACACGAAATGTTACTAAGGCGGATTTCAAGCGAATGGCCGACAATAATATCGTGGCTGTCAGCGGTATACTATGGCACTGTATGTCGTTTGAGACGGGGGCAACTCTCAGTTTAATTCTTCCCACAAACCTACTTGATGAGTATGGCTTCCCTGTGGCTTACCCGATGAAGTCGTATTTCGATGTTGGAACCATTATGACATCACACTCTGATTACCCTGCTACTAGCGGTTCTCCTTTCGACCCGTTTGGAATTATGGAAATTGCCGTTACGGGACAAGCTACCGGTGATGATGGTACACTTTATGAGCCTTTTTGGACTCGGGAACTTATCTCACGCGAACAGGCACTACAGGCTCTAACCATCAACGGAGCTTATCAGATGCATGTAGAGAAAGAGCGTGGAAGCATCAAGGTGGGCAAATATGCAGACTTCGTGATTGCCGACAAAGATGTACTCACTTGCTCAAAGTTAGACATTCATAATGCCAAGGTTGTTTCTACTTGGTTTGAAGGAGAGAAGGTTTATCAGCTAAAAGAGTAATATACGATTGTGTGGTGACTTTGTAAATGGTTGATAATCATATTAGATTTTACAAAGAATATGGGTTTTATAAATGAAAGAAATTGATATTACCGAATGGAGTTTGCTGAGCGAGCGTCCATCAACAAGAAATTATACCAGCCCTGATGGAAAGTGGATGGTGAAAGTTTTTCTTACCAAGGACGAAACAGATTTGGAACAACTTCAAAAAGAGCAGGATATATCGTCTTATGTTTACTCTTTGGGAATTCCCACTCCGAAGGCAGGAGGATTGGTGAAAGTGGCAGACGGTAGTGTAGGTGCCGTCTATCAGAACGTAATAGGCAAGAAATCTCTCATCAGAGCCATATCGGAGGACTGGAAGAATATGCCTTCCTATATCAATAGATTCGTAGAACTAGGGACCATCATCCGTTCCAAGCCATGTGATAAGAATCGTTTTATACCTATAGATGAAAGAATGAAAAGCAAACTGCCTGTCGCAACGATGTTCACCAATAAAGAAAAGAGTCGCATCTCGGATTTTCTAGATGCAATTCCTCATTGTGATAACTGTCTGCACGGCGATTATCATCCCGGGAATTTCATTTTTTCAGGAAATGATGTATATGCCATCGACCTCGGTCTTTTCTCATATGGTAACCCTATTTACGATTGGGCAAACTGGTATTTTATGACTCATTACTACATGAGACGCGAGGAACACTTTTATATGACTAGCGATAAATTGCTCAAGTGTTGGGAAGAGTCATTCCGTAATAGCGGATGTGATGAAGAACAAGTATCCATACTCGCCTCTTTCTATTCTTTGAATTATCTCGGGATAATGCCGATGGCTCCTATCTCACTTGCCAACAACAAGAAATTAACACCTTTCTTCAAATAGATCTGACGAATAAAGCTGAATCGTATAAAATACAAATCATTCACTACTTTTGTGGCAAGAAAGATAAAAATATAGGACAAGATTAAAATATTCAAAAGGCTCTTTCATGCCGCTTTGCTGAAGGGGTGTTCTATAATTTAAAAAATGATATAAACTCTTATGGTAACTACTATTCCGAGTGCTTTAATCATATTGGTATCTCACGACTCGGTAGAGATAAAGCATTTATATTAGATTGTAATAAGCCACTTAACACAGAATCAATTTTTTGAATTATGTTGAGGTGCCGCCGATAGTGCAGAAACTGAAATATCGTGCAAGGCGAGCGCAGAATGAAATTTATTTCAAATTATGCCGAGCCGAAGCCGATAGTGCAGAAACTGAAATATCGTGCAAGGCGAGCGCAGAGATAAGCTCGCTTAATCTATGCCGAGGTGCGAGATATTAAGAAATAGATCAAAATATTTAAAAGGCTTCTTATTATGGTCTTACTAAAAGTAATCCCGTCTGTTTTGTGGTTTGTCAATCCTTGAGCAAGCTCAGACACCAACAATCCCCAAACCATCCAATAAGCCTTTTAAAACAAAACACCCTTCGGCAAAAAAATAACTCCTTTCAGTCGTAAAAAACAAGTAACAACTATATACAGAAACTATCTTTATTTTTGACTCACGTAGTGAGCTATTTTTTATGGCGAAGCCACATTTTGTATTTGTTTTTTTTATCTTTCTTATCAAAGGTAAGGATGGAGGGATGAAAGCAAAGCAGAGAAAAGCTTGTTTTTGTAGGCTTTGATTTCAGCACTACATCGAAGATGCAATCTGATAAAAACAAAAATATTTTGATCTAATAACTTTGAGACTCGGCATAATTGGAATAAATTTCATTCTGCGCTCGCCTTTCACTAACTATCGCCTTCGCTAGACTCGTCGCACAAATTAGGCTTCGGCTCGGCAATACTCAAATAAATTTGGTATTTCGCTCGCCTTTCACTAACTTCGCCTGCCGATAAATAAACTAAGTAAATAATTTTAGCAATGGGAAAAATCGTAACTCTTGGCGAGATAATGCTCCGCCTTTCACCTAACGCACAAGACAGATTAGTACAGACAGAAACCTTCCGCATCATACCAGGAGGAGGCGAAGCCAACGTGGCAATAAGCTGTGCAAACTACGGACACAATACCTATTTCGTCACAAAACTACCAAAACATGAAATAGGACAAATCGCCGTCAACGCACTAAGACGATACGGAGTCAACACAGACTTTATAACACGAGGTGGCGACCGAGTGGGACTTTACTACGCAGAAACAGGAGCTTCTATGCGCCCATCAAAAGTGATATACGACCGAGCTAACAGCGCAATAGCAGAAGCACTAACAACAGACTTCGACTTTGATGAAATCATGAAAGGAGCCGATTGGTTCCACTGGAGCGGTATCACACCTGCCATCAGCGACAAAGCTGCAGAACTGACACGAATGGCATGCCAGACGGCAAAACGACACGGAGTAATGGTAAGCGTGGATCTTAATTTCCGCAAAAAACTGTGGACATCGGAAAAAGCCATCAGCATCATGCGACCATTGATGAAATACGTAGATGTATGCATAGGAAACGAAGAAGATGCAGAACTCTGCCTTGGATTCAAACCTGATGCAGACGTTGAAGGTGGCAAAACAGACGCAGCTGGATATGAAGGCATCTTCAAAGCTATGATGAAAGAATTCGGCTTCAAATATGTCGTCTCTACACTGCGTGAGAGCTTCTCTGCAACATTCAACGGATGGAAAGCACTCATCTATAACGGAAAAGAATTCTATCAAAGTAAACGCTACGAAATAAACCCAATCATCGATAGAGTAGGAGGTGGCGACTCATTCTCGGGAGGACTCATACACGGAATGTTGAAATATAACTGCGATCAAGCAAAAGCTCTAGAATTCGCTGTGGCTGCATCGGCACTAAAACATACCATAAACGGCGACTTCAACATGGTGACCGAAGATGAAGTGTTGGCACTAGCTGGCGGCAACGCCTCGGGCAGAGTACAGAGATAAAACACATACACTTATACTTGTAAATCTAAAAAAATGGCTAAATTTGATAAACAGGCCGTAATGGCCAAGATAGGTGACACAGGCATGGTGCCTGTATTCTACAACAAAGACCTTGATGTGTGCAAAAACGTCATAAAGGCTTGCTACCAAGGTGGAGTACGTGCGTTTGAATTTACTAACCGCGGAGATTTTGCACATGAAACATTTGGAGAACTTGTGAAATGGGCAGACAAAGAGTGCCCAGAACTAGCATTGGGTATAGGCAGCGTCGTAGATGCCCCAACCGCAGCAATGTACATACAACTCGGCGCAAACTTTGTTGTCGGGCCACTACTCAACGAAGATATTGCTCCCGTATGCAACCGACGCCAAATACCTTATTGTCCCGGTTGCGGAACAGCGTCGGAAATAGGCAAAGCACAGGAAATAGGATGCGAACTGACAAAACTCTTCCCCGGCGATGTGTATGGACCAAAAATGGTGAAAGGACTGAAAGCACCAATGCCTTGGTCGAAAATCATGGTGACCGGTGGCGTCGCTCCCGAAAAAGATAACCTCACAGAATGGTTCAAAGCTGGCGTCTATTGCGTAGGCATGGGCTCAAAACTCTTCCCAAAAGATAAAATCGCTACCGGCGATTGGCAATACATCATAGACAAATGCGAAGAAGCACTCGGATATATAAAGGCTGCACGTGCATAATATCATAACGATAATGCAAAAAGCCCTCTTGGCACTACTGTGCTCATGGGGGCTTTGTATTTCTCTACATGCCGAACATAGACTCGACATAGGGGAAAATGCCTACTATTGGCATTATCGCAATCTTGACTCAACGGCTTATTATGCCAACAAACTCATCAAAGCTGGACATCATGCCATAGGACTCAACGACCTTGCCTTTGTCGATATTGCACGCATGGAATACAACAAGGCTGAAGCAAAACTACAACGAGTATATGACATCAGCGAAAACCAAGTGGAACTGCTCATTGCCGACGTACAGATGATGCGCATCTGTCAACGACGCAGCATGAACAAAGAATATTATGACTACCAGAACTCGGCAGAAAACCGAATGGCACGCATACATGAAGAAGATGGACGACTGTCGTACCTGCTGACAAAACGACTCGCCTATGCCGAGTCGGAATTCTACATCGTCAGCAGTACATATTATTACTATGTTGGCCTAGAACAAAAATCAAAAAACGCACTCGACAAAATAAATCCAGAAGAACTGATACAACTCGACTCCGTACAAACGGCAAATTACTACTACAATGCCGGAGCAGATGGCGATGATTACGCACTCGAACGATCACTCTATCTGGCCAACCAACAACAACTCATCTTCTTTGGAGCAAACTGCCTGCAAGCATTCGCCGAAAATACAACCAATGTGGAAATGGCAAAACAATCACTGGAACTGTTCATAGACTACGGCGACATCTATCAGATTGCAGGAGCATATAGAACACTGGCAAACTGCTACATCTCAAAAGGAGAATACAAAAAAGCTTTGGACAACCTTAAACACGCACTTAACGTCAGCCCACGCATCGACTACGCACCCGACCTGCTGGCAAGCATACACGAACGATTAAGCGTCGTCTTTGCCGCCCTCGGCAACATCAACGAAAGCATATACAACCGAAAAGAGTATCTTTCACTACAACAAGGCAAAAGACAAGACCGATTCCTGGAAAACCGACTAGAAACACTACGCAAAGAATTCCACGAACAAGCAATATGGATAAGCGGCGTAATATCATCCATACTCTTACTCATACTGATGCTCATAGTCTTCTATAGAATGAGAAAAAGAGTGCAACGCAAAAGCGAGGCAGGACAAGCCGCAGAAATAGAACAACTACACTCTCTCTACGAAGAAGAACAGGAACAAAAACTAGTGGCAGAACAAAAACTCATCTCCTACAAACGTTGTCATGCCGAAAATAGAGCCAAAGTGAGCCTCATAAACTCGCTTCTTCCACTCATCGAACGTATGGCATACATGGTGAACAAAACTGACACACTTTCAAAAGAAGATGTAGCCTACATAAAAGAACTATTGGCAGAAATATCTTCAAAAAACTCTATGCTCACAGAGTGGATAAAGCTGAGACGAGGAGAACTCAATCTGAAAGTGGAGACATTTGCCTTGCAGCCACTTTTCAACTTGCTGAAAAAAGCCGAATCATCATGTCGTTTAAAAGGCATATCATTCAAAGTTGAAGATACAAAAGAATCTGTAAAAGCCGACCGCATACTTACACTCTTCATGCTGAACACACTCATTGATAATGCCCTCAAATTTACCCCAGCAGGAGGTGAAATAAAAGTGTCAACACATTCCGAAGATGGCTATGTAGAGATAAGCGTCGCTGACACAGGACAGGGAATGGAGATGGAACAAATAAATCGCTTGTTTACGGCAAGCGGAGCACTGAGTGCTACTGCTGCAGACAATAAACTCGCTCGCGAAGGACACGGATTCGGATTGATGAACTGTCGTGGCATTATAGAAAAATACAAGAAGGCAAGCCGCCTATTTAAAGACGCAATGATCTCTGCCGAGAGCAAGCAAGAAAAAGGTAGTCGCTTCTTCTTCCGATTGCCAAAAGGTATAATGCGAATATTAATACTAGCATTGGGAATCAACATCTCTCTCGTCGCCGTGGGACAAACATTAAACGATTCGGCAATCATCGCACTTACTAACAAAGACTTTGCAACATATGAGCATTATAATAATAAGTATATACATTCGCTGAAAGAATCGTCAATAGACAAACGACTACCATCATATTGCGCAACACTTCAAGAAAGCAAAACCAACCGCATGGTGTCAATCGTACTCCTAGTGCTGATACTTCTTTCTATCGTCCCGCTTTATTATCTCATAGTTTGGCGTTTTGCCAAGAGCAATCGCATCCGACAACGCGAACATAACGAAAATGTGTATGCCGTGACCTCAGCAATAGAAATGTTACAAGACGAAACGCGAAAGACATCCACCCAGACATCTGCACTTTATGTTGCCAATAACGTGCTTGATAATTGTCTTTCCACCATCAAACACGAGACAATGTCTTATCCCGCTCGCATCAGCGCCCAATTATCGGATGTAACAGATGATGGCCTGCCGGCAAGCACTGTTGAAGAACTTATCACCTATTACAAAGACCTATACACATTGCTGGACCGACAGGCAATGCGCCAAACAGAAAGATTGTCGCTACATCTGCATAAATATGAATTCGGAGACGAAAATATCCTTGGCGACAAAATACTCTTGGACTATCTTTTTGAAATGACACAAAAGAATATCATAAGTCACACAACCGAAGGCGATTATGTGCGTTTTACACTAGAAGGCGAAATAACCGACACGAAATACCTGATTTGTCGGCAAATCATTCGCGACCACGCTGAAGCCACACAACGTCGAGGATGTGGCATAGAAAGAACGGAAAAAGAAATAATGATAAAATTACCACGATATGGAAAATTTTAAGGTCGTTATCGTTGAAGATGTACAGTTAGAACTGAAAGGAACTGAAGGCATCCTAAAAACCGATATCCCAGAAGCACAAGTAATCGGTACGGCTCAAAACGAAGCAGAATATTACAAGCTGATGCGACAAGAACTGCCCGACTTGGTACTTCTCGATCTTGGACTTGGAGGTAGCACTACTATTGGTGTCGAAATATGCCGTTACACTAAATCCAACTACCCAACAGTAAAAGTGCTGATTTTTACAGGTGAGATACTGAATGAAAAACTATGGATAGATGTGCTGGACGCAGGATGTGATGGCATAATCTTGAAGACGGGTGAACTACTTACGCGACGCGATGTAATAGCGGTGATGGAAGGAAAAGAACTTGTCTTCAATGAGCCAATACTGAAACAAATAGTAAATCGCTTCAAGGATATTGTGAACAATGGGCGACGTCAGCAAGAGTCGTTTGTAGAATACGAAATAGACGAATATGATGAACGGTTCCTAAGACATCTTGCACTCGGATATACTAAAGATATGATTACCAATCTCCGCGGAATGCCATTCGGAGTGAAAAGCCTAGAAAAGCGACAAAATGAATTAATACAAAAACTCTTCCCACATGGCAATGGCGGTATAGGCATAAATGCTACTCGATTGGTGGTACGTGCCATAGAATTGAAAATTATCGACATCGACAATCTAGTGCCTGATGAAGCATGAAAAAGTCATAAATCATGATAACTCAATACAGGAGAAGTTAGTGTGGAAAAGAAAAATATGAAATTGACAATTGCTTTTGCCAGAATTACTTTTTTTCTGCTTTTGTTACAATTGTTGCTAATTCTGTTTTCATGGATGGCAGATGTGATGCAGTGGTGTACAGTAGAATCGCTACTGAAGCCTGCCGGTATCCGCTGGATGCTGTCGCGATATTGTGATAATCTGGCATCGCCCGTTCTTGTATGGCTATTGCTTATTGCTTGCACTTATGGTGTGGTCAAGACGAATCGTCAAACAAAGGCGTGGGCCGACAAATACCAACGACGTATGGCCATGATGATATGTAGCGCCGTTGGTGTTTTGATGCTGGGGAAAATAATCCTTCTGGCATTTGTACCTCATGCGGTAATGTTGAGTATCACAGGACGCCTTTTACCATCTCCGTTTCTTGACAGCCTAATACCAATGTTATGTATAGACATCATTCTGTTATCATGGATATATGGCGGTATTGTAGGCTGTATACGTTCGCTGAAAGATGCTTTCTCGTCTCTTGTCTTAGGAATTTCTTATTTTGCTCCCATCGTGGTGTTATATTTGGTCGTAGCTCAACTGATATATTCTTTTAAATATGTCTTCTAAGATAGCCGAATATTACGATAGGGTCATTGAGCGTTTTGAAAAGTTTTTGCCAGATGCTGATACGGAGTTGGTCTTTCATAACACCTACGAACTTCTGGTAGCCGTCATGCTCAGCGCGCAGTGTACAGACAAGCGCATAAATAAGGTAACTCCTGTATTGTTTGCCACTTATCCAAATGCCGTGTCCTTGAGTAAGGCAAGTGTGGAAGATATATTCGCTCTTATAAAGTCCGTATCATACCCAAATTCAAAAGCATGCCATCTAAGCAAAATGTCGCAACAATTGGTTGAAAGGTTTTCTGGCGAGGTGCCTTCGGAATTTGATGATTTGATATCACTACCTGGAGTTGGACGCAAGACTGCAAATGTCGTCACTAGTCATGCTTTCGGTCGCGAATGTATTGCTGTTGATACTCATGTCTTTTGTGTGAGCCATCGTTTGGGACTGGTGCCAAAATCATGTGACACTCCACTAAAGACAGAGCGTTATCTTACCTGTCATGTGCCGAAATCAAAACAACTGATGTTCCACTTTTGGTTGCTTGAACATGGCAAGCGTACATGCACCTCTCGCAAGGCACATTGCAATGTGTGTTTTTTGAACGATATTTGTAGGTACTTGGGGAATTAGGCTCTTATAACCACGCTTCTTTTCAACTCTAACCTTATTGTAATTCATATTGTCTTTTAGTGCCTTTTATTAGTTTTTTTAGCACTAGTTATGCGTGGCTCACCTTGCCCAGGTAAAGGCTGATAGATTGTTACTTCATGATACTTACCATTCTTTTTCTTGCAGTGAAAACGATAGTTTGTACCTGCAACCACTTGGGTGGATACTCCTACCGGAGAATATCTGCTATATCTAGTGCCATGTGTCGCCTTGTCGAAAATGTTCCTCTCTTCAGAAGTGAGATTTCTATATCCTGAATATGCACCGACCATTCCAGATGAACCTTGAGTGGAGAGATAATTGTATGAACCACATCCAACAAGAATTGCTGTTAGAATGCTGAATATAAGGAATATTCTCAACATTTGTACATTTTGTAAAAGAAATATATTTTTCATGTTATTTATTATTAATCATTTATTCACCACATTTATAGGCTTCCTAATGATGAAAGACTGAATGTTCTCCTTGAGTATTGTCATCAATCGTTGTCTCGCTTCGATGGTCGCCCATGCTATGTGTGGAGTGGTGTAACAATTTGGAGCTGATAAAAGCGGATTTTCTTTTGCTGGCGGTTCTTGCCGCATGACATCTGTAGCATAAGCAGCGATGCGTCCGGAGTGGAGGGCTTCGGAAATGTCGTTGTCATTGACAAGCGCTCCACGCCCTGTGTTTATGATTATAACCGAAGGTTTCATTTGTGATATTGTCTCATGGCAGATAAAATCTTGGGTCTCTAGGGTTAGCGGACAATGCAGTGTGATGACATCGGCTTGTCTGAGAAGGTATTCTTTCGTTACCTTTTTTATGTATGTAGGCAATTCTTCCTGTCGTTTGCTTGTTATGGCTATGACTTCCATACCAAAGGCTTCGGCTATGCGAGCCACGCGCTTGCCTATATTCCCAAGCCCGATGATACCTATTTTCTTCCCTGTAAGCTCATGCAAGGTATTATCCCAATAACAAAAACCATCGTTGTTACTCCAGCGGAAATGGCGATTTTCATCTGTGTAGTGCTGCACCTGATTTGTGATGTTGAGCAGGTGGGCGAACACTATTTGTGCCACGCTGTCGGTTGAATATGCAGGGATGTTTGTCACGATAATACCTGCTTCTTTTGCTGCTTCACAGTCAATGATGTTGTATCCTGTGGCAAGTACAGCAATGAGTTTCAATTGTGATAGTTGCGCTATGATGCCTTTGTTTATTACCACCTTGTTTGTGAGGGCGATGTCGGCATCTTTTAGTCGAGCGACAACATCTTGGGGGGCTGTATGTTTATATACTATAACTGTCCCGAATTCGTTGAGTGGTTCCCAACTGAGGTCGCTAGGATTCAGTTCATGTCCGTCAAGTACTACTATTTTCATGTTTGCAAAGATATTGAAAAGTTATGTAATAATTGCAAGATAATTCATGATGAGCATAACCAATACATAATTATGCAAAAAATCACAATTTATGCCACTTATTTCACTAACATTTTCTTACCATTCTTTATCCTTATTCCTTTTTTTGAATGGTAGAGTAATTGTCTTCCGCAAAGATCATAGGTCTTGCTATCATTGCACAATTTCTTAGTTTCGGCGTTGATATGTTCTATTGCTGTCGGTGCCGATAGGTGCGAACACAGAAAGTCATATATTATTGTCAAATCTGTTTCGCTAGTCGGTACACAATGGTCTGTGCCGAAATCTTTGATGAGTTCTGTGTCAACACCTAGTGAGTCAAGTTTTGTCTTCATCGCATCGGCACATTTTCCGTAGAACTTTTCATCTGTGCTATTGTAAAAAAATAGACAAGGTGCCGATGCCTGAGTTTCGCAGAGATATAAGGCCCCCTGTTCTTCCCATGTCTGTCTGTTTTTATTAATGTCGCCCCACACCTTCGTTCCGTTTTTATATTCGTTTTTGTCTGTGAATCCGTCGGCAAATATACAATAGTCAAACACTCCAGGCCCGAGTACTGCCGCTTGAATGTCTGCCGCTATTGTAGGGTGGAGACCTTGATTCTCAAATTCGGCCATTTTCTTGTCACCAACAGCTAACGCACCAGTGGTGCTACCCCGTGAAAACCCGTAGATAGCTATCTCATTTGCTAGCCCAAGCTCTGCTCCAATGGCGCGAAGGGTGCGTATAGCCGATTTCACTTTTCTTGCTCCGTCAGGGTTGGTGGCTATTGAAGCATATTCCTTGTTAGCTCCCCTTGTGCGTTTGCCTTGTCCCCATTCACAGTATTTCGGGTGATCGGCTATTGCCCACGCTATTCCTCGCCCGGGCGCACCTTCGAGTATGGTGTCATGAAATCCGGCTGCGAGTGTATATGGCAGATATATACGCATATTCGCATTTTCGCCTTTTGCCGAAGCCGAACTTTTATGTCCCCAACTATTACTATATGAAAATGAAAGTAGGGTAGGCACTATTTTTTTTGTATTGGCAGGGTATATAATATCCATATATAACGAGTCGCCTATTGTGCTCTTGTATATGTCAGGATAGTTATAAACGGTTGGGTCGTCTTTGTAATATGCCACATCTGTTTTTATGCGATACCCTTCAAAGAGTATGTATGACCGTTTTGAAGATATGTTTGATATTCCACAGAATGTTCCACTGTTTAGTGCTATGTTGATAGCTTCAATATCTTTGTTTATTCTTGGCGATGTGGCATTGGCATTTTTTTTGTAGTCAAGTTCGATGACGGCAAATCCATTATCGCGTAGCCATTGCACATCTTCTGCATTGGTGTTGTTGCCTATTTTATCAATACCCAGGTTTTCAAGATAGACCACTGTAAACAGTTTTCCATTATAATCTTTTCTTGGTTGTGTGGCATTGTTGGATGTGTAGTTTATTATTCCGGCTACAGAACTTTGCCATGTACCGCTTTTGGCATTTGTATTGCTTACGACAAAAGACAACGAAATAATACAGAAGATTAGTATTCTCATTTTGAGTATAAAAAGTTCTTTGCAAAGATAGTAAATAATTATTAATTTTGCCGTGATGTTTCATCATTTCGCAAAACCATTAGAAGGTGAACGGCCTCTGTGTTTTACATATCCGTTCTGTTATGAACCACATCCGTGGGTGCATCTGGCTATGGAAGAGGTTGTCGCTATGCTCCGCCTTCGTCAGTGGCCGACAGCACCAAAAGGGAAAATGTTTGGTGTGTTAGTGGTTGAAGATGTCTGTAGTGGCGTTGTAGGCTATCTCGTGGCATATTCTGGCAGTTATATAGATTGTGATGATGATTATTTTGTACCATCTATATATGTATTACCGAAAGACTCAATACCTACCTCACGTGAAGAATCCAAAAGATTGCAGGATAATATTTTTTCGCAGTACGAGATGCTGAATGCCGAAGGCGACAAGCGTAATCTTCTTGATATATTTGCCGACACTCCTTTGCGCTATCCCCCTTCAGGCAGTGGTGACTGCTGTGCTCCGAAGCTTTTGCAATATGCTTTTTCCAAAGGATTTTATCCACTTTGTATGGCAGAATTTTGGTGGGGCGAGAGTCCGAAAGATGAGATTCGTCATCACCTTTCTTGTTATCCAGCTTGTACGGGGCGTTGTAAGCCTATACTCGATTGGATGTTGCGAGGACTAAATGTTGATACAGATCCGCAGAATATTTATGACCAATCGTTGGAAGAGCAGTTGAGAATAGTGTATGATGATGAATGGCTGATGATCGTAAATAAGCCTTCTGGTATGCTCTCTGTGCCTGGTAAGATACAAGTACCATGTGTGATAGATGTGTTGCGTCAGCGTTTGGGCATAACAACCTTTGCTGTTCATCGTTTGGATATGTACACTTCTGGCTTGCAACTGTTGGTTAAAGGCGAGCAGACTCAGAAGATAGTGCAACAAATGTTTGAGCATCGTCAGGTAAGTAAGTCTTATGTGGCTTTGCTTGAGGGTGAAGTTCAGGAGGATAGGGGAGAGATACGCTTGCCTTTGTCGAGTGACTATCTTAATCGTCCATGCCAACATGTAGATTTTGTTCACGGCAAGAATGCTGTTACTCTTTATGATGTTGTTTGGCGTAAGGATGGTCGTACTCTTGTCAAACTTTATCCACACACGGGACGTACTCATCAACTGCGTGTTCATTGTGCTAGTCGTGAGGGGCTAGGTTGTCCTATCGTCGGTGATGCCCTGTATGGTCATTGCGATAAGAGGCTATGCTTACAGGCCCAATCATTAGAATTTATTCATCCTATTACGGGTGATATGATTAGTGTAAGCCTTTCTGATATTCCCTTTTCGGGTAGCAGTGACAAGTTATAAGAATTTGTTTTATTTGTTGTTCTTGAATAAGTAAAAATTTTAAAAAATGAACTTATGCAAAATAATATTTTTTTAGTTGTATCTTTGCAAAAACAATTTAAAACAACTTCATAAACATTTCACTATTATTATCAATTTTGTAGATGGTTCGTAAAGATATAAGGTGGGTGATATAAATTATATCAAGATGATTTCAGTAGTGTTTTTGAGTAGATTCTTGCGTTGAGATTAGGCACATAGCGAGTTGTGAAACTGATTGATACACAAAAAATTAGTGCAAGGCGAGAGCAGGATGAAATTTATTTCAATTATGCCGAGCCGAAGCCGATATTGCAGGAACTGAAAAGCCAAGACTATGTCTTTTACGATTAAATCTTTATTTCAAAGACAAAAGTATACTATAGTCTTTCTTAAGAATTTTAAGATTTTATCTAAAAATAATAAATTATTTTGTTTTTCACTCGCCTTGCACTAACTTTGTCGCATAATGTGTGGATGTATATTGTAAATGAACGATATTATACTTTCAAGTTTGCTTAATCTATTTGCCTTGTTTCGTACTGATAATAAGGCTGATAGAACTGCGTCGTCACATAATCTCTCTGACTATTTGATACACCATTTTGGCGTGCGCGACCTAGAGTCGTCAATGGACTTGTATAATGACTTATGCGATTTCTATGAAGAAATGCCAACTTTGGAGACAGATAAATTCGTCAAAGATATATGCTCAAAATTGATGGGAAAAATCTCAGCCGAAGAACAAGTACTCATGCTCTTGCGTTTTATGGAGTTCTGCTCTGTGAAAGATGGCGTGACAGAATTTGGCAAGACATTCCACACTGTTGCCGATAGCTTTAATATAGACGAAAAGTTATTCAATGACATGGTATGTTTCGTCAAGGGCGAGGAATCTGAGTATGTACAAAATCGCAATTATGCTGGAGGTGTACTCAAATCACTATACATAGAAAACCTTAATCTTTTGGTTTTTGCTTTCGTGGGAGAAAAAAACGTAAGAATGAACGACGTGTTAGTGCGTCCGGGCTCATTTCAAATATGGCAACGTAGTGGTGTGATGAAATCACAACACGATAAGACGCTGTACTACTTTGATATGATTACGCCTTACTCAAAAGCAAAGGCATCAGAATATCCTACGATAAAATTGCGCGGAAATCATGTGGAATTCCGATTTAATGATGGTAGTGATAACGGAATGCACGACTTTACATTCAATCTCTATAATGGGGAACTTGTTGCTATCATGGGGGGTAGCGGAGTGGGTAAGTCAACACTTCTATCATTGCTCAACGGTTCATTACATCCACAATCTGGAGCGGTAACGATAAATGGACATGAGGTGAATACACCCGAGGCAAAAGCACTCATAGGTTTCGTACCACAAGATGATCTCTTGATAGAAGAACTCACAGTATATCAAAATCTATATTTTACTGCAAAGTTATGCTTTGACGGCATGACAGAAAAAGAGCTTGACAAACGAGTGAAGGATGTTTTAGCCGACTTGGGGCTTGAAGCAACATGTAATTTGAAAGTAGGATCGCCTGTGAATAAATATATTTCAGGCGGACAACGCAAACGACTGAACATTGCACTTGAGCTGATACGCGAGCCGGCAATACTTTTTCTTGATGAGCCTACTTCAGGACTTTCATCTGCCGATACGGAAATGGTGGTAAACCTGCTCAAAGAGCAAGCTTTGAAAGGAAAACTTATCGTGGCAAACATCCACCAACCATCATCAGATGTGTTTAAGCTGTTTGATCGTCTGTGGTTGCTTGACAAGGGAGGATATCCAGTCTATGATGGTAATCCAATAGAAGCGGTAACATATTTTAAGCGTGCAGCCAATTATGCCGATGCAGATGTGAGCACATGTCCGACTTGTGGAAATGTAAACCCTGAAATAATACTTAATATCATTGACGAAAAGACTCTTTCGGAGACGGGTCAAATAACAAACGAAAGGAAGAAAACACCACAAGAATGGCATAAGCTCTATTTGCAGACAGCGTCAAAGTCAAAGACAAAAGTGGAAGACTTGCCAAAGACAGACCAACATCGTCCGTCTGCAATCAAGCAGACTGCCATTTTTATGCTTCGCAACTTTAAGACAAAAATTACAAATCTGCAATATATTCTCATTACTTTGCTCGAGGCACCGATATTGGCACTTATATGCGCAATGCTTACTCGGTATGCACCTTTGGAGGGTTATAGTGTGATGGACAACTCTAATATGGTGTCATACTACTTTATGGCAGTCATAGTGTCTATCTTCCTCGGTATGAGTGGTAGTGCGGAAGAAATAATAAAAGATAGGGCATTGCTGAAACGAGAGAAATTTCTCAATCTCTCATACAAAAGTTATATATGGTCAAAAATTCTCTTCATGGCGGGAGTAACATTCGTTCAAACATTACTCTTCATAGCTGTGGGAAATGCAATAATGGGAATAAAATGTTTATTCCTTACATGGTGGCTGATATTGTTTATGTCGGCATTCTTGGCTGCGTTAACAGGATTATTACTATCGCAGTGTATGAATAGTGTTGTGGCAATATATATTACGATACCAATATTGCTAATACCTCAAATCTTGCTTTGTGGATTGGTTGTGAAATTTTCCGACCTTACACCAAGGAGTACAACGGGAAATGTGCCGTTGATAGGAGACGTGATTCCTTCACGTTGGGCATTTGAGGCGCTTGCTGTAACATCGTTCACCGACAATGACTACGAAAAAATATTCTTTGTGGAAGATAAAGAGCGCTATTCGGCATCGTACTATGAAAATGCATATCTCTACGAGATGCAGTCGCAATTGGAAACGATGAAGAGCAAAAAGACAAAACTCGCAAAGGCAACTTCACAAGAAGAAAAAGCCAAACTCGTGGGTGAAATGAACGACCACTTAGAAGTGATAAAGAAAGCATTGCCGACACTTGCGGAAGTATGCCGAATAGAAAACTATGATAAAGACTATTCTTACTCATCATTAAAGACATATTTCGACAAGGCAGAGCACATACTTTCAAAACGAGGCAATAAGGTGACATTGGCTTTAGATAAAGTAATCTCCAAAATGATACGCGAAATAGGAAAAGATGCCGTGACACAATTGAAAAAAGACCATTACAATTTGCAATTGGAAAGCATGGTCATCAACTCGTCTGCACCAAAGATGTGCAATGTTGTTGATGGACATATAGTGCCAAACGCAGGGTTCATTTACCTTGACCCACTGAGCCACAACGGACGCGCACCATTCTATAGTAGTGTAAAAATGCTTGGTTCTACACCGATAAAGACCCTATGGTATAACATGTCTGTATTATTGTTGATGTGCGCATGTATTACTCTGTTTCTTTTGTATGATTTCCCGGGTAGAAAAGTAAGAAAAGAACATAACTGAAAAATTAGAAAATTCAAACACATAAAATCAATAACAATTATTAAAACTAAAAAATTATGAAGAAATTATTTATGTCATTGTTCGCTGTTGCTTTGTTGGCATCATGTGGTGGTAATAAGCAGAACACAGAAGCTGAAAATCAAGAAGAAAAAACTTTTGAACAGGAACAGATTGAAGCAAACATCAAAATGCAAGTTGATTCATTGGCTTCAGAATTTGCAAAAATGGGTGACATGCCTTTTATCGCAAACTTGAAAGAGGGTAAAATCGTCTTCACTGAAGAAGAAAAGAAAGTAAAGCCAGAGTATCTTATTAATCCAACTGTAACTAATGATCTCGTGACGCTTTCTCAAAAGTATCGTGCCGTTGCTATGCTCATAGCAGACAAGTTTGTTGCACAAGCTTACGATTTGAATATTGATGATTATGATGTAGTTTTGAAGAAACTCGTTGTTGATCTTGATGATGATGCATTCAAAGTGTTTGTTAATGAGGATACAAAAGACGATATCCAAACTCGTATTCAGACATTCTATCAGAAAGAAGATGAAAACGGACGTATCAATTTCTTTTGGGATACTACAACTGCATTCCTTGTTGAAGAACTCTACATCATCTCACAAGATCCAAATAATGACTTCATAGAGTGCTTTACTGATGAAAGTGCATCAAATATCACATATCGTATCATTCTCTTCCAAAACGCTCTTAACCGCTTGAAAGAATATGCTCCAGAGCTTAACGAACTTTGCGATGCTATCGAACCATTGCAAGAACTTAATGCAATGAGCGTAGAAGAATTGAAAGCACAACTCGCAGAAATGCACCAACAGCTTGAAGGTATCCGCAACAACTTGCTTAAATAAAAATCATTCTATTTAAGAATAAAAACGACCGACTTGAGACGAAGCCAAGTCGGTTGTTTGCTTTAAGACTTATTTTTTTCTAATACTCTCCTTCGTTTCATGAAGAAAATATTGCTTATATATACAGGTGGCACCATTGGAATGAAAGAAAATCCACAGACAGGTGCGCTTGAAAGCGTGGATTTCAAGTCTGTCTTGCAAGCTGTAAAAGAGATACAGTCATTTAATGTGGAAACAGCATCGTTTGACCCTCCACTTGACTCAAGCAATATGGGGCCAGAACAATGGTGCAAACTGACAAAAATGATTGTGACAAACTATGAAAAATACGATGGGTTCGTAGTGTTACATGGCACGGACACAATGGCATATACCGCTAGTGCATTGAGTTTTATGCTTGAAGGATTGAATAAACCGATAGTGCTCACGGGATCGCAATTACCAATAGGAAAATTACGCACAGATGGAGTGGAAAATATAGCTTCTGCCATAGAGATAGCAAGTGCGGCAAATGAAGATGGCTCACCACGAGTGCCAGAAGTATGTATTTTCTTTCATGATAAACTCTTGCGTGGAAACCGTACGACAAAAAGTAGTGCAGAACGATTTGATGCTTTCCACTCGTATAACTATCCACCATTAGCACGCTCTGCAGTTGATATTGAATATAACGATACCGTAATACATAAAGAGACTACAAGTGAAAAACAACTCATCCCACATTATACTATGGATACGAATATGCTCGTGTTGAGTCTTTTTCCTGGGATACAATCAGAAATGATAGAGAGTATGCTAAAAATAAAAGGACTGAAGGGTGTGATTTTACGCACTTTTGGTGCAGGAAATGCTCCACAAAAAGCATGGTTGAACAATCTCCTTCATAAGGCGACTCAACGAGGCATTGTCATTGTAAATATAACACAGTGTACGGACGGAAATGTAGAAATGCATCGTTATGGTAGTGGATTACATTTGCATGAAGCAGGGGTTGTGAGTGGACAAGACTCAACGGTAGAAGCCGCATTGACAAAGATGATGCGTCTGTTTGGTGACGGACTTTCAGCGAAAGAAGTCCGAGAGTTGATGGGTCATAGCCTTTGTGGAGAAATTTAACAAATAAACGATGATTTTTGAGTTAAAGGACACCATACTTTGCTCACTAGAGTATCAATGGGAAACAAGAAATATCAAATTAATTTATTTTTTACATCAAAAAAAGAGTGAAGAAACTCATATATATACTATTTTGTTTGGCCCTATGTGCTTGTGAGAACGTGACGTTTGATGAGAAGGAAGAAGTGTTGTTGAATGTGAGTATTCATGATTTTGATTTGGTACAAACATTAATCAGTACGCGCGCGAACAATGCAACCTCATCGCAAGTAATAACTTTCGTTGTGTTTGATGCAAGTGGAAAGAAAGTATATAAAGAGGTGCAGCAATATGGAGAATGTGTGAATTATGGCACAATATCCATTAAATTGCC
>JAZLJQ010000059.1:0-19101 GCA_045617965.1 Prevotella sp.
GGGGGGGTACCTTTTATATCAATTATTTTTTATGGAGTATATATTGATAGTGGCTCGCTTACGCAAATGTCGGTGTCCGGACTGATTTGCGGAATATCTTTTATGGCCTTTCTGTTATGGGCATATAGAAAAACACCTCTATGGAGCCGACACATTATTTGCTTCATTGGAGCAAATACCTTACCCATATATTTGTTTCATCCCATATTTACGATGATGACAAAAAAGTGTTTCAGCAGTCTTCTCAGTATTGACACAAGTGCTACACTCTTTTGCATTACGACCATCAGTCTTTCACTCGTTGGTACACTCGCCATTGCCTACATTTTTGACATAACAAGACTTTCATATATTCTAGGGCAAAAAAGAATTCTGCGTAAAGCCGACCCAAGCCGAAGATAAAAAGGCTTACCATACATGCAACTGCTCTTAAAAATATTATTATATTTTTGGCATTCTCTTCACCTTGTTATAAATTTGCATCTTAATACTAATAACACATAATAAATAATCGTTTTGAATAATTACAATCATAACATAAATGATTGGCTTGATCTTATATAAAAATCTTCTCCATGAACTTTCTTGATAGAAACGAATTTAACTTCCAGCCATCACAGGAAGTTATAGATACAATAAAAAATTTTGATATTGGTAAGTTCTGCTTCTATACCCGTATATACGACGAAGGTAAGAAGAGCATCTTTTCTGTATGGTTGAGCGAAAAGTTTGGCATACCAGAAAGTCAAGTCTTACTAGGATACGGAGCAGAAGATTTGCTGAAGAACGCAGTACACTACTTCCTTACAAAAGGCAAGAATAATAAAATGTTGATACCAAAGTTCTCTTGGTGGTATTATAAATCTATTGCCGATGAAGTGGAAGGTAACACGATTCAATATCCTATATATGAAACAGACACATCATTTTGTTACAATCTTGAAGGGTTGGAAAAAATGATAAAAGAAGAGCATCCACGCATCTTGCTAGTGGCAACACCAAACAACCCAACGGGAAATGGGCTGACACCATCGGAGCTAGACCGCGTGATGGATATGGTAGAGGACGATACAGTAGTAGTGGTAGATGAGGCTTATGCGTCATTCGTTACAAGTGATATCACATACATAAAAACACTTACTGAAAAACATCCAAACATCATCATCTGCCGTACATTGTCAAAATTCTATGGCTTGCCAGGGCTTCGGATGGGCTTCGGCTTCACAGGCAAAAGTGACTTGATGGATAAGTTTGCAAAATACGCAAACAAATATCTCGGCTACGACCGTCTGTCGGAAGAAGTAGCAATAGCGGCTATGAAAAGCGATGCACACTATCGCCAGATTGCAGAGGTTATGGACGAGGCTCGCAAGATGTATACAGAAGAGCTCGGCGTGCTTACGGACTTTAAGGTGTATAAAAGTAGTGCAAACTTTATCTTAATAAAATATCCTATCGCAAAGCGAGAAGCACTGAAAGAAGCATTTGCTAGTCAAGAATACAAGGTAAAGTTTATGAACGAGCCCGATCTAAACGAACATCTGCGCATTACACTCGGTCGAAGAGAACAAAACCGCAAAATCTGCGACATAATACTTTCAATATGCAAGCAGTAATACTTGCCGCCGGCACAGCCTCACGCTTGCGTCCGCTTACGGATAACTGCCCGAAATGCCTTCTTGAAATAAATGGACAGACACTTTTGGAACGCACCATAAATGCAATCGTAGAGGCTAACATACAAGAAATAACCATCATCACAGGTTATAAGGCAGAAATGATAAGAGAGTTTCTATTGAAAAAATTCCCACATCTCACATTTCATTTCATTCATAATACCGCCTACGCCACAACAAACAACATCTATTCCTTGTGGCTAGCTCGAGAGCAAGTAGATGGAAAAGATTTCCTATTGATGGATAGTGACATCTATTGTGAATCGGCACTAATTAGTATGATTGCTCAACAACCAGAATCGGCTCTTGCCGTTGAACGACACGAAATGGGCGAAGAAGAGATGAAAGTTATTACAGATGAAAACGGAAATATCGTTGAAATCAGTAAAACATGCTCTCCAAAAATGGCTTTGGGAGAATCTGTAGGAGTAGAAAACATAAAATCAGACTATGCGACGACACTTTTTAATGAATTAGAAATAATGTGCGCTAAAGAAGGACTAGAAAATAAATTCTATGAGTTGGCCTTCCTACGACTCATTAAAAAAGGCTATCATCTCAAAGTAGTTGACACAACACACCTTAAGAGCATGGAGCTAGACACTGTGGATGATTTTCATCGGGCTGAACAATTAAAATGGTTCTAATCGTGGCCGATGATGAATAATTGCAATTATATTTTATCAAATAATCGATGCGAATCTGTTTGTTTTGTGAACACAAATATGCCGTAAGCATACTTGAACCGCTTCAAATTGCTGCCGACAGAGAGGGTGATAATGAGGTGCTTTGGTTTGTAGATGCTAGACATATAGACCCATTCCCGCTGGAAAAGAAAGTAAACTTTACCAATTCAATACAAGAAGTGTATGATTTCTCGCCGGAAGCCATATTTTGCCCGGGAAACATTGTGCCATACTATCTGCCAGGAGTAAAAATAGAAATTTTTCATGGTTATGCTGCGGAGAAAAAAGACCATTGGGTGATACGTAGATATATAGACACATATTTCACACAAGGGCCATTCTTCACAAAAGGATTCCAACGCTTAGCAAAAAAATATAAAGACTTTGAAGTGCTTGAAACAGGATGGCCACGACAAGACTGGATCTTTGCAAATTTGCATACATTTGATGCGAAACGCGAAGAAATTAAAAAGAAATATGGAAAACAGAAAATTGTATTGTATGCCCCAACTTTTTCACCATCGCTGACATCGCTCCCATATATGAAAGAAGCCTTGAAGGATTTTGCTAAGAAGGAAGATGTAGTCATATTGATGAAATTTCACCCATTGACTGCACAAAAATATGTTGATGAATACCGTACTTTGGCTGATGAAGTGGAAAATATCGTATGGATAGATTCATTCAACGTGACAAAATATATGTTGATGAGCGATGTGATGATAAGTGATACAAGTAGCACTATCTATGAATTTCTCTTGCTCAACAAGCCCGTAATAACTTTACATGCTGCAGCCAAAGACCTATATTGGCGCAATATGAAGAAGCCGGAAGAATTGTCTCAAGCATATCATGACGTGCTTTATGAAGACCATTATACAGAACTTCGCAAGTGGGTAATAGATAATTACGATCCTTATCTTGACGGAAAAGTTGGAGAAAGAATGCTCGCCGGGGCACGCGATTATATTGCACGTCACGGTGTACCAAAATATCGAAAACTGAACCTATGGAGAATCTACACAAGCATCAAGACCTTTGGAAGAATAAAGAAGAAATAAAGTTCAAAAATAAACTACCCGAATGGGCTACCATTGATGGTTTAAAAATGCCACCGAGCATCTCACTAGAACAATCTTCTTCTGAAGAAACCGCTAAATATAAGGTTTCACTCGCAAATGAACTCATTGAGAAAAATGAATTTACCGACCTAACAGGTGGATTTGGAGTAGATTGTTATTATATAGGCAAACATTTTGCTAAAATGACTTATGTAGAACGTAATGAAAAGCTTTGTAACCTTGTTCAACATAATTACTCATTATTAGGAGTGAAAAATTGCAACATAATATGTAGCAATACAGAAGACATATTGAAAGATCTGCCTCTACAAGACTTGATTTTTATAGATCCAGCTCGTAGAGATGACATGGGAAGGCGTACTTATGACATAAAAGATTGCACACCGAATGTAAAGGAACTTAATAATCTTCTACTTGAAAAAGGTAGAAAGGTGATGATAAAACTTTCGCCGATGCTTGATTGGCACAAAGCTGTCGCCGACCTTAATGGAGTAGCGGAAGTACACATAGTTGCAGTAAAAAACGAATGCAAAGAATTGCTATTGATACTCGAAAAAGGCAAAACTTTAGAATATGTGGTGTGTGTGAATGATGGAACAACTCTAAAGTACAACTTAAGAGAATTACCAACACCAGAAGAAAAGATAAAACTAACAATAGAAGATGCCACCTATCTTTATGAACCAAATGCAGCTGTGATGAAAGCGGGATGTTTTCGCTTATTGGCTCATAAGTTTGATGTTAACGAAATCAGTAATAACTCGCATCTTTTCGTTTCGGATAATCTAATACCTAATTTCCCTGGTAGAATCTTTAGAATACAAAAGATGTCTTCATTAAACAAAAATGAGATAAAAAAGACTCTACAAGGAATTCATCAGGCAAATGTTGCTGTAAGGAATTTTCCAATGACTGCGGAAGACCTGAAAAAGAGATTGAAAGTGAAAGATGGTGGCAATTTGTATATATTTGGTACAACAACACAAAATGGCAAGCATATAATTTTTGTCTGTGAAAGAAAAATAGTATAATTTTGTAGAAAATAATTGTCGAATATATGTCGGATATCGTTATCAAAAAGGTAGAAAACAATAAAGACCTTACAAAATTTATTGATTTTTATTGCGACCTGTATGAAGGGTGTGAGCAGAATACCAACAGCTTGTTTTTTGATGAAAAAAATACACTTGATAAAACAAAAAATGCCGTCTTTGAATTCTGCCAAGCAGACTATTTTCTCGCTTTGCGTGAAAGGGAAATCGTTGGCCGTGTAGCAGCTATCATCAACAACAGAGCTAATGAACAATGGGGCAACAAGATTGTGCGTTTTGGATGGTTTGACTTTATTGATGATATAGAAGTATCAAAGGCGCTAATAAAAACCGTAGAAGATTGGGGACGTGAGCGAGGCATGACTCACATTCTAGGACCTATAAGCTTTACCGATATGGACAAGGAAGGAATGCTTATTGAGGGGTTTGAAGAACTTGGCAATATGTACACCATCTACAACTATGACTACTATCCAAAACATATACAGCAGATGGGAGATTTCGAAAAGGCATATGACTATGAAGAACGTTACATAAACATACCAAAAGAAATACCAGAAAAGTTTGTTAGAATATCACAATTGGCACAAGAACGATACAACTTACGAATATTCAAACCTACAAGACATCAATGGATGAAAGAAGGATATGCGAAAAAACTTTTCCAAACAATAAACATTACATATAAAAACTTAAAAGAATATTCCCAACTCTCGGAAAAGCAAATAGAACAATATGCTGAATCATACATAAGAATGGCCGATACAAACCTCATTACACTTATCGTAGATGGTAATAGCGATGATAAGGTCATTGGATTTGGCATCTGTTTCCCATCATTCTCTGAAGCATTAAAGAAACTACACAAAGGACGCCTAATGCCATGGGGGTGGTGGCACTTAATGAAAATCCTATTGTGGCATAAGACAGATACCGTAGACCTCCTTCTCATAGGAGTCTTGCCGGAATATCGAGCAAAAGGAGCAAACGCTTTGATATTCTACGACCTACTACAATACTTCTTCAAGTATGGGTTCAAGCATGCACGGGTGATGCCACAACTCGAAAGTAACAAAATAGCCACGGCAAATTGGGACTATTACGACTCACGACTATATAGAAAACGCCGCTGCTTCATCAAGACAATAAGCTAAAATGACAAACGAAGACATACTAAATACGCAAGCGAGTGTGGGTTATACGGATGAAAACATACGCCACTTGTCAGACATGGAGCATGTTCGGACTCGTCCGGGAATGTATATCGGAAAACTTGGCGATGGCACACATGCAGAAGATGGTATCTATGTACTCCTAAAAGAAGTCATCGATAACTCTATTGATGAATTCAAAATGAATGCAGGTAAACGCATAGAGATTGAAATAGAAGATCATCTGCGAGTGTCTGTAAGAGACTATGGACGAGGAATACCACAAGGTAAACTCATTGAAGCTGTAAGCCAATTGAACACAGGTGGGAAATACGACTCAAAGGCCTTCCACAAAAGTGTTGGGCTTAATGGTGTCGGCATAAAAGCGGTAAATGCCTTGAGTACACATTTCCAAGTGTGCTCTTACCGAGATGGCAAAGTACGCCAAGCTATATTTGAGCGCGGAGAAATGAAAAAGGATATTACCACAAAATCAAATGAAGAAAGTGGTACTCATATCTTCTTTGAGCCAGATAATACGCTGTTTATAAACTATAATTTTCAAGATGATATCGTGGAGACAATGTTGCGTAACTATACATACCTAAATTCAGGATTGATAATCATGTATAATGGGCGACGCATCAGCAGTAGAAACGGGCTTGAAGATTTATTGCACGATCGCATGACTATTGATCCTCTATATCCAATCGTACATATTAGTGGTGAAGACATTGAAATAGCTTTCACACATACCGACCAGTATGGAGATGAATATTACTCTTTTGTTAATGGGCAACACACTACACAAGGAGGCACACACCAAACCGCATTCAAAGAACATATTGCCAAGACAATAAAAGAATTTTTCAACAAATCTTTTGAGCCTGCAGACGTGCGCAACGGAATGGTGGCAGCAATAGCCTTGAATGTACAGGAGCCTATGTTTGAGTCGCAGACAAAAATAAAATTGGGCTCACTCACAATGGAACCCAATGGAGGCATAAGCATAAATAAGTATGTTGGTGATTTTATCAAACATGAGGTGGATAATTTCCTTCACATGAATCCCAATACAGCAGAGACGATATTGGGCAAGATACAAGCCTCCGAAAAAGAGAGAAAAGAGATCGCTGGCGTTTCAAAACTCGTCCGAGAAAGGGCAAAGAAAGCCAACCTGCATAATGCAAAGTTGCGTGATTGCCGCATCCACTATTCAGATGTAAAAAATAACCGAAAAGAGGAGAGCTGCATCTTTATCACCGAAGGCAATTCTGCTAGCGGAAGCATCACAAAATGCCGTGATGTAAATACGCAAGCCGTCTTTTCATTGCGTGGTAAGCCAAAGAACTGCTTTGGACTGACAAAAAAGATTGTCTATGAAAACGAGGAATTTAACCTCTTACAAGCTGCTCTTGATATAGAAGATGGACTTGACGGATTAAGATATAACAAAGTCATCGTTGCTACAGATGCCGATGTGGATGGTATGCACATACGATTACTTACCATTACATTCTTCTTACAATTTTTTCCAGAGTTGGTCAAAAAAGGTCATGTATACGTGCTACAGACTCCTTTGTTCAGAGTTCGGAACAAAAAATCAAAAGTCAAAGACAAAGCTATTGTCGCAGAATATAAGCAACGAAAAGGCGACAAAGGCGATTTTATAACGCTTTATTGTTATAGCGATGTTGAAAAAACTGATGCAATTCGTGCATTGGGGCCAAACCCAGAAATAACGCGCTTCAAAGGATTGGGAGAAATCTCACCCGAAGAGTTTGCAAATTTCATAGGACCAGACATTAGACTTGAACAAGTCACTCTACAAAAAAGTGACAAGGTGGCAGAGCTAATGGAATATTATATGGGCAAAAATACTATGGAGCGTCAAAACTTCATCATCGATAACCTAGTCATTGAAGAAGATAGGCTTGAAACAAACGTGGAAATGTATTGATTATGAAAAAATATTTATTTTCGATACTTCTCGTCCTTGTCTTCGCAACCTATGCAATCGCAGAAGTAAAAGTCAAATTAAGCAAAGATTCTCCATTATATAAACTGCAAATAGCAGAGCAAATCATAAATAATCTTTATGTAGATTCTGTTGACGAAAATACGTTGGTAGAAAATGCTATTTGCGGTATGCTTGAAAAATTAGACCCCCATTCCACATATGCAACTCCAAAGCAAGTCGCAGAACTTACAGAGCCTCTTAATGGGGAGTTTGATGGTATAGGTGTTCAATATAATATGATTGAAGACACCTTGGTTGTTGTGCAAACCATCACTGATAGTCCTTCAGAGAAAGTCGGTATCATCGCTGGCGACAAAATTATTTCGGTCAACGATTCTTCAATAGCAGGTGTAAAAATGACGCAAGATGAGATAAAAAAGCGTTTCCGAGGCATGCGGGGAACAAGAGTAAAAGTAGGCATCATACGTTCTAGCATTGATGATGTGCTGTCATTTACCATCACACGCGATAAAATTCCTGTATATTCCATAGTGGCATATTATATGATTGCTCCACATATCGGCTATATCAAAATGGAAAATTTTGGGGCAAAAACGCATCAGGAGTTTATTAACGCTATTACTCTATTGCGAAAAGAAGGAATGTGCGATCTCATTCTTGACTTGCAGAATAATGGCGGTGGTTATCTACAAGCGGCAATAAATATTGCCAACGAATTTCTTAGTGACAAAGAATTGATTGTCTTAACAAAAGGCAGAAGCATTCCAAGTAAAACATATTACGCTAACGGGAAAGGCATCTTGCAAGAAGGAAGAGTAATGGTGCTTGTTAACGAATATACCGCATCTGCCTCTGAAATTGTCTCTGGAGCATTGCAAGATCATGATCGCGGTACAATCATCGGTCGCAGAACATTCGGCAAAGGACTAGTCCAACACCCTATACCACTCAATGATGGTAGCATGATAAAGCTTACCATAGCGCATTATTACACACCTTGTGGGCGGTGCATCCAAAAACCCTATACCAAAGGCGACAAGAAGAGTTATGACTTAGACTTGGAACATCGCTTAAAGCACGGAGAACTTACAGATAAAGATAGTATTTCTTTTCCGGATTCACTTAAATACCTTACACTCCATCAACATCGTACTATATATGGTGGCGGTGGCATCATGCCCGATTATTTTGTACCTTTAGATACTACACATATTACACGTTTCTATAGAGAATTAAGTGCAAAGTCAATTATTTTGCAACAAAGCCTTCATTACGTAGATTCTCATCGCCAAAAATTAAAAGAAGAATACTCAAATTGTGTTGACTTTGAAAAAAGTTTTTTTGTACCACAAACCTTGATTGATGATATTATTTCTTCAGCTAAAGCATTAAAAATTAAGCCTTGTAATGAAGAAGAACTGCAATCATCTCTCTCACTTATAAGACTACATATCAAAGCTCTTATTGCACGCGATTTGTGGGGGATGACATCGTTCTATCGCATTGTCAATTTGGATGATAATATGATAAAAAAAGCAATAGAAATACTGACAAAGGAATGATAAATTATTTCAATGAAGGCGTGAAAATGCCAAACATAAAAAAACGTGATACTACAGCTTGGATCAAAAATGTTGCATCACAATATAATTATAAGGTTGGTGATATAGCATATATCTTTTGCGATGACAAAAAGATATTAGAAGTAAATCGCGAATATCTCCACCACGATTATTTTACCGACATCATTACGTTTGATTATACTGAAAAAGGAGTTATTAGCGGTGATATTTTTATATCTCTAGACACCGTATTATCAAATTCCAAAGAACAACATACTACTTATGAAGAAGAACTCTATAGGGTCATCATTCATGGCATCCTCCATCTTTGCGGAATCAACGACAAAGGTCCAGGCGAGAGAGAAATAATGCAAAACGCAGAAAATCTAGCACTTGCCATGAGATATAATAAAGCAAAAAGCACTCAGCAATAATGAGTATTTTTTTTATTTTTTACTCGCTTGGCGAACTTTAGTGCTACTTATATCTTCAAATCCCTCATCAGCAAAAAGAATAAGAGTCTCAAAGCCACTCATTTTCTTATTTTCTATGGCTTGGTGTTGCTCATAAACAAAATCTTCAGTATTGCGTACCCCTTTTACAATACAGTCAACGTGCATCTTCTTAGCAAAGTCTATCGTTAGACCATCATAACTTGCTACTATTATGCGCGATTCTCCATTTAACTCTCTTCTTATAGCATCAAGACGTTCTTGAACAGAAGAAATATAGTGTTTCTTACTATTTACACCTATGCCTATTACCACTTCATCAAATAAAGCGAGGGCGCGCATAACGATATTCTTATGCCCAATAGTAAAAGGGTCAAAACTTCCGCAAAACAAACAACGCATGATAGAGCAATTTAATTAATAATCAATAATGAATGATTAAATCTTGGCATATAAAAACTAACGCTTGACTAATTAAAACAAAGTTTGTTCTGCGCCAAACATCGGTTTGTCAAGATGGCGATATGCTTTTTCTGTTACCTCACGCCCACGAGGTGTTCGTTTTAAGAAACCTTCCATGATGAGAAATGGCTCATAAACCTCTTCCAAAGTGCCCGCATCTTCACCTATAGCTGTAGCAATAGTAGTTACACCAACAGGACCACCCTTAAACTTATCAATGATGGTAAGCAATATCTTATTGTCTATTTCATCTAGTCCAAAACGGTCTATGTTCAAAGCCTCTAGAGCTACTCTTGCTATTTCTATATCTATATAGCCTGTGCCACGCACTTGGGCAAAATCACGTACTCTTCTTAGAAGAGCGTTGGCAATACGAGGCGTACCACGGCTTCGCCGTCCGATTTCAACAGCTGCATTTTTTTCAATGCCTATACCAAGAATGCTAGCAGCGCGTTGGATAATTTTTGTAAGTGTTTCAGTGTTATAGTATTCAAGATGGAGATTGATTCCAAAACGGGCTCTTAACGGAGCTGTAAGCAATCCGCTTCGTGTTGTAGCACCGACAAGCGTAAATGGCTTTAAACCTATCTGCACACTACGAGCCGATGGCCCTTTGTCTATCATAATATCAATACGATAATCCTCCATAGCAGAATACAAATATTCTTCTACTAGTGGTGATAGGCGGTGAATTTCATCAATGAACAGAACGTCATTCTCCTCAAGCGAGGTCAGTAAACCAGCCAAATCTCCTGGCTTGTCAAGCACAGGACCACTAGTAATTTTGAACCCCACTCCAAGTTCATTTGCTATGATATTGCTCAAAGTCGTCTTACCAAGACCAGGAGGGCCATGCAACAGAGTATGGTCTAGTGGCTCACCGCGCATCCTTGCAGCTTCAACAAAAACCTGAAGATTATCGACAATCTTTTCCTGTCCGCTAAAATCATCAAATGACAGCGGTCGAAGCACTTTTTCTAAATCTTTTTCGCTTGCCGAAAGATTATTGTCCCTTATATCAAAGTCTTCCATTGATGCAAATGTATGAAAAAATCTCAAACTTCTTGCAAAGCGAGAGCAAAAGAAGTTATTTATTATGTCAAACCAAAGCCGAAATGGTACTAAGTAAATAAGTCATCATCATTTTGTAAGTCATCGCATATAAAATAATTGCGAATCTCATCATTTGGAATCAAATCTATGACTTCACGAATAAAGGATTCTTGCAACATTATTTCTGCTTTTTCAAGTGATATGCCCCGCTGACGCATATAAAAGAGTGCCTGTTCATTCAATTGTCCCACGGTACCACCATGCGAACACTCCACATCATCAGCATAAATTTCCAATTCAGGTTTGGTAATCATTTTGCTTTTTGCCGATGTGCAAAGATTACGATTAATTTCTTGTGAAATAGTATGTTGGGCATTCTTACGTACCAACACACGACCTTCAAACACCCCTGTTGCTTCATCCGAAAGTACATATTTGTAAAGCACTTTGCTCTTGCATTTGGGTGATTTATGGTCAACGAGAATATGATTTTCTATACGTTGGTCTTCTCTAGTGATAAAACATCCATATAATTCGCATTGAGCATTCTCTCCTTCAAAGCGCACAAGAAGATTATCGTTCATAGAATAAGAAGACATATTTAAAGCATATAGCCGTAATGCACTACCTTCACTTTGAGAGATAGTAATCTGGCGCGTAGGTAAATTTTGCTTTATAACACAATAAAAGTCCAAATGAGCATTCTCTCCGATATGAATTATTAGTTCATTATCGGTGAAATCGTCAAAAAACACACTATTACTGTTATTATTTATTTCAATCTGCATTCTTTATCCAATCAAAACCTTCGCTTTCAATGCGATCGGCTAGTTCCATGTTACCAGTCTTGACTATGCGTCCATGATATAGAATGTGTACCATTTCTGGATGAAGATAATCAAGTAAACGTTTATAATGTGTTATGATGATACTGCTTGTATTTGTTTTTTTGAGTGAATTAACTCCATCTGCAACAATTTTCATTGCATCAACATCAAGTCCGGAATCGGTCTCATCAAGTATTGAAAGAGTTGGTTCGAGCATTGCCATTTGGAAAATCTCGTTGCGTTTTTTCTCTCCTCCCGAAAACCCTTCGTTTACAGAACGCTTTGTAAGCTTCTGATCCAACTGTACCAACTTTCGTTTTTCCTTCATTAGGCGGATGAATTCTGTTGCAGAAAGTTCTTTCTTGCCCAAATAACGGTATTTTGCATTCAAAGCCTCTCGCAAAAAATTAGTCATAGATACCCCAGGTATTTCTACTGGATATTGAAACGACAAGAATAGTCCTTCGTTAGCACGATCTTCTGGCTTCTGCTTCAAAAGATTTTTTCCATTGAAAATCACTTCACCTTCAGTAACCTCATATAATGGATTTCCTACGAGAACAGCGCTGAGTGTACTCTTACCCGACCCATTAGGTCCCATAATGGCATGAGTCTCTCCTTCTCGTATTGTGAGGTCAATGCCACGTAATATTTCCTTACCAGCAATGCTAGCATGTAGATTTTTTATTTCTAACACTTTTGTATTTTTGTTTTTTTTATTATCCAACAGCTCCTTCCAATGATACCGACAAGAGTTTTTGTGCTTCTACGGCAAACTCCATTGGAAGTTTGTTTAATACATCACGAGCATATCCATTAACAATAAGTCCGACAGCTTGCTCTGTTGAGATGCCTCGCTGATTACAATAAAAGAGTTGTTCTTCGCTTATCTTTCCTGTTGTAGCTTCATGTTCGCATATGGCTGTCGGGTTTTCGATGTCCATTGTCGGGAAAGTGTGAGCGCCACAATTGCTACCAAGCAATAATGAATCACAAGAGCTATAATTTCTTGCCCTCATGGCGTTTGGTGCAACTCGTACTAATCCACGATAAGAATTCTGACTATATCCTGCACTAATACCCTTGCTTATAATAGTGCTTTTTGTATCTTTACCTAGATGAATCATTTTTGTCCCCGTATCAGCTTGCTGATAATTATTTGTCAATGCTACGGAATAGAATTCTGCTACCGACCCATCGCCACGAAGCACGCATGAAGGGTATTTCCATGTAATAGCACTCCCTGTCTCAACTTGTGTCCAAGACAGGCGAGAGTTATTTCCGCGCAGTTCGCCTCGTTTTGTAACGAGATTGAAAACACCGCCCTTGCCATTTTTATCTCCAGGATACCAATTTTGCACTGTCGAGTATTTTACTTCTGCATTTTCTTTGACAATAATCTCAACTATTGCTGCATGCAACTGATTTTCATCACGCATTGGGGCGGTACAACCTTCTAGATATGAAACATACGAATCATCATCGGCAATGATAAGTGTGCGTTCGAATTGGCCAGTATTTCTTGCATTGATGCGAAAATAGGAACTCAACTCCATAGGGCAACGCACACCTTTAGGAATATATACAAACGAGCCATCACTAAATACAGCACTATTCAATGCAGCATAAAAATTGTCGCGATATGGTACAACTGAACCTAAATATTCTTTTACTATTTCGGGATGTTCTCTTACGGCTTCGCCAAACGATGAAAAGATGATGCCTAATTCTTTTAGTTTCTCCTGAAAAGTTGTTTTTACACTTACTGAGTCCATAATAGCATCGACTGCCACACCGCCGAGTGCCAAACGTTCTTCCAAAGGTATGCCCAATTTTTCAAAAGTCTTTTCAAGTTCCGGGTCGAGTTCTTTTTTTAATGGCTTTTTTACTGTTGGGTCAGCGTAGTATGAAATATCTTGATAATCTATCGTTGGTAGGTGTAGATGTCCCCATGTCGGTTGTTTTTGTTTCTCCCAATAACGAAATGCTTTCAAGCGGAAGTCTAATAGCCATAGGGGTTCGTCTTTTTTTTGCGAGATCAGTCTTATGACATCTTCTGACAGTCCTTTACCAATGATATCCGTTTGAACATCAGTGGTAAATCCGTATTCATATTTTTTGTCAATGACCTCTTTTATGTACCCGTTAGCCATTTGAATTTATATAAGGTGGGTTCTATAAATTATATTGAGATGAACTAAAAAAGTTTATATCATTTTAGAATTTATAGAAACACTCTAAATGAGGATACCACGTTAATTTGTTTATATTGTGGCATCCTCTAGTAGATGAAGTATTATAACTTTTGTTTTATTTTAATTTCTTGGAATGTCTCAATGGTATCGCCCGGTTGAATATCATTATATCCAACGAGTGAGATTCCACATTCAAAATTTGTTCCCACTTCTTTCACATCGTCTTTGAAGCGTTTCAGGGCAAGTATATTACCGGTGTGCATTACGATGCCATCGCGTAGCAAACGTGCTTTGTCGCTACGATGCACTTTGCCATCAACAACAAAAGCTCCGGCAACTGTACCAACTTTTGAGATATGGAATACATCTCTTACTTCAATCATGGCTGTTACTTCTTCTTTTGTTATTTTGTCAAGCATGCCTTCCATAGCAGCCTTTACATCATCAATTGCGTCGTAGATAACAGAATATGTATTTATTTCAACATTTTCATGCTCGGCTAATTTGCGTGCAGCTACAGATGGGCGCACTTGGAAACCGATGATAATGGCATTGTTGTCGGACGCTGAAGCCATCATGACATCGTTTTCATTGATTTGTCCCACGCCTTTCATGATGACATTAACAAGAATCTTGTCTGTTGACATCTTTATAAATGAATCTGCTAAAGCTTCAACCGACCCATCCGTATCACCCTTTACGATAAGATTCAACTCATGGAATTCGCCCAAAGCAATACGATGGCCTATTTCTTCAAGTGTCAAACCTTTTGTTGTGCGCAAGCCTTGTTCACGTTGCAGTTGCATACGTTTGTTTGTGATTTCTTTTGCTTCTTGTTCACTATCCATGGTGTGGAAGCTATCTCCCGCAGTAGGTGCCCCATTAAGGCCTACGATGGTTACTGCTTGTGATGGAGCGGCTTCTTGTACACGTTGGTTGCGTTCGTTGAACATTGCGCGCACTCTTCCCCAATATGTTCCGGCCAGAACGATATCGCCTTGACGCAAGGTTCCGTTTGCTACAAGCACCGTACTAACATTTCCTCGTCCCTTTTCCATCATAGACTCAATGACGCTACCTGTTGCCTTTCGATTTGGATTCGCTTTCAGTTCAAGCATTTCGGCTTCTAGGAGTACTTTTTCGAGCAATTCATCCACTCCGACACCTTTTTTTGCACTTATTTCTTGGCACTGATATTTTCCTCCCCATTCTTCTACGAGAAGGTTCATTTGTGATAGATCTTCGCGAATTTTATCTGGGTTAGCTCCAGGTTTATCTATCTTGTTGATGGCAAACACCATTGGCACATTTGCAGCCTGTGCATGGGCTATTGCCTCGCGTGTTGTAGGCATCACGCTATCATCAGCGGCGATAATGATGATAGCCAAGTCTGTCACTTGAGCTCCGCGAGCACGCATAGCAGTAAAGGCTTCGTGTCCGGGTGTATCAAGGAATGTGATGTGTTGTCCATTTTCAAGTTTCACATTATAGGCTCCAATGTGTTGAGTGATGCCCCCCGCCTCACCAGCTATGACGTGTGTCTTTCGGATATAGTCTAGTAGCGAGGTTTTGCCATGATCGACATGTCCCATCACGGTTACGATAGGAGCGCGTGTGACAAGGTCGTTTTCATCGTCCTCAGCTTCTGTGATGGCTTGCGACACTTCTGCGCTGACGTATTCTGTTTTAAATCCAAATTCATCAGCTACGATATTTATTGTTTCGGCATCAAGACGTTGATTGATTGACACCATCATGCCGATGCTCATGCATGTACCGATAACCTTTGTCACAGGCACGTCCATCATTGTTGCAAGTTCGTTTGCTGTCACAAATTCTGTCAGTTTCAGCACTTTGCTTTCTGCACGTTCTGCCGCAAGTTCTTCTTGCATACGCTCATACACCGCTTCGCGTTTTTCCCTGCGATATTTAACGCCCTTTTTATTTTGGTTTTTCGAAGTCAGTCTTGCCAGAGTTTCTTTAACTTGTCGTGCAACATCTTCTTCGTTTACCTCAAGTGGCTTTGGCTGATTATGCTTTTTGTTTTTCTTTCCGGAGTTTCCTGCATTTGTACTCTGTCGTATAGCCTCGTTGATATCTACGCGTCCTTGAGTGATGCGTGCGCGTTTCTTCTTTTCAGCACTTACATTTTGTTGTTGCTGTTGCTTTTCTTCACGTTCTTTGCGTTTTTCTTCTTTTGACTTTTTCTTTGGACGTGTACTTTGGTTGATAGATGTGAGGTCTATCTTGCCCATTACTTTCAATGTTGGCCCTTCTGGTACTTTAGTTTCTATTTTCTCTAGTTTTTCGTGCTGAGGGTCTTTTTGTGTAGATGTTTTTTCTGTTGCGATTTCTTGTTGTGGCTTCGTGTTAATGTTTTCTATTTTTTTCTCGTTTTTAATTTCCTTTGTTTCGGGCTTTGAGATTGTGACATTTTTGTGTTTTCTTTTTGGTTCTAGGTCTATTTTGCCAATAGTTTTTGGTGCTTTTACTTCTGGCACTGCGATAGTGGCTTTTTCTACCACTTTTTGTTGCATTTCCTTTCGCTGTTCTTCTCGTTGCACTTCTTTCTTTTCCTTCTGCTTGCCAAGGATTTTTGCTGTCTTTGACAACATATCCTTATCCACTTGGAAACCTTTGACGAGTGCTTGATATTGCTCGTCGTTTATTTTTGCATTTGGATTGGTTTCCACGTCAGTAAATCCTTTTGTTTGCAGGAAATCTACTGCCGTTTGGAGTCCTATGTTCAGTTCTCTTAATGCTTTATTTAGTCGGATACTCATTAGCGATATGTTTTGAATGCTAGTTTTGTTTTAATCTTGTTCAAATTCAGCGCGAAGCACTTCGAGCAGGTGGTCAACCGTTTCCTCTTCTAGGTCGGCACGTTCAACAAGTAGTTTTCTTGGTGCGTTCAGCACTTGCTTAGCGGTTATCAATCCAAGAGCTTTTACTTGTTCTATTATCCAAAGTTCAATTTCGTCGGCAAATTCGTCGATATAGATATCTTCTTCCTCTTCTTCGTTATTGATTTCGCGATATACATCAATTGTGTATTCTGTGAGCATACTTGCCAGTTTTATGTTTTGTCCACCACGACCGATGGCTAAGGAGACCTCTTCGGGCTTGAGTGACACTTCTGCCTTGTGGTTTTCCTCATCGAGTGTTATTGATGTAACTTTGGCAGGGCTCAAAGCTCTTTGTATGAAAAGTTTTGTGTTGGCGGTATAATTGATGACATCTATATTTTCGTTGCCCATTTCTCTAACGATGCCATGCACGCGCGATCCTCTTACTCCTACGCAAGCTCCGACGGGGTCTATGCGGTCGTCATAACTTTCCACAGCCACTTTTGCGCGCTCTCCCGGTATGCGTGCAACTTTTTTTATGGTGATTAGTCCGTCGTTTATCTCTGGCACTTCCTGTTCAAGCAGTCTTTCGAGGAATACGGGTGAGGTGCGTGAGACGATGATTTTTGGATTGCCATTGGTGTTGGTGACCGAGTGGACCACGCAACGCACGTTTTCTCCTTTTCGATAGTTATCGCAGGGTATTTGTTCGCTTTTTGGCAAGATGAGTTCGTTGTTTTCGTCATCTACCAATAGTACTTCTCGCTTCCATACTTGATATACTTCACCGCTAACCACTTCGCCGACACGTTCTTTATATTTGTTATAAAGGTTATCGTGTTCGAGTTCGAGTATTTTTGATGCTAGTGTTTGTCTGAGGGTGAGTATGGCACGTCTGCCAAACTGTGAGAAGTTTACTGGCTCGCTCACCTCTTCGCCCACCTCGTAATCATCTTCTATCTTTCGTGCTGCCGAGAGTGTAATTTCTTTGTTTTCATCTGTGACGTTGCCGTCTTCTACTACGATTCGATTTCGATGTATTTCAAAATCGCCTTTTTCTGGGTTTACGATGACGTCAAAGTTCTCGTCGCTACCGAACATCTTTGACAGTACGTTTCGGAAGCTGTCTTCCAAGACGCTGACTAGTGTTATTCGGTCAATGTTTTTTGTTTCTTTGAATTCAGCAAAGGTCTCTATCATGCTTGGGCCTTCTGTGTTTTTTGTTGCCATTTATGTATATTGTTTTAAAATTTATTCATGTTTGTTTTCAATTTACTTTAAAGCAGTATTTTGTGTATTTGATGTTGTCCATGTTAAATACTTTGTCGATATTGACGATTTTTGCTTTTTTCTTTCCTTGTTCTTTTTGTTTTTCTTTTATTGTAAGTGTAAAAGTTGTTGTGTTGACGTCTTTGAGTATTCCTCGAAATTTCTTTCCGTCTTGTGTCAATACTTCGACATTTTTTCCGATGTGGTTTTCGTATTGTCTATGTACTTTGAATGGTTGTCCTAGTCCTGCGCTGCCTACTTCAAGTTCGTAGTCTTGTTCATGTCGTTTTAGGTGTTGTTGTATAAAATTGCTTAGTTTCGCGCAGTCTTCTATCCATACTCCGTTTTTATGATCTATTTCGACTATTATTCGTGAGTTGTTGTCTATGGTTATGTCGACGAGGAAGTATTCGGTATTGTGTAGCCAGTTGTTGACGATTTGTGAAAGTAGTTTTTTGTCTATCATGTTGTGTTATTTTTTATAAGAAAAAAGAGAAGCTCTGTTTGTGTGAGCCTCTCCATTTCCTCTGAATCGTTGCAAAGGTATGCTATTTTTTTTAAAAAACAAAAAAATGACAAAACTTTGCTCCAATTTTATTAGCTATTTGTATTTGTAAAAAATCGACCGCTCGCGATGCTCTTCGCAAACCATCCTTACGGCCATCGCAAACGCTCGCGAAGGCCATCGCAAACCATCGCGTTCGGCACCTATAACGCACGCGGTAAAGACACCTTATTATATAAACAAAATCGTGAGAGTTCGACTACACAAGAACGACAATTTACACAACCACAAAACAACGGTTA
>JAZLJQ010000060.1:0-3052 GCA_045617965.1 Prevotella sp.
AGACAATACAGAGGCTACAAAGGCTTTGGCTACAGAGGTAGGAATGAACGTTGCCTTCATTGTCGTACCAAAAGTTTTAGCAAAGGCAGCAAAACCATTAGGAAAGATGGTTAAGAATGTTGCAAGAAGTAGTGCTGCGGCAAATGCTCTAAAAAACGCGGGAAAGCTTATAATCAAGAAAAGTGCCATCTTGTTTACAAAAGGAAAGGTATTTGGTAAATCTATAAAGATATCTATTAGCGAGACAAAAGGATATCTTAAGGTTGAAAAAGCGTTCTTTAGGACAAGAATAGGAAGAGCTGTAGGTTCACTTCTTGTCAGGGAGAAACATCAAATGGTAAAATATGCATCTTTCCTACAAAAGGTAAAAACTAATCCAGAAATAAAGTCAAAACTGAAGATGTCACTAAATGGAGATCCTAAAAATCTAAGACATAATTTATCTCTTTGTGGTACTGGTAAATTTGAAAAACTAAATAAAAGAATTAGTAGTTATAATAAACTCCCCAGGACTCAAATCGAGGCTCATCATGTAATTCCATCAAACCCCCAAACGGAAAATGGAAGAAAAGCAAAAGAAATATGGAATAGATTTTTTGATAGTGTAGATCATCCATGTAATGGCATATGGTTAGGCCGTTCACATGACAAACTTGGATACAAGGCCTTAGCAAAAGGAACTAATCATGTATCAAATTCTTACAAAGGCGAAAGGAGTTACGAGGCAAAGGTTTCTAAAGCCTTGATTGATACATATAATAAATATAAAAATAAATATGCCAAGAACCCAGAGATGATGCAGAAAGTTTTGGCCGAAACGGTTGATAATCTCAAAGAACAACTATATAAAGGTAAACTTGCAATAGGTTCTGGAGCACATACAGTTCATACTCCTTGGAGTATTTTTACAAAAAATATTGGTGTCGTTTCTGATGCATCACAAAATATTATTATAGCAGTGAATCACTTGGCACAATAAATTTGAGTAAAATTATGAATATATACAAGATAAGTTTTGATTACAATTACGCTTTTGCTGATATTGTAGAAAGTAGGAATGGAGCAGATTCTCTGGAGTTATCCATTGATAATCTAGAGACTCTAATGGATTTTAGGTATGATTGGTTAACAGATGAATCTAATGTAACTCCTGATTTCGTGATTATAATCTCAGAATTATTAGGGTGCGCAAAGAAAAATTCTCATTTTATAACAAAGTTATGTCCAAACATAGTATTACATCCTATATTAATTGGAAGTAAGGAGTTTAATATCCAGTCAAATATTCCAGTATATCAAGACAGACTCAATCTCAAAAAGTCTAAGATAACACGATTTTCCAATGGAGATATTATGGAGATAAGTAATCCTGTTTTGTTACCTAGTGAGTATAGTCCTTTGTTTAGATTAGAAGAAATACCATCAACTTATTTCTGTACTGAATTGTTCAAGAACATGGTGGAATCCAATAATCTTACTGGATTAAAATTTGAAGAGTGCAAGGTTAAGTCTAAATCATGGTTTTAAATTATAACAAAAATGGAAGAAAACAAGAAAACTAATGGTACTGTTGAATGTACAAAGTGTCATCAACATGTTAATGCCTCTGATGCGCAACAAACTACTAAAGGAGTTGTATGCAATAATTGTGTTAAGGCACAGAAGAAACGTAACAAAATATATGCAGGATCAGCTGCGGGTGTTATTGTTGCTGCTATAGCTGGCGGCATATATTTTACGTCTCCTGCAGGTCTTACAGGAAGTGGTTTTGATGGAGTTGGCGAAATCAATGATTCAATGAATATAGTAGTTGATTCTGCAAACGTGTCTTTTGACATGGCAACTGCCACAGCTGCTTCATCCCCAGTAACAACCCAGGCGCCTATTTCAAATCTGGCAGAGTTCAAAAGTGTATTAAGTAATAATATTGATAATGCCCAGAAAAGTAAAAATAATAAGATTGTCATACCGTCGGTTAGCGCTTTGTTTAGGATGAATACCAACTATTTCATTAATGATGGTGAGGTCATTGTAAAGGAACTTGCTGCTGCCTATTTGCAAACAAACAAAAAAGCTACAATTTGTGTTGAAGGTTATACATGCGACCTCGGAGAAGATGAGTTAAATACAAACTTATCAAAACTCCGTGCAGAAGCCGTTAAAGACATTCTTGTTTCTGCTGGAGTTCCTACTAATAAAATCGAAACAAAATGGTATGGAAAGTCTCGTTATAAAGATTTCAACTACTCTGATAAGAGTGAGTATCGCCGTGTTATAGTTTCAATAAAATAGTAATTTTGCAAATAAAACTGCTCTATAGAGAACTGAGAAAACCATATAAAATTCTCTTCACTCTTCACTAAACATGCCTAAAATGCCCATGAATAATGGTCCTCAGTATGGTGAAGAGTCAATGAAGAGTAGTGAAGAGCAACAACTAACTCTTCACTACATTGAAACGCCGATGAATAAGTGCTCTCAGCCACATTTGGTGAAGAGTGAACTTCAAAATCCGCGCAACGGTTAAACGCAAACGCAAAAGGCTACGCCTACGCAAACGATAACGCAAACGCAAAGGCTCGTAGACTCGTTGACTTGTTGACTCTAAAAAAACTTGTAGACTCACAAAAATCGCCACTCATTGGAATATTCCCTTGAGTGGCGATTTGTTGTGCTGAAACGATGCGTTGCATCTACGAAAACGCAAACGAAAACGCTAACGCAAAAGGCTTCGTCTACGCAAACGCAAAGGGCTGACTGCCTTAACTGATGAAGTCTTCTACGTCGTCGATGTGGTATGGGATGGTTTCCTTGCCGAGTACGCGGCAACCATTGTCGGTGATGAGTATGTCGTCTTCGATGCGGATGCCGCCGAAGTTGCGGAACTGTTCTATCCGGTCGTAGTTGAGGAAGTCGAGGTACTTGCCTTCTGCCTTCCACTTGTCGATGAGCATAGGTATGAAGTAGATGCCTGGTTCGTCGGTCATTACCCATCCTGGGTGGATGCGTCGTCCGCATCTCAGGCATTCAAGTCCGAATTCGGTGGATGGTC
>JAZLJQ010000061.1:0-43465 GCA_045617965.1 Prevotella sp.
TTTGCTTTCATCCCTCCATCCTTACCTTTGGTAAGTAAGATAAAAACAACATACAAAACAGCCTTCGGCAAAAAATGGCTCCTTTCAGTCGTAAAAAAAGGAATAGTATTCAGCCACATAATACAGACAACTAAACCAAAACACACGTTTATTTTTTTTTACTCACGTAGTGAGAAAGCTTGCTTTCGCTTTGCCGAGGTGCGAACCGATGGAGCAGCGAGAGCAGAGATAAGCTCGCTTAATCTATGCCGAGTCGCGACAGAGGAAGACGAAGTCACAGAGGAAGACAGAGTCAAGGAAGAAGATGAAATTCAAAACAATTTATATAACCAACCTAAAAAGAAACCCCTAAAAAAGAAAAAAAAGAAAGACCTGTTAATTATTAATTACATATAGGTACTTTTTGTTTTTTTTGAAAATTGTTGTATCTTTGGACGCTTTTTGACAATATACGAAAAAATATAAACTAATAAACAAAATTTCCCTAATGAAAACTTACAAAACAAGTGAAATCAGGAACATTGCTCTTTTGGGAGCAAAAGGTTCCGGCAAGACAACTCTCACAGAAGCTCTTTTGTTTGAAGCAGGCGTAATCAAACGCCGTGGTACAGTGGAGGCAAAAAATACGGTGAGTGACTATTTCCCAGTTGAGCAAGAATATGGATATTCCGTATTCCCAACAATGGTTAGTGTTGAATACAATAACAAAAAACTCAATTTTATTGATTGTCCAGGTAGTGATGACTTCGTTGGTGGCAGTATTACTGCTATGGGTGTTACAGACGTTGCAGTAATGCTTATAAATGCACAGTATGGCCCAGAAGTTGGAACATTCAATGCTTTCCGTACATCAGAAAAATGTAAAAACCCACTTATCTTTTGTGTAAATCACATGGATAAGGATTTTGATTTTGATGTGATGATGGCAAATGTTCGCGAGGCATTTGGTCCCCGTGTAATACCGGTGCAGTTCCCTGTCAACCCAGGCGGTGACTTTAATGCCGTTGTTGATCTCATCAAGATGAAAAAGCTCACATGGAAGGCAGAAGGCGGTGTCCCTACAGAAGAAGATATTCCTGCAGATCTCATGGATAAAGCCGAGGAGATGCGCGCAGCATTGATAGAAGCCGCTGCTGAAAATGATGAGTCATTGATGGATAAATTTTTTGAAACAGAAACTCTTTCTAACGATGAGATCCGTGATGGTATTGCCAAGGGTTTGGTAGTGCGCGGTATTTATCCGTTGTTCTGCGTTTGTGCTTCTCGTGATATGGGTGTACGCCGCATGATGGAATTCTTGGGTGATGTTGTTCCTGCTCCGGCAGAAATGCCAAAAGTAAAAGATGTAAAGGGTAATGAAATCGCTGCTGATTCTGCAGGTCCATTGTCAATATTCTTCTTCAAGACTTCTATGGAGCCACATATCGGTGAAGTATCTTACTTTAAAGTAATGAGTGGTACTTTGCATGAGAACTCCGATCTTGTAAATGCAGATCGTGGCAGTAAGGAACGTTTCGGTCAAGTGTTCATCTGTGCAGGCTCCAATCGTACAAGTGTGCCTCAACTTGAAGCCGGAGACCTAGGATGTACTGTTAAGTTGAAAGATGTCAAGACGGGTAATACTCTCTGTGAGCCAGGCAAGGATGTACGTTTCAATTTTATCGAATATCCTAATTCAAAATATTCTCGCGCTATTAGAGCAGTTAATGAGAGCGAAACAGAAAAGATGATGGCAGCCATCTTCCGTATGCATCAAGAAGATCCAACTTGGATTGTCGAACAGAGCAAGGAATTGCGTCAGACTATTGTCAGCGGACAAGGTGAGTTCCATCTTCGTACATTGAAATGGCGTCTTGAAAATCTTGATAAGATTGTAACTGAGTATGACGAGCCTCGTATCCCTTATCGTGAGACAATTACAAAGCAGGCTCGTGCTGACTATCGTCATAAGAAACAATCAGGCGGTGCAGGACAGTTTGGTGAAGTTCACCTCATCGTTGAGCCTTATACAGAAGGTATGGAAGATCCTGTTGTTTACAAGTTTGGTGGACAAGAGTTTAAAGTCAATATTAAGGGTAAGGAAGAATTCCCATTGGATTGGGGCGGAAAACTTGTGTTTATCAACTCTGTTGTAGGCGGTGCTATTGATACACGCTTTATGCCTGCTATTCAAAAAGGTATTATGGACTGTATGAATCGCGGACCATTAACAGGTAGTTATGCTCGTGATGTACGCGTAGTAGTATATGATGGTAAGATGCATCCTGTTGATTCTAATGAACTTTCATTTATGCTTGCAGGCCGTAATGCATTCTCTGCAGCATTCAAAGAAGCAGGTCCAAAGATTCTTGAGCCTATTTATGATGTAGAGGTACTTGTTCCTGCAGACTATATGGGTGATGTGATGAGCGATCTTCAAGGACGCCGTGCTATTATCATGGGCATGGATTCAGAAGGTGGATATCAGAAGTTGCTTGCAAAGGTTCCTTTGAAGGAAATGCAAAGCTACAGCATCACGTTGAGCAGTCTTACAGGTGGGCGTGCTAGTTTCTCTTCAAAGTTTGCTTCCTATGAGCTTGTTCCAAATGATGTTCAGTCTGAACTCATCAAGGCTCACGAAGCTGAGTTAGAAGCAGAAGATAAATAATTTATAGAACACACCTAAGGTGTAATCTATAAATTCTAAAATTATATAAACACTAATTTATAGAATCCACACGATTGGGGCAGCCTGCAAAGGCTGTCCCTTTTGCACAAAAAATTACAATAGAATAGAATTAGAGCAAAATATTTTTGTTTTTATCAGATTGCATCTTTGATGTAGTGCTGAAATCAAAGCCTAGTAAAAACAAGCTTTTCTCGGCTTTGTTTCATCCCTCCATCCTTACCTTTGGTAAGAAAGATAAAAACACAAATGCAAAATAGCCTTCGGCAAAAAATGGCTCACTACGTGAGTAAAAAAAATAAGTAACTGATAACTATTCCATTTTTTTACGACTGAAAGAAGCCTTTTAAATATTTTGACTTCGTCTTAATATGTCACGACTCGGCAAAGTTGATGCAAGCATCACTCTACTCTCACTGCTCCATCGGTTCACGACTCGGAAGAGGCAAAAATCTACTCGGGAAACACACCTAAAATCATCTCGATATAATTTATAGAACACACCTTAACAAGGAATATAGAATAAAAAAATTGGTAGTTTGCAATAGCAGACTGCCAATTTTTTATGAAACAGCAAATGGTGTTATTGAGAATGATGTCTGTGGTGGTGTTTTCTACGGCGTTTAATAATGCCATACGTAGCAAGTGATATGACACATACAAGGATGATGATGGCAGTTAAAGGATTTGCATTGTCACCTTTTACACGTGACCACATTTCCAAAAGCTTTCCCGTCCGTTCTCCAGAATCGTGCATCATTGCACAACGATCAATGACATCCTTGCCGAAATATTGAACAGGATTTATGCAGACACTATCATGTCCTTTGCCAAAGAAGAAACTTGCATCAAGAGGCTGATATTTTTCCTTGTCTTCCATGGCCTCTAATATTTCATGTGTTCCGACAACACTTACATATCCTATGGCATCCATATTGCGTATGGCAATGTCTGGACGGCACATGAAATTGATGAAGTAACGTGCAGCCTTTATGTTCTTGGCATATTTGGGTATTACCCATCCGTCAAACCATACATTACCACCTTCTTTTGGAACAACATAGTCAAGATCCACTCCGACACCAGCTGCTTCTTCAATTGCCCATGCTGCATCACCACTCCAAGAGAGATTGACAATGGCCTTTTCCTTTGTCATCTGTTCCTTACCGAAATCAGCTTCCCATCCGGAGATGTTGTCGCTGATGCTTTTCAAATAGTTTTCTACTTTTTCTAACGACTCATCTGTAGCATCATACATAAGATCACCGCGTGTCACTTTTTTGTTTGCCAATTCATCCTTGTAAATATAGGTGAGCAAGCAGGAATATACATCGCGAAAAGCATCTTTGATAAAAAGTTTACCTTTGAATTTAGGATTCTTCAATGCTCCCCACGAAGATACTTCCTCTTTTGTAACATATTTTTTATTAAAGAGAAAGCCTGTAGTACCCCACATATAGCCGACGGCATAGTCATTAGCATCCTTCCCGCTTCCGTCAATTTTAGAGAAACACTGGATGATGTAAGGCGAGATGTTTTTTCGAATATAATTAGGTGTCTTGCCAAAATTTTTGTCTATAGGAAGTATAAGGTCATTGCGTAGCATACGTTCGATAATATATTCAGATGGACATGCCAAATCCCAATCTTCGTGACCTTTTTCAATCTTTGAGAGCATCACTTCATTAATGTCAAACAACTGATAGACGATTTCAATATCTTCACCGGTTTCCTGCTTATACCATTTCTGAAAATCTTCTAAAACACCCTCACCGATATAGTCAGCCCAATTGTAGATTTTAAGCGTATGCATCCGTTTTTCATCCGTACATGATGCCAAAAGCACGATTGATAATATAGCTATGACGATATATGATAGTCTATTTTTCATTTTTCATATGTTTTAGATTGATGATGACAAGTAAAAGCAATACGGCAATGATGATAATAGTCATCAAAGGACGGAGTTCCGCTGTGAGACCGCCTTTACGTGCATCTGCATATATGTATGTGGATAGAGTTTCAAGACCTTGATTCCCTTTGGTAAAGAGCGTTACGGCGAAATCGTCAATACTAAGTGTGAAAGCAAGTATCCATCCTGATATCATTCCCGATTTGAGTTGTGGAAAGAGAATTTTCCTTAAGGCCTGTATTGGAGTTGCACCAAGGTCAAGTGCTGCTTCATAAATATTCGGGTTCATTTGCTTTAGCCTAGGCATAACACTCAATACTACGTATGGAGTACAGAATGAAATGTGTGCTAAAATCACAGTAACATATCCTTGCGTAATACCTAAAGCTACAAACAATATGAACAATGATATTCCTGTAATTATATCAGGATTCATCATCGGAATGTCATTGAGAAAGTTTATTGCCATCTTGCGACGTCCATGAAGGTTATGTATTCCGATTGCGGCTATGGTTCCTAGGAACATGGAAATGGTGGCTGCAATAACGGCAATGATGATAGTGTTCTCAATAGCAGAGATCAGCATATTGTTCACTCCGCCAGTGAATAGATTTGTGTACAATTTAGTGCTGAAGCCAGTCCAATTACCCAATACCTTTGCCTCTGTAAAGGAGAAGATTGCAATAATGAGTATAGGTGCATAGAGAGCTATGAGCAATATCCACAAATAAGCCTTTGCGATAATCTTTTTCATATCAGACCTCCTTTCTCTCCTTCTTCTGCGGAATTACTGTCGGAATAGAGCATTGTTACACCTATTATTATAAGCATTATCAGCGCAAGGCATGCACCATAATTCCACATACCATTGTAGATGTTCTCCTGAATGGTAGTACCGAAGAGTTTTACTTTGTTCATTGTCAATAGTTCTGCAATAGCAAATGTGGATATTGTCGGCATAAATACCATCATTATTCCACTAGTGATTCCAGGCATAGAGAGAGGAATGGTAACCTTACGGAAAACTTGCATCGGTGTTGCTCCAAGGTCTTCTGCTGCTTCAGCATAGGAATGATCAAGTTTTTGTAGGCTATTATAGATGGGGTAAATCATGAATGGCAGAAAATTATATACCATTCCGAATATTAAGGCTCCTTCGCCTAATGGTGCGTTCAAGAAGTCAAATAATGCTACCGTTGCCAATGTACGCACAAGCATATTTACCCACATAGGCAAGATAAAAAGCATAACTGTAACTTTACTACGATTTAGCTTAGTATTACTCAATATGTATGCCGCAGGATATCCAATTATCAGGCACAATAATGTCGTGATGATAGCTATTTCAATAGAGTAGGTAAGTGTATTTATCGTTTCGCTCTCTTGAGAGAACTTAACGAATTGCTGCAATGTTATGTTGCCGAAATCATCTTGAAAAGCGTAAATGGCAATAAGTATTAGTGGCAATGCCACGAAAAGCAGCAGGAAGATGAGGTAGGGCAATGCCCATGTAGAACGTTTGTTCACTTTCTTCTTGTTTAATATGAATTAATTATTGTCACTTATGATACGAATGTCATCTGGCTTGATGGCAATACCGACACTATCATTTTTATCCCAAATATCGTTAGTGCTTATATAGAAATGAGCATCTTCGGCGGTTACGACTTCAATGTAGTAGTGATCTCCTTTATAATAGATGTTTTTGATATTGCCATAAATGATACCGTCTTCTTTATTATCAGTCAGTTCTATATTTTTGAAATCAATTTCAACTTTTACACTAGTCTGCTCTGCTAGGGAGTTTGTGGTTTTTTTGAACTTGAAAGTACCGCCAGCAAAGTCCACAGTGTCTGCACCACTGATGACACCATCAAAGATATTACATATTCGCTCTTTCTTCATTACCTGAATATCGAAAGGTCTAATGAACATTCCAATACGGGTGCCGACATCAAATGCATTATAATCTTGAATCATCATTTCATATCCTTCATCTGTATTGACAAGCATTTCGTAGTGTACACCCTTGAATGTGCAAGATGTTACGGTACCTAGGAACTGGGCCATCTCAAGTTTTGGGGTGATATATATGTCTTCTGGGCGTATGACGACATCAACAGATTGGTTCTCGCCAAAACCTTCATCAACGCAGTCAAATTCCTTGCCGATGAAACTTACCCGTTTATCGCATATCATCGTTGCATCTAGCAAGTTGCTTTCACCGATAAAGTCTGCCACAAATTCGTTGCAAGGCTCATCGTAGATGTCTTTTGGACGGCCAATCTGCTGAATTTTACCTTCATTCATCACGACAATCGTATCCGAGAGTGTCAAGGCTTCTTCCTGATCGTGAGTGACGTAGATAAATGTGATGCCTAGTTTTTTATGCATTTCCTTGAGTTCAATCTGCATATCTTTGCGCATTTTGAGGTCTAGGGCGGCAAGTGGCTCATCTAAAAGTAATACTTGTGGTTGATTTACCAATGCACGAGCAATGGCTACACGTTGTTGCTGACCGCCAGAGAGTGAGTTTACATCACGGTCTTCGTAGTCGGTCATTGATACCATTTTTAGCACTTTTCTTACACGTTTATCAATATCATTACGATTGATGTCTTTTAGTTTTAATCCAAATGCAATGTTTTCATAAACGTCAAGATGTGGAAACAGCGCATAACGCTGGAACACGGTGTTCAATTCTCTCTTGTAAGGAGGTACTGCGGAGATATCTTCTCCGTTCATAAGAATCTGTCCTTCGTCAGGAGTCAAAAAACCAGCAATAAGTCTCAGCATCGTAGTCTTACCACAACCCGATGGACCGAGAATAGTGACGAACTCGCCCTTTTTGATGCTGATACTAACATCGTCAAGCACTTTCTTTCCATCAAAAGACTTGCTGATGTGCTCAATTGTAATAATGTCGTTTTTCACTTTTGTTAAATCAGTAGGTTTGCCATTTGGTAAGCCGCTGACTTGTGGTCTTGGCTTTTTATTACTATTTAGTTCTTATAATGTTCGGTATATCTTTTTCGTTGGGGTTGCGTGCGACGATTTTCCCATCTGGGCCAAATATAATCATAAATGGTATTCCTTCAAATCCATAAACGTCGCGAATGTTTATTTTGAGATTATCATCACTTAATACTACCCAAGGTACTTGTAGTTCTTCTATGGCTTTCTTTGTATCATCTATCTTGTCGCGTGTTGCGACACCGATAATTTCTAAACCCTTGTTCTTGTATTCGGAATGAAGCTTTTTAAGTTCAGGAATGAGTCGCCTGCAAGGAGGACACCAACTCGCCCAGCAATCCATTACTACATATTTGCCTTTTCCGACATACTTGGAGAGTTTTGTTGATTTCCCATCAATTGTATTAAGTGTGATGTCTGTAAACATCATACCTTTATTGCTCCGTTTCGCATTTTCAATATTTCGCTTTACCATTTGCAGGATATTGTTGTTTTGAATTTTTTCTCCTGCAGTATGCAAAAGTGTGTCTGTGTACTCAATGCCGAGCGAATAAGTGGAAATAAGTGTAATGTATGCTCCTAGCACATCGTTCTTATGACGTTTCCAATAAATGTCGATTATTTTTCGATAACCATCTTGCTGTGCCGATGCGTCTTCTATTGTGTCGAGAGAATCTATCGTAGCATAGAATTTTGCCAATTCGGTGTTTAATGTTCCGCCTTGCGCAAAATCTTCGTCAGGCGAAAGCACATAATTCTCTTCTTCAACGATAAGCATCCATGAATTTTCATTTGAGCCAACGATGACCATCGTGGGCTCTTCTAAGGTTCCATCCAAGATGAATTTGTGATTTTTTACTATCGCAGTGGCGATAACAGTAGTATCTTTATACTTTTTTATGAAGACCATGCTTGCTGTATCGCTTTCATCGGTTGTACCTTCAATATGATAACTTTTTCCGTTTTTTTCTTCGCACGATTGAAAAACGACAACCACCAAAACTGTGGCAACCAAGGCAAGCAGTTTCTTCATTTCTTTGTATGTAAGTTTTATTGTTTCATTGCGGTTACAAAAATAATTAAAAAATATTTTTTTGCATGATTCTAAAAAAAATATTACACTTTAAGATAATTTTTTTTTCTTTTTCGTTAAGCAATTATGCTTTTTCTAGAAGATTTTGTAAATGTAATAATTCGTCGCGTTTTTGTGCGGCCTCGAGAAAGTCAAGACGTTTTGCTGCATCTTTCATTTCTTTTGTTACTTTGCGGATATTTTTCTCAAGTTCAGCCTTTGACATATGCTCTGTTTTTTCTTCAAAGGTCTTCATACTACTAGTCTTCTTTATGACCTTAGGCTCTTCTACGTGCGTGAGGTTGCTCTTCTGTATAGCCTTTCTGATTTGTTGTGGTGTGATGTGATGGTCTTCGTTGTAGTGAAGTTGTTTTTCTCTGCGACGATTCGTCTCGTCGATAGTGCGTTGCATGCTTTCGGTGATGATGTCTGCATACATGATTACTGTCCCGTTGATGTTGCGTGCTGCACGTCCGGCTGTCTGTGTCAGCGAGCGTTCCGATCGCAAAAAGCCTTCTTTGTCTGCATCTAAAATAGCAACTAATGACACTTCTGGCAAGTCTAGTCCTTCACGCAAGAGATTCACTCCCACAAGTACTTGAAATTGTCCTAATCGCAAGTCGTTCATGATTTTTATGCGATCAAGTGTCTTCACCTCGCTATGAATATAATTTGCTGTGACACCATTTTCGAGTAGATATTCTGTCATTTCTTCTGCCATACGCTTAGTGAGTGTTGTGACCAATACTCGCTCTTTCTTTTCCTCGCGTATGCGAATCTCTTCCATGAGGTCATCAATTTGATTTGCTGTAGGTCGCACTATGATGTTCGGGTCAAGGAGGCCTGTTGGGCGAATCACTTGTTCTACAACTATACCTTCACTTTCGCTAAGTTCGAAGTCAGCAGGTGTTGCCGAGACGTAAATCACTTGGTTGGTAAGTTCTTGAAACTCTTCAAATTTCAGCGGTCTGTTATCAAAAGCTGCAGGCAGACGGAATCCATAATCAACAAGAGCCGTCTTTCTTGCGTGGTCGCCACCATACATGGCATGAATTTGTGGAATACTCACATGGCTTTCGTCAATTATCATGAGATAGTCTTGTGGGAAAAAGTCGAGCAGACAATAAGGTCGTGTTCCTGGTTTGCGACCATCAAAATACCGCGAATAGTTTTCGATTCCCGAGCAATGTCCGAGTTCCTTTATCATCTCTAGATCATACTCTACGCGCTCTTTTATACGTTGGGCTTCGAGTGGTTTGCCTATTTCTCGGAAATGTTCTACTTGCAGTAAAAGATCATCTTGTATGTGGCGGAGAGCATTTTCTTGTTGCTCTTTTGTAGTCATAAAAAGATTTGCAGGATATATTTTGTATGCGGTAATCTTTTTCTCGTCAGACAATAGAATCATTCCATCTAGAGTTCTCTTCATTACCGATAATGACTCTATCTCATCATCCCAAAAGCAGATTCGCAATACTTCATCGGAGTAGGCTAGAGCAATATCTACAGTATCGCCTTTTACACGAAAACAACCACGATGCAAATCAACATCGTTGCGCACATAAAGAGCTGAAACGAACTGTCGCAAAAGTTCGTTGCGTTCAATTTTCTGTCCAACAATTAGACTAATGACATTCTCATAAAAAGCAGCAGGATTGCCCATGCCGTAGATGCACGAGACACTACTGACAACGATCACATCATTTCTCCCCGACAAGAGTGCAGATGTTGCCGAAAGTCGTAAACGGTCGAGTTCTTCGTTTATTGCAAGGTCTTTTTCTATGTAAGTGTCAGTTTGTGGCAGATATGCTTCGGGTTGATAATAGTCGTAATAAGAGACATAATATTCAACCGCATTTTCCGGAAAAAATGTTCGCAATTCATCATACAGTTGTGCTGCAAGGGTTTTATTGTGTGAGATGACAAGTGTTGGCCGTCCCACATTCTTAATGACATTAGCCACGGTAAAGGTTTTTCCCGATCCTGTCACTCCAAGCAACACTTGAGAGCGGTCGCCTCGCAATACACCTTCCGTAAGTTCGCTGATAGCCTTTGGTTGATCGCCAGTTGGTGCGTAGTCGGAATGAAGAATATAATCTGCCATGAACTCGCAAAGATACTAATTCTTTATCAGTTTCTTCCCATCTTATAATTACTTTTTGTTTCTCCTTCGTTCATCATCAAGATCCCTACAGATGAATTATCTTCGCAGAAAGTACCCGTACGATATGAAATCATACAAATGTATGATATTAGAATGTACAAGTGTATGATATGAGATCGTATGAGCTCTGTGAGCGTTTGACAAGCATCGGCTGAAACAAAAATGTTTTTCGAAAGTAAGGTCGATGGGGAAGACGTAATGGGAAGAAGTTGCCGAAAAGTAGTAAAGAGAAGTTGCAAATGTTGAAAAAAATATAAAACGATGATTTTAAATCAAAAATCATAAGTTATAAATTATAAATTTATATTATCTTTGCAAACCAAATTGAGCGTATGAAGAAAAGCCTTTTCATTTTGTTTTCAGTTTCTATATTGCTTTGTGGGTGTAGGAATACCTACAATCAGTTGATTAAGACGTCGGATAATGATATTAAGTATGAAGCAGCAAAGCAATATTATGCTATGGGTAAATTCCAAAAGGCCTCATATCTGTTAGACCAAACTGTGACGTTCAATAAAGGCTCGGAGAGAGGACAAGAAAATCTCTATATGTTGGCGATGGCGGAATATTCTTTGGGAGACTATATTATCGCAGCAGAGTATTTCCATAAATATTTCACATCATACGGAAAGGGTGTATATGCGGAGCTTGCAAGATATTATTATGCACATTCTCTTTATATGAGTACTCCTGAGCCACGTCTTGACCAAACAGAAACAGTTAAGGCAATAAGTGCCTACCAAGAATATTTGGATGTCTATCCGGATGCAAAATATAAAGATATTTCGCAAAGTGAAATGTTTGCTCTTCAAGACAAGCTCATCCAAAAAGAATATCTCAATGCAGAGATGTATTATAATCTTGGTGGATATTTCGGCAATTGCACCAATGGGGGAAATAATTATGAATCTTGCATTGTGACGGCTCAAAATGCGCTGAAAGACTATCCGTTTACATCTTTGCGTGAAGATTTTGCTCTGCTTATCATGAAAAGCAAGTTTGAATTAGCGCAGCAGAGCGTGGAGGAAAAGAAGATGGACCGCTTCCGCGATGCAGAAGATGAATGTTTTGGTTTTATCAATGAGTTTCCGGATTCAAAGCATTTGGAGTTAGCACAAAAATATATAGACAAGTGTAAAAAATACATCAAGGACTAAGAATTAGAGGATGGATGTAACTTGTAGTATCTCAAAATTATATCCATCCTACAAGAATTGAACTAAATACAAGATAAAATGGATTACAAAAAATCAAAAGCACCGGCAAACACAGTAACACGTGATATTATGGATTTGGCAAAGGAGACTGGCAATATCTATGAGAGTGTGGCTGTAATTTCAAAACGCGCAAATCAAATATCAGTTGAACTCAAACAGGAACTTGCACAGAAGTTGCAAGAGTTTGCATCATACAATGATGCTCTTGATGAGGTTTTTGAAAATCGCGAGCAGATAGAGATATCACGCTATTTTGAAAAAATACCGAAGGCTTCTCTTCTTGCTACTGAAGAGTTTGTTGAGGGTAATGTATATTTCCGTGACCCTGCAAAAGATCCTGAAGAATGATTCAGCGCATACAGAGCATTTGGATTGTACTCGGAATTGTACTAGAAGTATTATTGTTGTGTCAATATAGTTATTCTTTTGAATTGCTTACAGGCATAATAGTTTTTGCTAGTAGTATTCTTTTGGTTATTATCTCGTTTCTAGCATTGTTTATGTTTAAAAAGCGAAAGACACAGATGAGGCTATGTCGCCTTGTAGTTTTGTTTTCCATTATTTTATATATAATGTGGAGCAGTGAGTGGTATTATGGCCAATGGCATCTTTGTTGGCTTGCTGTTATTCCTTTATGCCTGATAGTATTGCATATATTGGCTTATGTGGGAATAAACAAAGACGAAAAGCTCATCCGTTCTGTTGACAGATTGAGATAAAGTAGGAGTAGGAGAGAAAGGACTTATTATGCTCGCTATGGTTGTAGCGAAAAGCGTTGAACATCTAAGGACATCAATCTTTTCTAAATTGCTAGTATCGGTTTAGGAAAAAACAAAAAAACATCATACGGCTAGCCTTCATAATATAAACAAGCCGTATGATGTGTATTAGCAAAGTACATATTGAAAGGCTTATTGCAACTGCATCTTAATGCTCTTTTTGCCTATGCGCAAGACAACGATGTCACCCGACTTTAAGTTGGTGTGCAATATTGCGCTTCCGTCTTTTACCTTGGTGACCGCCAACATCTTTCCGTCAACCAAATAAGCCATAGCCGATGTGTATTCTGCAAGGCCTGTGATAGTGATAGTGCCACCATTATTTGTGATAATGACCGGTGTGGATTTTGCCGTGATAATCTCAGTAGGATCAATAGGTTGTGGCTTTTCATCTAGCCAACAAAGAAGTGCATTCGCAGTCTTCGATGGAACATAACCTTTTGCTTTCGCATAGAAAGTAATGAGATATGTAGCATCCAAAATGACATTTCCATCAATGACAGCAGTTGTGGTAGCCTTTGTATCAGAAGCAACAAGTGTATAATAACATTCGGCTCCTTCTGTTTCGCACGCGAATGAAAGGACACCCTTGTCGTAGCTTATTGTAGGTGTTGCACATGTGTCTGTAGGCTCTGGCTCAGGACCTCCACCCATTTCTACTAAAATACTATTACTCCATTTAGATACTTCGTCTTCATTGGTGGCTTGTATGCGATAAGAGTAATCATAATTCTTGCTTAATTTGTCAAAGACGTATTTGTTGTCAGTAATATTTTGGATAGTATCTCTAGAAATAATACAACCTTTATTTTCAATTACCACCTTATTTATATATGCGCGTTGCTTGCTACCAGAAGTAGAAATCTGGACTTTAAAATCTCCACTTACTTCGGCTTCAATATTATGCTCAGTACCATTAATTGAGAAGGTTTTTTCTATAGTTCCAATGGTGACAGTAATTTTGGTGTTATCTGTATTGTATTTGTTTTCACCAATTATTACATTAATCTTTCCTTCTGCATTTAGAGTAGGTGTAGTAAGAGTGCCTCCTGCAGAACTAGAACCTAATTTAACGCGACTCTTTGATGCAAAAACTTTAGAACCCGTCCAACCTTTATGTTGCATATAAGTGTCAAGTTTTCCGGAAATGTCAGCAGTGCCATCACTTGTTGTGTCGTCAAAACCTATAAATGACTCGTTTAGAAGTGTTCCTGTCGTACCACTACCGCTCTCTTGTGTTGTCAACTCCAATATATATGATGTGGCATCTGATGTTTTATTCCAATTTGCAGTAAATCCATTATCGTTGATGTCGGTAGCATTAGTAGCTACAGGCGTTTCCATAGTACTCTCAACATATAGCTCTTGATAGTTAGTGAAGTCTTTGTAAGTAGGTACTTCCTTCCAAAGACTCTCATCTGTTTTGTCGAGATCTGCATATTCCTTACAAGCAAGTGTTACATGATATTTTCCATTTGGCAATTTTGGAACGACAACATCTTTTACCTTCAGCGAAGGTATACAATATTTGCCGTTAATTATGTTTCCATAAACTGTTGGAAAAGATACTTTTTCTGGTGTAGTCCCCTCAGCAAATGTTGCATAATATACCTCGCCTGTCTCCTGATTGGTGTATTTCATGGTAAACACCATATCAAACGGCATCCATGCTAAGTTGCATATTCCATAATAAGAATATTTGTCGAAATTTACATTGTATGTAGTCAATCCGTCTTTCTCTGTTGTAGTAAAGATGAGTTTTCCTTGATCTTCTATTCCTATATATGGTACACATACTGAGCTTTCAATAGGCTTCTGGATGCCAACAACAGCATCTTGGTAATATTGCCAGTTATAGCCACTACCTTTGATTGCACTCAGCGAGCAATAACAATCACCGCTTCCGCTCCAGCCCCAATTGAAATGATATTGGTCTGTGCTTGATTCATATCCATCGCAGATGAATGAGTGCCCCCCTGCACCATAGGCATCCACACCGCCATACATGACGGGACGTCCTGCCGAAAGCTCTGTATAAAGAAGGTCTGACCACTCGGCATCCGTACAATAGTCACGATAATATATTCTCGCACCTTTGTCATAACCAAAGTAATTGACAAGCGCGTATGATATATACTCCGAATAAGCACCACTACCACCTTGTGAGGATGTGCCGTATTGCATCTCAACCGAAACACCGGCATCATACATCAGCTGTGCAACAGCATCCTTTTGAGCTTGTGTACTAGTGGAGGAATAAGTATTTGCCATATTTGCCCAATCATAAGTGTGAGCACTAAAATCGGTAGTGAACGTTTTACCACTACTTACATCATCTGTATATGTCTTACTACCGATACCGGTTACTGGCCACTCGTGATAATTCATGACCTGACTCATTGTCGTAGCAACACAACCTGTGAGATATCTATGTTCTGTCTGATTGTATATCTCGTTGTTATATGGTATTCCCTGATCCCATCTTGTGGTAATGAGAATGGGGACATCAGCTCTTGTCTCTGTTTTAGGGACTACAGTTGTTTGAATACCATTATCTCTAACAAATGCAATCTGCTTTTGATACTGTTCAAGCCACCATTTAAAATTCGGATTGATAGTGGCATAGTCGAATGTCCCGTGGTCGGAATATGCTAGTATTTCAGTGGCGATATCATCACCTGATGCGATAACAAAGCCACCATTATTATTGTTGAATACATAAAAACACGCCTTGCCGTTTTCCGTTGCCGTATAAGTTAACTTTAGTTCTAACAGATTGCTAGTTTTTACATTTTTACTCGATTTTTTTTCAATAAAATTTTGTGCATTACGCATAGCCCTTTGAACTGCTATCTCAGTAGCATAGACATGAATACACGATAGTAGCAAAAGCAAAGAAATTATCTTTTTCATTTTTTTAATTAAATAGATTATTTATTGAAAGAACTATATGTTACTTGAAGTTGAATAGGGACCGTAGGATTTTGACTTCCACCAACTAGGCGTGTTGAAGTCATGTCCATAAGATGAGAAACATTTACGTCATTCCATACAGATACCGGGATAATGAGAGCTTTGTTCCAATCCTCATTGGCTTTTCCGGCTTTCTTTGCTTGATACATAGATGTGATCAGTCTAGAAATATCTGTAAATGTGTATATGTTGTTCGTACTATTAAACTTGGCAAGAAATGATGTCTCACTATCTACAATTGCCGATTTTTCAAAGAAATCTTTTAAATTATCTTTTTGAATTAATAGAATGTCATTTGGTGGTAATGGAGCAAACTCATTATCTTCAATTGTACTATTATAGCGTTCCAACGTGAGTTTAGTGATATTTAAACTGTCAAATTCATGCCCAACAAAAATTTCCTCTATAGGAAGTGTAATCTCAGTAAACAACCCTGCCGGAGTCTTGAGATATGTGCAAGTATTGTCTTCACTTAATTCCTTCAATTGTTGCATGTCATTATTGATTTGAGTGAGCTGACGTACTTCATTCGTTCCATAGAATATGTTGATGCGAGTAGTTAACGTATCTTTTTTCTGATGCTGAATAGTGTCATATACTTGCGTCTTGTATCTATAATAGATACTTAAATCCGTTAATTTAATCTTAGCGATAGTACCGACTCCATTTGTATTTTTGAAATAGAAACCAGGACAAACATGATGGTTAAATTCGTATGAGTTTTTGAAATATTCAGGGTGCTCATAATATGTTTGCAAGATGTATGTCCCATAATTCTTATAAGTCTTACCTTCAAGAGACTTGTAAGTGTCATTCAGCGGAGTGATGATGAAACGACCAAATAAGTCAGAACGCACAGAATCTGAATAGTAAAGATCATCTGCGACCCAGGCACGTTCAACCTTGATGCCATCTTTGCGAAGATAACCAAAAGAAGGATTTTCAATATCAAAGTTTGTGTAGTAATTGCCCTCTTCGGCAAGTGGCTTTGCCAACTCGTAGCATGTCATCTTCATCAAGTTGAGGCTATCACCATAGACTTCATCAATATATAGACGAATGAAACATGAATCAGAGACAACCTTTCCGTCTTCTTTGTACATATTTTCAATTGAATCCAATTGTACACCTTCAAGCATGTTTATCTGCGATAGGAAGTTTTGTGTTATATATGCACCCGTCTCCAAATCACGGTATTTGCCAATATATCCAGCACCTGTCTTTGCTAAAACGGAGTCAACTACAACAGTTCGTGATGAAACATTAAATGACTTTGCACTAATGCTGAGCTCGTCTTGCTTGGGAACAATGGAATAACCTAGCTCCAATGTGTTGTCATCGCAGGAACATAATATAAACAGAACAAATAATAGTGATAGTATTTTTTTTATCATCAGTAGAATATAATTATATTTTTTCGTAGAAGGCTTCGTATGATGTGCCAATATCGTTAGAGTCAATATCAGCAAATCTCAATAACGGTATGTCTTTGTCTAATGTATAGTCAATTATTTCTTGGCGTACAGCATCTGCTGCCTCAACAATCCCATCTGAATAGTCAATGGCAAGCTGCACTAAATCCAAACTTTCAAAGTTTGTGGAATACTTATCAAGGTGTTCTTTTTTTGCCTCTGCAAAATTAACGAAGTCCTTGAACTTATCTCCAAAATTTAACTCCATCTCATTAGTGAATATGCTAGTTACTATTTTTACATCGCGATAACATGGCTCATCACTATATGCAGTTTTAAGGTAAAATGGTATCACAGAACTCATCCATCCCTGACAATGAATGATGTCTGGAAACCAACGTAATTTCTTTACGGTTTCTAGCACACCACGTGCAAAAAATATGGCTCTTTCGCCATTGTCGGTATATTCTTCCCCCTTGTCATCTTTGCCAGGGGCACCTCCACGGCGCCTTGCAAAATAATCGTTATTGTCAATAAAATAAACTTGTATGCGAGTCCCTGGAATAGATGCAACTTTGATTATTAGTGGATGATCAGTGTCGTCTATAATCAAGTTCATTCCAGATAGGCGAATGACTTCATGTAGCTGATTGCGGCGTTCATTAATAGTGCCCCATTTTGGCATGAAAGTCCTAATTTCATGGCCTCTCTCTTGCATTGCGATAGGCAAGTCTCGTCCTAGTTGTGATAACTGGCTTTCTGCAACGTATGGGATGATCTCCTGATTGATAAATAATACTTTCTTCACGCTGAATTATCTTTTGTTGTTCTTAAAATTAGTTTGTATGTTTTAAGTAAAAAGTCGTATGGGTTACCAATTGTTAGCAATCCCATACGACTTTAATTATTATAATGGAATACAACCATGCTTTTTAGCAGGTAGACTTTGCTTCTTTGTATCAAGTTGTGCAAGAGCGCGACAAATGCGGAAACGGGTGTTTCTTGGCTCAATGACATCATCAATATATCCATAGCTTGCAGCTTGATAAGGGTTAGCAAATGCTTCTGAATATTCTTTTTCTTTTTCCGCAATGAATGCTTTAGGATCTTCTGCCGTCTTTGCTTCTTTTGCATAGAGAACAGCAGCAGCACCACTAGCACCCATAACTGCGATTTCTGCTGAAGGCCATGCGTAGTTGCGGTCAGCACGTAACTGCTTACAACCCATAACGATATGGCTACCACCATAACTCTTACGTAGTGTAACTGTAACCTTTGGAACAGTAGCTTCTCCATACGCATAGAGTAACTTTGCGCCATGGAGAATGACGGCATTATATTCTTGACCTGTACCTGGTAAGAATCCAGGAACGTCAACCAATGTGACTATAGGAATATTGAATGCATCACAGAAACGAACGAAACGTGCACCTTTACGGCTTGCGTTAACATCAAGAACACCTGCATAAGCCATAGGCTGGTTCGCAACAATACCAACACTTTGTCCATTGAAACGTGCAAAACCTGTGATAATGTTCTTTGCAAACTTAGGCTGAATCTCAAAGAATTCTCCATCATCAACAATTGCACCAATAACTTTATACATGTCATATGCCTGATTTGGGTCTTCTGGAAGAATGTCGTTAAGCATATTCTCCATACGACCAACAGGGTCTGTGCATTCTGTGCGTGGAGCTTCTTCCATATTGTTTGAAGGAATATAACTTAACAAAGTCTTGATGCTTTGAATAGCTTCTTCTTCTGTCGCTGCTGTGAGATGAGTAACACCACTCTTTGAAGCATGAACTGTTGCTCCTCCAAGACTCTCTTGATCTACATCTTCACCGGTAACGGTCTTTACAACTTTAGGACCTGTGAGGAACATATAACTTGTATTCTCCATCATTAAAGTAAAGTCAGTAAGAGCAGGAGAATAAACTGCACCACCTGCACACGGACCAAAGATTCCACTTATCTGTGAAATAACGCCACTAGCAAGAATGTTTCTTTCAAATATCTCGGCATAACCTGCCAAAGCATTGACAGCTTCCTGAATACGAGCACCGCCGGAGTCATTGATACCAATACATGGACATCCTGCTTTCATGGCCTCATCCATTATCTTACAGATTTTTTCAGCCATAGTTTCGGAAAGAGAACCACCATTTACTGTAAAATCTTGTGCGAATAAAAAGACTTGACGCCCATCAATTGTACCACTTCCTGCAACAACGCCATCACCGAGATATTGTTTCTTTTCCATACCGAAATTGTGACAACGATGAAGCTTGAACATATCAAACTCTTCAAAACTACCCTCGTCAAGGAGCATATCTATACGTTCGCGAGCAGTATATTTACCTCTTGCGTGCTGTTTTTCAATAGCTTTCTCACCACCACCAAGACGTGCTTGCTCTCTCTTGGCAATGAGTTCTTTGATCTTTTCAAATTGTTTACTCATGATAATTATGAATTTATTTAAGCTTTTGGCTCACAAAGTTCTGTAAGGATCCCTGCTGTTGATTTTGGATGTAGGAAGGCAATCATCATATTCTCTGCACCTGGACGTGGAGCTTGGTCAATGACGCGCACTTCTTTTTCTGTGCACTCTGCAATGGCGTTGGCAACACCATCTTCTATGGCAAAAGCAACATGGTGAACACCACGGCCACCTTTCTCAAGGAATTTTGCGATAGTACTTTCTTCTGATGTTGGTTCCAAAAGTTCAAGTTTAACTTCGCCAACCTTTAGAAATGCGGTTTTTACTTTTTGATCTGCAACTTCTTCAATGTTGTAACACTTAAGCCCAAGTACATTCTCAAAATAAGGAAGTACTTCATCAATACTCTTGACTGCGATGCCAAGGTGATCAATACGTGAAATTTTCATTTGTTTTATTTTTAATTTGTAGTTGTTGATTGAACAATATGTACATAAATATGTACAAAGGTAAGAAATAACTTTTACATGCACAAATATTTCAAGCATTTTATAAACTTGTCATGAATGTGTATGCAGAGAAAAAGAATATAGATGATTAGAATTCAAACAATACGCGAGCATTTAGTTGGCGCCCAGTAAGATAATTCGGTACGGCATATTGCTGATTTGTAACATCAGTAATCCAATAATAGGAATTGACATTATTAAATCCAAAGATGTTAAAACAATCTATTTCAAGCCATATATTGCGGAAAAACTTATGAGAATCTTTCTTGCCTCCTTCACCATCATCGTTGTTTAGGGCTCGATAACTCATACCAATGTCGACTCGCTTATATGCAGGAGCCCGAAATACTTGTTTCTCTAGACCAGAATGAGGCGGACCAAAAGGAAGGCCACCGACATATGAACCTTTTAATGTCATTTTCCAACGTGTCGTATGTGGGAAGAAATCGGTGAAGAATAATGATGCACTGAACCCCTCATCAGTAGGCATTGGAATTGTTTTGCTGTTGATTTTCTGCTTTGCTGACATATATCCAAGTGAGAACCAAGAATCAGCACCAGGGACGAATTCTCCATATATCTTAGCATCGGCTCCAACCACATGCCCGGAACCGATATTTTGTCCGTAATACACAACTTTAACATTATTGATATTGTATGGAATAATGTCATTTAAAGCCTTATAATATGCTTCTGCCGAAAATCTATAAGGGCGTCCGTCAATACGAAATCGGTAATCAGTTCCTACTATGAAATGAATAGAGCGTTGGCTCTTTATATTTTTATTCAGCATGACACGAGTGACTCCATTCTCCGTTATTGTGTCGCGTAATTCTTTATAGAATGGAGTCTGATAATATAATCCTGTCGCAAATCGCAAAGTCCAATTCGGATCTTTTGCTGGCACTATGGTTAAGGATGCACGTGGAGATAGGAGCGATTCCTTGTTATAGTCCCAATGTGAGAAACGCAAACCATATTGGAGATTGAAGAATGTGCCACTAGATGTGGAGAATTTGTATGTGTCTTGCAAAAAGACTTCTGTACGGTGTGAGGATATACTATTCTTGGAACGCAGAGAGTAAATGAGCGCTAATTCTTCTAGTGTGTGGGGAATAGAATATCCGCTAGAATCGCGCATTTCATACTCTCTAGAGTCTTCTTTTACGTCTTCGAACTTGTATGTTATTCCACCTTTGATATGATGATTCTTTATCCTTGTGTCTGCGAGTAGTTGTAATGAGGCTACATTATATTTTAAGTAGTTGCGTGCGTGCTCCATATACGTGCCGACGCCTAAAGTCTCGGATGCTCCACTATCATCAAGCCAATATTGCCCTTGGATGTCGTATTTCTCTTGTTCTTTTGAATGAAATGCAGATGCCATTAGAGAAATGTTTGTGATATCTCCTATATGGCGCGTAAGAGATAAATTCCCAAAAAATGTGCGAAAAATATCTTTTTCCCATCCATCAAAATATACCGTGAAAGAGTGAATATCTTCTAGTGTTCCAAAGTTCGTTTCCCTATTGTGAGGCTCGAAATTGTAATGGTTTTCAGAAATGTTACCAATGAAATCAAGCGTCCATTGTTTGTTCGGATGCCATGAGAGATATGTTTGATAGTCAAGTTGATTCGGCCGATATTCACCAGTTGTTTCAAGGGAACTAAGAAGATAACGATTGGTTTTATAGCGCACTCCATTAATCCAACTTACATTTTGTGTACCAAGTCCTAGGTATGCATTTGCTCCAAGCAAACTTGCACCCAAAGAGCCTTCTAAATGGGGGATGAAAATAGTTTTGCCGTTGACTTTTCTTTCTATAGGTTTAATGTTCTTGTATTTGATATTAAGTGCTGATGACATTTTATCGGCATATTGTGCTGCAAAACCTCCGGCGGAAAAGTTGATTTCTTCTACAAGATCGGGATTTATAATGCTCAGCCCTTCTTGTTCTCCGCTACGTATGAGCAATGGACGATAGACCTCAACATTATTTATGTAAACGGAATTTTCATCAAAACTTCCACCTCGTACATTATATTGTGAAGATAATTCGCTGTGGGTGGAGACACCGGCCTGTTGTTGAATGAATTCTTCTATTCCGTTGCCTGTGACTGATGGCATCGTTTTTAAAGCTTGTATGTCAATACGTTCTTCAGTACCTATTTGTCTGCGTTTTTCCGTAATCACGATTTCCGAGAGTTCTATTCCGGGTAGAAAGACATTCATCGTCAATGTGCCTTGTGGTTTATAGAGTTTACGTTTGCGTGTTTGAAAACCCACCATGGAAAAGCGAATCTCAATAGAGTCGGCACTTTGTAGGGTAATCTTGTATTCTCCTTTGAAATTTGTAGTAGTAACAATACCTTGTTGTGTGCAAGCTACTGTTGCTAACTCAATGGCATTATGATTACTATCAGTAACCTTGCCTTTGAGAATAAAAGTGGCAGCTTGACAATTGAGACTTGCAAGTAAAAGAGATAAAAAGAAAAATAGACTTTTCCGTTTCATACTATATCACAACGTAAAGTCTATATGTTTTATTGTATTATGGAACTAATATAGATGGCTCTTTTCCCATTTATTGCTTTTGCAAATGCAAAAAATACTCGTCTAGAAGTTTTCCCGCGGCCTTAAAAGAGGTTTCTTGACCCGCAAGGACTTGAGTTTCTTCATTTTTGAGCATGAGGCGAATTTCAGGATTATTATAGAAGCTTGAACGCAAAGTCTCATTTATAGTTTCATACATCCAGTATTTGCTTTGTTCGTTACGACGATAGGCAAAATATCCGTTGCTTTTGACAAAATCAATATACTCATAAACCATATCCCAAACCTCTTTTATTCCTAGTCCATAGAAACCTGAATAACAAAGTACTTTTGGTGTCCATCCACTATCTGATTTTGGGAAGAAGTGTAGAGCATTTCTAAAGTTGCGAGCAGCCAAATGACATTTGTCAACATTTTCGCCATCACATTTATTTATTACGATTCCATCGGATATTTCCATAATACCACGCTTGATGCCTTGTAGCTCATCTCCAGTACCAGCAAGCTGAATGAGCAAAAAGAAATCTACCATTGAATGGCAAGCTGTTTCACTCTGTCCTACACCAACGGTTTCTACAAAAATCTTGTCAAATCCAGCAGCCTCGCAGAGAATGATGCTTTCGCGAGTTTTTCTAGCTACACCCCCAAGACTTCCTGCCGTTGGGGAAGGACGGATGAAACTGTTAGGGTGAACAGATAACTTTTCCATCCTTGTCTTGTCGCCAAGAATACTGCCCTTTGAGCGTTCCGAACTTGGATCTATGGCTAAAACGGCAAGCTTTCCGCCTTTTTCTTCCAATAGGTGCATGCCAAAAGCATCAATTGAAGTACTTTTCCCGGCTCCAGGAACACCGCTAATGCCAATGCGGATGGAATTACCGCTATAAGGCAAGCATTTCTCAATAACCTCTTGTGCTTGAGCAAAATGGTCAGGGTTAATGCTTTCTACAAGTGTAACAGCTTGAGAAAGAATGGTAATATCGCCTTTTAGAATACCTTCGACCATTTCTGTTGCCGAAAGTTGGCGACGAGCAAAGCGTCCTTTCTTTAAATAAGGATTGACGATGCTCTGCTGCTCAACACCACTATTTACAACTAAACCTTGGTATTCTTCGCTATTTTCTGGATGTTCCATTTTTTTTGTCTTTCTTCTAAATATTATTTAGATGCAAATGTAGCAAAATAATTCAAGAAAAACGTTATTTTGATTGAAAACTTTACTATAAGAAGACTTGTTATTCTTAAAAGAATGAGTAATTTTGCACAAAAGAAAGGCGCTTGACTTGTGGCGATATAATGTGTGGTGGGATGCAACGCTACAAAAAAGTCTCCACAATATGTCACGAGCTTGATATTGATAGATAGATCGTTTAGGAGCAAAGTCTAGATTGCTCATGCGATAATGTTCTTCTTGCTTGTACGATATGAAATTGTACAAGTGTAGGATATAATATTGTACGGATGTATGATATGAAATCGTACAAGCATTGTGGGCGTTTAATCGTGAGCGGTAGGCGTGAGGATGATGAATGTCCGAAATAATATTATTGATGGCGTGATGGGAAGAAATGGTGAAAGGGTAGGGGAAAATAAAGATGTAAACAAAAAAGTGAAGAAATGAAATATACATTAGTTGAACGAAAAGACCCGAGTGGAAGGAAAGAGGGGAAAAAGATTTTTGCTGTGCCACAAAGCGAGGGTAAAGTCGGACTTTTAGATTTGGCTGAAAGCTTGAATCGCAAAGGTTGTCGTTATGATACGGGTACGATTATTGGCGTCATTGACTTGCTGACAAAAGCTTTGCAAGAGAATTTGAGTAAAGGTATAGATGTGGATTTGGGCGACTTGGGAAAGTTCTCTGTGGCATTTGAATGCGAAGGACTTGATGTAAATGCGAATATTCCATTTGATCCGAATCGTCAAATCAAAGTAGTAAAGACCCGATGGACTTCAAGTGAAAAACTTACCCATTTGAAAGAAGAAGGCATTATGTGGAGAAAGAGTATCAGTCGCCGTCAGGAGCGTGAAGCTAAGCGCATTTTTAAGCAGAAAAGTAAATTGTAGAATCTTTTTATAAACTAGAATAAATGTATAATAAAAAGGCGGATGAAGTGTATTCGGTAACAAAGGATGCTCCGCTTTTGGAGTATCTTTTAGAATCGATAAAGGGTAGCACCTCGAAGATAAAGGCTACGCTAAAAAATCGTGGTATAAAAATTAATGGAAAGATTATAACACAGTTTGATTACCCACTTAAAAAAGGGATGACAATAAGTGTTTCTCAGAGCAAACGCAATTCATCATTCAAGAGTAGATATGTGAAAATTGTTTATGAAGACAAGTGGATAATTGTAATAGAAAAGGCTATAGACATATTGTCTATGGCTGCAGGCCATAAGTCGCTTAATGTAAAAAGCGTATTGGATGATTATTTTCGCAAGACACATCAAAAATGTCACGCTCATGTGGTACATAGACTAGATCGCGACACATCCGGACTGATGGTCTATGCAAAAGATATGGAAACGGAACAAATTTTGGAACACGAATGGCATGATATTGTCTTTGACCGCCGCTATGTGGCCATACTTAGTGGCGAAATGGAACAGGATAGTGGCACCATAGAAAACTGGCTTAAAGATGATCATAATTATATCACTCAGTCATCTCTTGTTGACAATGGTGGAAAATATGCAGTTTCACATTTTAAGACTTTAGCGCGTGATGTAAACTATTCATTAGTTGAGTTTAAGCTAGAAACAGGTAGGAAAAATCAAATTCGCGTTCATTCCCTAGATCTTGGACATCCTGTTTGCGGAGATATAAAATATGGTGATGGAAATGACCCTTTACATCGCCTATGTCTTCATGCTTTCCGCTTATGCTTCTGGCATCCGATCACAAACGAACGTATGGAATTTGACACACCAATACCGACTGCGTTTCGTCAATTGTTCAAAAATAGATAAGGCTTTGATGTAGTATAAATTTTTAAGTAATAAAAATCAAAATGATGAATATAGGACAAATAATTGTAAGTGTTATAATCTTCATAGTTGCTATTGTCTGTGTGAAGAAATTGACGGGGTGTTTGATAAAAATATTATTGACGCTTGCTGTAGCGGCCATTTTGGTATGGTTGTATTTTGATATGAACAAAGGAAGTTTTGATGCTTTTTTGAATTTGTTTAAATGAAACTCATAAAGTGGGGATTTGTCGGTTGTGGTGATGTGACCGAAAAAAAATCAGGTCCGGCTTTCCGAAAGGTTGAAGGTTCGGATGTTGTTGCAGTAATGAGTCGCGATGCTGAAAAAGCGCATTCTTACGCAGAGCGACATAATATAAAAAACTGGTATTCAGATGCTCAGGATCTTATCAACGATGAAGAGGTGAACGCTGTATATATCGCGACTCCGCCTTCTTCACATGCCGCTTATGCTATTATGGCGATGAAAGCAGGCAAGCCTGTATATGTTGAAAAACCATTGGCTGCGAGTTATGAAGATTGTGTGCGTATCATACGTGTTTCACAACAAACGGGTGTTCCTTGTTTTGTTGCTTATTATCGTCGCTATCTGCCTTATTTTCAAAAGGTAAAAGATATAATATCTAGTGGCGTGCTAGGTACACCGGTAAGTGTGACGATACGATTTGCAACGCCACCTCGTGAACTTGATTATAATCGAGATAATCTGCCTTGGCGTTTGCAGCCAGATATTGCAGGTGGTGGCTATTTTTATGATTTGGCCCCGCATCAATTAGATATTTTACAGTATTATTTTGGTGTAATAACCGAGGTAAAGGGTTTTGCCGAGAATCGGGTAGGACTTTACGATGTGGAAGATAGTGTAACGGCATGTTTCCGTTTTGAAAACGGATTGCTAGGAAGTGGCAGTTGGTGTTTTGTATGTGATGAAAGTGCAGTTGCCGACAGAATAGATATTAATGGGAATAAAGGTTCCGTATATTTCTCTGTGTTTGACTATAAACCAATTTGTTTGAGAACAAATGAACATGATGAATATTATTATGATATTAAAAATCCCGATAATGTTCAATTGCCACTCATAGAGGCTGTAATAAAGCATTTACAGGGGATTGGCATCTGTGATTGTGATTGCGTTTCGGGAACTCTTGTTAATTGGGTAATGGATAAAATCTTGAAAAAGTTTTGAGATCGTTTTTTAGCTATATAGTGCTAATTGTTATGCTGATTGTTGCATCAAACTGTCAGGCGGAGAGTATCTTAAAAAAGATTCCGCGGATGGTTAATAATTTTGTTGAAAAATTCAACGATTACGATACAACATATATTGAACCGAATAAATATGATTTTGCTGCGATGGTACAATCCACAATGTCAACAGAACGATATACTTTGCGCTCATCAAAGGGGCAATCGATTTCTTTTGGACCATCGTTGACGCCTCGAATAGGTCCATATTTCGGTTGGCGTTGGATGTTTCTAGGTTATACATTTGATGTCAAAAATCCTTCTTTTGGCGATCAAACAGGCCGTAAGGATTTTGATATTAGTTTTTATACCAATCTTATCGGATTGGATTTCTATTATCGGCAAACTGGGAATGATTATAAAATTCGTTCAGCGGATTTTGGTCATGGAATAAATACAGATAATATTGAGGGAGTACATTTTGGTGGAATGAAAGTTGGTGTGATAGGTGCAAATCTCTATTATATTTTCAATAATAATAAATTCTCGTATCCTGCGGCTTACAGCCAAAGTACAGTACAACGTAAGAGTGCTGGCTCATTAATAGCTGGAATGGGCTATACGCATCATACGTTAGAATATGATCATAAAAAACTAGACTCTTTGCTAGTTAATAAAGGATATGTACCTGCAATTATGGATTCAACTTTAAGAATAAATGAAGTGCGTTACTCTGACCTTAATTTCTCTGTTGGTTATGCGTATAATTGGGTTCCAATGCGTAATTTGCTGGTTAATGCATCTTTATCTGCAGCTCTTGCAATAGACCATATGGAAAGTACTTATGACAATGGAACGGAACGTCCATTTTGGAAACGTGCATTCTCAAACAATTATCTTAATATAGATGGTTTGCTTCGTCTAGGAGTAGTATATAACAATTCCCGATGGTTTGCAGGAACAAGTTATATATTGAATACATATAATTTTCGTCATTCTCGAATTTCTACGACCAATATGTTTGGTGATCTAAATATTTATGTGGGCTTTAATTTTCACAAACGAAAGACGAAATGAACTTTAAAGAGGAACTTAACGAAAGTCAATTACGAGCAGTAGAATATTGCGAAGGTCCCTCACTTGTTATAGCAGGGGCAGGTTCTGGGAAAACTCGTGTGCTGACATACAAGATAGCCTATTTGATAGATAAGGGTATGCTTCCGTATAATATTCTTGCTTTGACATTTACGAATAAAGCAGCAAAAGAAATGCGTATGCGTATTGGCCGACTTGTGGGTGAAGAGCAAGCTCGCCATTTGTGGATGGGTACGTTCCATTCTATTTTTGCACGAATTTTGCGAACGGAATGTGAAAAGATAGGCTATAGTCATAATTTTACTATTTATGATGAGTCTGACTCACATACACTTATAAAACGGATACTTAAAGAAAAAGAACTAGACGAGAAGAAATATAAGCCGACAACTGTTGAAGCCCGTATCTCAAAAGCAAAAAACAGGTTGATAACATCGGAAAAATATGCATCTTCTCCCCAAATCACAGCGCGTGATGAAGCACAAGAAATGCCGGAGTTAAGTAATATCTATAAAACCTATGTGGCACGTTGTCGACAAGCTAATGCTATGGATTTTGATGACTTGTTGTTGAACACTTGGTTGTTGTTTGATACAAATGAGGATGTGCGACAAAAATGGGCAAGTCAATTTCGTTTTGTACTTGTTGATGAGTACCAAGACACGAATTATGTGCAACATCAAATCGTTTTGCAGCTTACGCGTGAGAATAGGGGTGTTTGCGTGGTCGGCGATGACGCACAAAGTATTTATTCGTTTCGGGGGGCAGAAATAGGTAATATACTCGGTTTTTCGCGTGCATATATTGATGCTCGTACTTTCAAATTGGAACGGAATTATCGCAGTACAAAATCTATTGTTGAGGCAGCAAATTCGCTCATAAAACATAATGAATGGCAGATACAAAAAGAGATATATTCGGAAAACCAAGAGGGAGAAAGGCTCATTAGGAAAGATGCTTATAGTGATAAGGAGGAGGCAATAATTGTATGCCGTGAAATACAACGATTGATGCGTGAAGAACACGCAACTTATTCGGATTTTGCTGTTTTATATCGTACAAACTCACAAAGTCGTCAATTTGAAGATGCATTTCGCAAAGAGGGCATTCCGTATAGAATATTTGGTGGATTAAGCTTTTATTCGCGTAAAGAAATAAAAGATGTTATTGCATATTTCCGTCTTGCAGTTAATCCTTATGATGATGAGGCTTTTCGTAGGGTTGTAAATTATCCTACGCGTGGTATAGGAGAAACTACGATCAAAAAAATCTTCCAATGTGCTTCTGCTTATGGTGTAAGTGCGTGGGAGGTGCTGATAGATTTAGAACGCTATCCTATTGGTTTGAGTCATTCAACAAGGGAAAAGGTTCTTGCGTTTGGCGAAATGATTTCGATGTTCCTTGAAGATGCTCAAACTGCTGATGCAAGTCAGTTGGGCAATAAGATAATACGCGAAACGGGTATCTTTGCCGATTTGTATTCTGGTAGTGATATTGAAGATGTTGCCCGTCAGGAGAATTTGCAAGAACTTATTAATGGTTTGGACGATTTTGTGGCTACTAGGAAGGAGGAAGGCAATACCAAGCATATTTTTCTTTCAGATTATTTACAAGAAATTTCACTATTGACAGATGTTGATGTAACTAAAGACTTGTCTGTGGCAAAGGTGGACTTGATGACAATCCATTCTGCAAAAGGATTAGAGTTCTCAACTGTATTTATTGTTGGTGTGGAAGAAAATATCTTTCCTTCTCCAATGTCATTAGGGTCTTTGCGTGGGTTGGAGGAGGAACGTCGGTTGTTTTATGTGGCAATTACAAGAGCTGCAAGGCGTTGTTATATTACAACTGCTCAAAATAGGTGGCGATATGGTAAGATGGAGTTTAATAGTCCAAGTCGTTTTATACAAGATATTGACTCTAAATATTTGTCTGATTCGCAAGGATCTACACAAACTTCGTTTTTGTTTTCAAAAAGAGAAATGGGGAGGCGTGTTTCCAACAGTAGTAAATCGAATTCGTATAGTAAGGTGCAGACTAATGGAAATACTTCATCAAGTCCGTTTATGGGTTTGAAGAAGGTGATGTCAAGCTCCGGGTGTTCTCCGTCAAAAATAGCGCAGATTAAAACGGATGATATTATTGAACATGAACGTTTTGGTATTGGTAGGGTATTGCATGTTGAAGGCACGGGAGAAAATACAAAAGCAACAGTACAATTTGTTAATGCGGGATTAAAACAATTATTGCTGAAGTTCGCTCGGGTTAAAAAAATACGCTGATTTTCTTTTTCGCTTTTGCTATACTCAAAGCAAATTCTGTTCTTTTTGCTTCACTAATAGCAAATATTGAGATGGAATGAGTGTGTAAAATCCTTGCAAGTAACCTAGTAGATAATTTACTCCACTATCCTCAAAGCATACAAATAACAACAAAATAGCCTTCGGTAAAAAATAACTCATTATAATTGCACAAAATAAAAAACCCTAGGGCCTAGAGATAATTTTATGTAGCTTTGTTGTATATGTAAAATAATATTATTATTTTTGTGCACTAATTTTAGTGTAATTGTACACCGCAAAACATATGAATATTAAAACTTATTATTTAGTGAATAATGTACTAGGTTGGATGGCTTTTGCTATTGCAGCGGTTGTATATTGTTCAACTATTGAGCCGACAGCTAGTTTTTGGGATTGCCCGGAATTTATAACAACAGGATATAAACTTGAAGTGGGGCATCCTCCTGGAGCGCCATTCTTTATGCTTACGGCTAATCTTTTTTCACAATTTGTAAGTGATTCTACACAAGTCGCACGGATGGTTAATATGATGAGCGCGTTGCTTTCGGCAACTTGTATATTGTTTCTTTTTTGGACCATTACGCATCTTGTGAAAAAACTTGTGGCTAATGATAATGCAGAAAATATGAATTTGATACAGTTATCTGCCATTTTCGGTAGTGGAATGGTAGGTGCACTCATATACACTTTCAGCGATACTTTTTGGTTTAGTGCTGTTGAAGGCGAAGTATATGCATATTCTTCTGCGTTCACAGCAGTTGTCTTTTGGCTGATATTGAAATGGGAAAATAACTCAGAGAAGCCACATTCAGATCGCTATATTATACTTATTGCATATTTGACGGGTCTTTCTATTGGAGTCCATTTGCTGAATCTGCTTTGTATCCCTGCAATAGTGTTAGTTTGGTTCTACAAGAGATATCCAAATGCAGATGTAAAAGGTTCGCTTTGTGCTCTTGCGATTTCTGTTGTGCTGATTGCTGCAGTGCTGTATGGCATCGTGCCAGGCATTGTAAAGGTAGGCGGATGGTTTGAACTATTGTTTGTAAATGTTTTTGGTTTGCCATTCAATACAGGTGTGATAATTTATCTTATCTGTTTAGTTTCATTTGTGGTTTGGGCTATATGGGAAACATATACTCAAAATAGCCAGATTCGCGAGAATATCTCTTTTGTCCTTTCTATTGCAATGTTAGGTATACCATTTTATGGTCATGGTGTATGGTCAATAATAATAGGAATTATTGTAATTGTTGCATTATGGTGCCTAATAGCGAAAAAATGGAATGGGATACAAGTCTTTTCTTCTAGGGTGAAAAATACAACTCTATTGGCTATGTTGATGATAATGATAGGTTATTCAACTTATGCAGTAATTGTTGTCCGTTCATCTGCCAATCCTCCTATGGACCAAAACTCTCCTGAAGATATATTTACGCTTGGAGAGTATCTTGGGCGTGAGCAATATGGTGATCGTCCTTTGTTCTTGGGGCAAGCATATACATCTCAAGTAAAATTTGAACAAAAAGGTAACATGCTTGTACCAGTTACAGATAAGGGCGCTCCTGTATATCAACGAAAGGATAAAGCAATACAAACTGAAAAAGATTCGTATTTCGTTGTACGTACGAAAGATAAGTATGTATATGCACAAAATATGTTGTTCCCAAGAATGTGGGATTCTGCTCATAGAGATGCCTATGAGAGTTGGATGGATGGTGTAGAAGGATATGAGATCCCTTATGAACGAGGTGGTGAACAGATGATGATAAAAATGCCGAACCAAATTGAGAATATTCGTTTCTTCCTTTCATACCAATGCAACTGGATGTATTGGAGATATTTTATGTGGAATTTTGCTGGTCGACAGAATGATATTCAAAGTCATGGCGAGTTAGAACATGGGAATTGGCTTTCAGGTATTTCATTCATAGACAACCTTCGGTTGGGTGACCAAGATATGTTGCCTGATGAATTGAAAGAGAATAAGGGACATAATGTATTCTATTGCTTACCATTATTACTTGGTCTGCTTGGACTATTATGGCAGGCATATAAAGGACGTAGAGGTATTCGCCAGTTTTGGGTAGTTTGTTTCTTGTTCTTTATGACTGGTTTGGCAATTGTGATTTATCTCAATCAGACGCCTCAGCAACCTCGCGAACGCGATTATGCTTATGCGGGTTCATTCTATGCTTTTGCTATTTGGTGTGGTTTAGGCGTTGCGGCACTTATTGATTGGTTGAAACGTTTGATGGAAGCAAAAAAGATAGGAAATCTTAAACTAATAGGTACAATCTCGGCAGTAATTGCTATACTTTGTCTGTTCGTGCCTATTCAGATGGCATCACAAACTTGGGATGATCATGATCGTAGTGGACGTTATATGTGTCGTGATTTTGGACAGAATTATCTTGCAAGCCTTCCAGAAGGGTGTAGCCCTATTATTTTCACGAATGGAGATAATGACACATTCCCTCTTTGGTATAACCAAGATACGGAAGGATTCCGTACAGATGCACGAGTGTGTAATCTTTCTTATATACAAACCGATTGGTACATAGATCAAATGCGTCGTCCAGCTTATGATTCTCCGGCTCTTCCTATTACTTGGAATCGTTTGGAGTACTGTGCGGGTACTAATGAGTATATTGAGATTGACCCATCTGCAAAGCAGAGCGTTATGGAGTTATATAGGACAAATCCAGAGGAGGCTAAGCAACTATTTGGTGATGACCCGTTTGAACTTAAGAATATTTTGAAGCATTGGGTGTTAAGCAAAGATCCTAATCTCCATATTATTCCTACGGATACCATTTATATGACAGTAGATAAAAATGCAGTACGTAAGAGTGGTATGATGATGGCTACTGACGAAATCCCTGATAAGATGGTTATTTCGCTTTCGGGCAAACGTGCCCTTTATAAGGGGGATTTGATGGTGCTTGAAATGCTTGCAAATACAAATTGGATACGTCCTATTTACGTAGCAGTTACTGTTGGTAGCGATAATTATCTCAATTTGGGTGATAATGTTATTAAAGAAGGCCTCGTTTCACGTATTTCGCCATTTACAACATCTATAGATGGTCAGCCTATCGTTGGTGTCAAGAGTATAGATACAGATAAGATGTACAATAATTTAATGCATAAATACAAGTTTGGTGGTCTTGATATGGGAAAGGATTTATATTTAGACGAGACTATTAGACGTATGTGTTGGACACATCGTAATCTTTATGCAACATTAGCAGCAGCCTTGTATGATGAAGGTAAGAAAACGAAGGCTTTGGAGGTATTACGATTTGTGGATAGGCATATTCCAGACTCTATTGTTCCAATTAGTTATATGAGTGGTTCTTTGGAAGAAGCAAATGTTTATGCACGAGTTGGTGATAAAGTGCGTGCTAAAGAAATTATTGATAAACTTTTCAAGAATGCTACACAATACATGCGTTGGTACTTGGATATGAATCAAGTGCAGTTTATGAATAATCAGCGGGAGTGTATGACTTATGTTTATATAGCTCAACAGTGTGTTATCGCTGCGGGTGCTGTTGATAAATCTTATGCAGATGTGTTAGCAACACAATTTGAAAAGTATTATCGTACATACGAGAATCGCGGTGGTCAAATCTAGTGAAAAAGTACTAGTCTATGCTTATTGAACGTCCTGTTAGATGGCTTGGATGGTTGTGTCCTACGGCAATGTGGCGCGGTTCACATACCGAAAAGGCAGTGTATTTGACCTTTGATGATGGTCCGATACCTCAAGCAACGCCTTTTATTCTTGATACGCTAGCAAAATATGAGGTTAAGGCGACTTTCTTTATGGTTGGTGATAATGTACGAAAGTTTCCTGAGTTATACGAACGTATTATTGCAGAGGGGCATAAAGTTGGTAATCATACTTATCATCACTTGAGTGGCTATAAGCATAGTATAAGTACTTATCTAGCTGATGTTAAGAAAGCGGGTGAATATATAGATTCTCATTTGTTTAGGCCTCCTTATGGTTGGATGAAGCCTGAACAGCGTTTACTTGTGTCGCAGCATTATAAGATTGTGATGTGGGATGTGATTACACGTGACTATAGCAAACGTATGCGCCCTAATGATGTCGTGGAAAATGTCAAACACTATACCCGTAATGGTAGTATTATTACGTTCCATGATTCTTTGCGTAGCATTCAAAATCTTCATATCGCTTTGCCTGAAAGCATTGAATGGCTCTTGAGTGAAGGATATGAACTAAAAACAATATACATTTAACCAAACCTAAATAATAACCATTATGGCTGATACTAAAGAATTACTTAACTCCTGCGAGGAGAAGATGGAAATGGCTGCAATGTATCTTGATGAATCATTGAGTCGCATACGTGCTGGAAGAGCAAATATTCATATCCTTGATGGAGTGAAAGTAGAGTCTTACGGAACTATTGTTCCACTCAATCAAGTGGCCAATGTGCAGATTCAGGATGCTCGTACTATAACTATTCGTCCTTGGGATAAAAAGGCCATTCGTGATATTGAAAAAGGCATTATGGCGGCAAATGTAGGTATTACTCCAGAAAATAATGGGGAGATTATTCGTCTAAATCTGCCTCAGCCGACAGAAGAGCGTCGTAGAGAACTTACTAAGCAATGCAATGCTGAAGGTGAAAAATCTAAGATACAGGTGCGCAATACTCGTCGCGACGGAATTGAAAAGCTGAAGAAGATGATAAAGGAAGGTCTTTCTGAAGACTTGGAAAAAGATGCCGAAGCAGAATTGCAGAAGATACACGATAAGTTTATCAAGAAAATAGATATTCTTGTTGTAGCAAAGAACGAAGAAATAATGACAGTATAGTTTTGAAAGGATTGGTCGTTAAAAATACAGGAAGCTGGTACACCATCCGCATGGATGACGGCCAGCTTCTTGAATGTAAGATAAAGGGCAATTTCCGTTTAAAAGGTATCCGTTCTACCAATCCTGTTGCCGTTGGTGACTGGGTGGAAGTAGATATAGCCACATTATTTATAACGGATATTTATGATAGGCGAAATTATATTATTCGTAAATCAATAAATTTGAGCAAACAGAGCCAAATAATTGCGGCAAATGTAGATATGGCTTTTCTCGTGGTTACTATCAATCATCCGCAGACATCGACAACGTTTATTGATCGTTTTCTTGCTTCAGCAGAGGCTTATCGTATTCCTGTGACACTGATTTTCAATAAGTCGGATTTGTTTACAGAATACGAAATAAGCCAAAGGGATATGCTGATACGTTTGTACGAGAGTCTGTTTTATGAGTGTATTTGTCTTAATGCGACAAATGTAGCATCTGTGCGTGAAAATTTACAGAAGAAACTTGAAAATAAGGTTTCTGTATTTTCTGGTCATAGTGGAGTCGGGAAGAGTACCATTTTGAATTGTTTTCTTGATGGTCATCAGCAGAAGACTGCAGATTTGAGTGAAGCTCACGATCAAGGCATGCATACAACGACATTTTCAGAGATGTTTGAGGTGAAAGGTTGCGAGCCTCACACCTCTTATATTATAGATACACCAGGGATTCGTGGTTTTGGTACGTTTGATTTTGAACGTGAAGAAGTTGGCCATTATTTCCGCGAAATATTTCAAGTCTCGCACGACTGTCAATTTAGCAATTGTACTCATACACATGAGCCTAGTTGCGCTGTGCTAAAAGCTATTGAAGGTGGTGAGATAGCTACATCTCGCTACAGTTCATACTTGTCTATGCTTGATGACAAGGACGAAGACCGCTATAGAGCAGCATTTTGAAAAGAACGGAATGTACAATTCCCATTCCACATATCCTTATTTCTCATATTTTTTTACAAATCTTTTTCGTCCTATAAATGATGAGCGTGGTGATACAATCTCTCCCTCAATCGTAAGTCGGAGAGGCTCCTCAGAATCAGTAGTATATACATCCACCCATTTTGAGTAGTGCCCCAGTTGCATGGCATCATATGTAAGCGTGATGGTGAATGTTTTTTTGTTTTTTATGAATGTGTGTGGATATTCTACCAATGTACATCCGCATGAGGGGTCTATTTTTGTAATTGCTAGATGTTTATGCCCGAAATACTGCATCGTAAATGTTGCAGATACGGAATCTCGAAATATTGTTTTTCCACAATTGATTGTGTCTTGTTCAATTGTTATTTTGGCTTCTGTTGTTATAACAAAGCACAATAATATTGTGATTGTGAAAATGAACTTTATCATTGTGAATAAATCTGCTTTTTCATTTATCAATTATTAACATATCAGCCTTACTGTGTCCGTTAAATTCCTGTGCATAAGCACATTGGACTGTGGCAGATGGATAAAGGTATTTGCCTATGCGATCAATGTAATATTCTGTCTCAATCTTGTGAGTACCTTTTGCCAATTTGTCAAAATAGTAATTCGTACAACAATCTTTAGGCGAAACATAATATCCAGACTGATATCCACTTATCTGCCTTGCAGGCTCCATACAAGCTGCGCGTCTGTCATTCACTTGTATGAAATCATAATCGCGATCTGCGGTAATAGTGATAGTTACTTTTATCTTGTCTCCAACTTTTATTTCTTTGGTTGATTTGCTTAGTGTTCGCTTCAGGCTTATGCCAGTTTGTGATGCAGAGATGTCCTTTTCGTCTTGCATAAATTGTGCATAAACCGTTCCCCAACCTATATTGCTACTTGTGCGATTAAAGGTAACGACTTTTTGATTAGAATAGTCTTTTGTTGTTTTTACATAGCCTAAACCTATTGTGGATTTATTGAACTGTATGCGTTTCCCATCAATTGCGATGTCGGTAGAAGTTTGGCTATTAAGTGCTTTCGTGTTGTTTATCATAAAAGCATATATCGCATCCATACAGTTCATTGGTGTGTCCCAAAATTGTGTACGTTTTTCCTGTAATAGCCAGTGTTGCATTTCTTCTATGGTTTGAGTGTCCGTAGGGTCGATACTTGAGATAGCTTCTATTGCTGAGACTTCAGTAGGAATTTTATAATTTCGCCATGCATATCCTGCTCGCGGAGTGTCATAGTAACGCCCTAATTCTTCTTTATATACACTATATTCACGCAGACTTTGTAGGTATTCTTTGGCAAGTGAGTGTTCTCCGCATTGGTTAAGAATGAGCGCCGTAAGACCTTTTTCAAATATTGAGTGTGTGGTGATTTCTTTTTTGAGTTCCGCAATCAGGTATTCGTTGTCTGCCTTTGCCTGTGATGACAGTTCTATATCTGCAATAGCGCAGGTGTAGAGATATTGAAGCATTGAAGCGCTGATGTATGGGGTCTTTTCTTTTTTCATTTTTTTTACACTCTCGTGTACTTCTTTGGTGAGCCATTTCATTGCTTTTTCTAATATTGTCTTTCCTTCATTCTCACCGATGAGGTTATGCAAGCGAGCAAGGCTTTCTGCTACTGATAGGGTCATATGAAAATTTCCATTCATCCCTTTGAACCAACAGAATGAACCATCAGCCAGCTGTAGTTCTTTGATTTTGTCAAGACTTGTTTTTACTCCTGCTTCGATGTTGTTCTTTTCAAAGTAGTTTAACATTTGCGTGCGCCATTGTGTTTCATCATCAGCATCAAGCACCCACGGAGTTTCGTTAAGAAGTATGGTTTTCAATTCTTGATTTGTAGCAAGAGGTGACTTGTTTGTTTCTTCTTCTGTTGCCCATGCTTTTATTATTGTTTGTATGCGAGGATTGTCCTCAATGAGTTGCTTTGCCAGTCGGTTGCTATAATATGCTCTCATGTTTGAAGCGATGTCATTCTCATTAGGTGTTGCGATTATTGGTAATGCTTGTATTATTATCCATGTAGGGTTGTTGGTGTATTCTATGGTAATGCGTGCATCAGTTGTTCCTTTTGGTATGAGATCTGAAAGTATTATGTTCTTTTCTCCCGGTTGTGTTTGTGTTATGGTGCGAGTATTCATTACTGCTGTTTTGCTTGGTAGAATAGGAAGATAATGTTGTTCTCCATCGCTGAATTTGCCAGCATCTGCAATTACTCGGCAGATATAGAGTGGTGATGTGAGTGCCTTGTCATTTGTATCAATATTGAATGTTACCATGCTAGTTCCGCCTTGTTTTACGCTAAAAAATTGGCTTTCTCTCAATACCACCTTTTCGGTTTCAATATCAAGGATTTCAATTGTGGCGATTCCCGAAAGGTCATTTTCTGATGTATTGGCAATAGATGATGATATTGTCGCCTTGTCACCTTTTCTTGTAAATCGTGGCATATTTGGTTGTAGCATGAGTTCTTTTTTTGCCACAACATCGGCTTCAATCATCCCATAACACATGTCTTTAGTGTTGGCAAGTCCTAAGACATGCCATGTCGTTAGGGCTTCAGGTAGAGTGAAGGAAATTGTAAATTCGCCATTTTCATCCGATAAGAGATTAGGGTAGAAGAATGCTGTCTCGTTGAGGTTTTCGCGCACAGAGCCTTTTATCTCATTTGTTGTTTCACTAAACTTTTCAACAACGACAGCACTCGCATCATATTCTTTTTCGGCACTTAGGCTTGCCACTTCATAATGTATAATGGGTTCTTCGTTTAGTGCTTTTAATTTTGCATTTTGTATAGTTTTAGATTTTTCACTAGAGATTCCTCTAACTTGTCCTACTAACACTGCGTCTACTGTTTTATACAAAACTTGTGATGATGGAAATAAAGATTCTTCGAAATGGCTCCAAGAGAAAATTTTATTTGGTTCGATGGTTTCTATTTTTCCCCAATATGCAATATGACCAGTACCGGTTTGATTTGTTTTCCAGAATGAATGAGGGAGATATCGTGTAATCCCAATATTTATTCCCCATGAATGGTGGCAAATATCGTCAAGGCTTTTGTCGTACATCGTCATTAGAAGTGATGTCTGCCTTGTGGCATTGGTTTTCAGTCGCCATTCCTCCTTTAGTCCCGGTGTGAGACGGTCGCGGAACGTCTGCCATTTCAGGCTGATATCTTTCTTTGGCAGAGGCTTTTTAATTTCTGTTGTATGTGAGAATGATTTTCCATCTTTTAGCCAATAGAAATGCAAAAAGATGCCATCGCCATATTCTTCTTTATATTTAAAAGTACGATTCCAAAGTGAGTTGTTTGCCTCAAAATGTCCACTCTTTATTATTTTGTTGCTAGAAAAAATCGAATATAAGATGTATGCCTCGTTGGATGTTCCCACTTGCACCACGACTCCGTCTTCTGTAAACGTGTCGGATGATGTCCAAAACCAATCGTCGGTCTTTGTGCAAGGTTTTGTGTCAGTTTTGTTGAAGAATATAAAGTCTTGTTTCAACGTGTCATCTTCGCAGATAGCAATAACCGTGTGTAGACCATCGTGTTCTGTCCATGTGGTTTTCACATCTGTGTCTATATGATTTCCCATTGCGTTTATAGCGCGAAAACAGATAGAGTCTTTTTCTTCTTGCAACATTAAGATAGGTTCGTTTGAAGTTTGCACTTGTTTGTCACCTATATAGCATTCTAATGCCATTTTTTTTCGTCCAAGTGGAAGTGATATTGAGCCTTCATGAGTTTCTCCATTAAGTGCTGTTACACTCAAATCAGCAACAAAATTATAAAACGCATAATGGTCAGCATTTTCGGGCATTTCAAATTTTATTGGCACATAAAAGCCTCCGTGAGTATCTGTCGTTGTGCTGTCGGAAGTTAGATTTGTATCATATCCATTGTTGCGCCACCACCAAATAGGTTGTTTACGTCGCACGTTGTATTTTACTTTTGCTCCTTGCACAGGCACTCCTGCAAAACTTTTTGCTTGAACATACAACATCAGCGTGTCGCCTTCTTCGTATTGTCTGTTGACTTCTGAAAAAGTGATTTCAAACGTAGGGCGTTTGTATTCTTCTACTCTTATAGATTGCGAAGCATTATTTGTTGAAATCGTAAAACGCCCATTTAGTGAGCTTTTGGGCAAAACGAAATTTATGGTTGCCTTTCCAAAAGCATTTGTCTTGACTTCCTGTTCTTTTATTATTTTATAGTTTGCATCACGCAGAGTTACTTTTTCCATTTTGCTTGACACAACTTGTGTGCTATCGTCTTCTGTGGTGAATGTAAGTAAAGTTGCATGAACGGTTTGTCCCGGACGATAGATTGCACGGTCAGTATAGATTTGAGTTATTTCCTTTTTTTTCTTTTCACCATACCAATAATAGGTGTTAGGATCCGCCGTATTTGGATTGTTGTCTATATCAGTATAAGCTGTTATTGAATAAAGATGACCGTCTTCATCCATACCATCAATAATGACTTCGCCTTTGTCGTCAGTAATAAACATCTTTTTCGATTTTCTAGACTCTGCTTTTATGTTTGCGTATGGTATTGGGCGTCCAGTGTCACGATTTACGACTATCACTCTTATCTTTTCTTCAGGCAACCCCTCAGTAATAGGCTGAATATTTGTTGAAACGATACTAAGTTTGTTTTCGTAACTTATTTTTTCAAGAGTTTTAAAAAACTTTATGTCATACGTACCAATAGGCAATCCTTCAACTATCAGCGAGTCTTTAAAAAATTCCCACGGCTCATGAGGGGAAAACGTCTTTTTGTATTTTTTCTTGCCTATTCTTAATTCTACATCTTTTACGTTTCGTACATCATTAAAATATATCGTGAATGGCTTTTGAGGAATTACGGATTTTGGGTAGTCAAAATCACATTTTGGTTGAGTTAATATAATTTCCACGTTTTTTAACGCATTTATTCTTTCATATTTTGGCCAACAACTCATCGCATTATGTATAAGGTCTATTTTCTCTTTTCTGCTTGCGTTGTCGTTTTCTTCCATAAAATCTAGTTTCTTCAACACCACTTCTCCGCAGAGATCAAGGTCAGAGTAGATTGCTTCTATTGAGTCAAGTCTAGCCAATTCTTTTTTATTATCGTTATCAGTTATTTGTAGTGTAGCAAGAAGTGCGGCCTGACGATTGCCATGAGCGGAATACCATTCCGCCAAAGTCTCAAAATCATCCATCTCATAGCCTATTACGCTTAGCATATCATCGTTGAAATATTTGCCTAAATCGTGTCTTACTACGAGTGGTAGATAATGCTTGACTTTTGTTTTTGAGAGTGTTGTGAGTGTTTCCTCGTCAAGGTCTTTTAACGTGAGTGGAGTAAAAGAAAGTAAATTATCTAATAGAGAAGGGTCAAAATAATCTCTTTTTATATGATGTAATACTGCATCATACACTGCGCAAAGTGCTTTATCGTCTTTTACTTGTTGACGTCTGTCACAGAAATGCTTGAAATATGCCGTCATTGAGTCAGGAGAAATCATTCCTGCTAATTGCATCTCTTTGACTTTGGCTGTAAGAAGTTGCCCATAATTTTGGTCTTTTTCGGCTTGCGCTACAATCTCTCTTACATTAGATATTGCGCTTTGAGGCAAATCCTTATTCTCATAGGTTTGCACTTTTTCCCACATTTTCTTGTATGTGATATTTGTTTCAGCCGACATAGTCAGCACTTGCAAGGAGATTATTATTAGAGCGAAAATCTTTTTCATAATACAAATTGTATAGTTTACTTGCAAATATAATAAGAATAAAAGAAAAGACTCGAATCATGAAATGTTTTTTTAGATTATCGTGAATGTGCGAAAATGTGGATTATTTTTCTCTCTTTCTAGCTTTGCATTCAATTCTATTATCTCCTTTTTCTTTTTGTTTCTAGTTTGCAGTTTTTTTATTTTACCACGTCTTCTTCTGCTTGTTGCCTAAAAAAGATCACGATGATTTTTACGATTTGTCGCGATGATTCATTGAAAACGTCGCGATCATTTTATGAACTTGTCGGGATGATTCTTAGGTAATGTAGTGAAAACTTCGTGGTAATGTTGTGAATAATACGTTTTTCTCAAGGCAAAAAACAAATTCTTTAATCAAATATAACTAAAATGACTCCTTAATTATTTTGCCTTATATTTAAATTGCAGTATTTTTGTCATCTAAAAGCAATGGAGACATTTGAAGTAACGATACTTGGATGCGGTAGTGCGAAGCCGACAACGCGACATTTTCCATCTTCACAGGTTGTGAATGTTCGTGGCAAACTCTTTCTTGTTGATTGCGGGGAAGGGTGCCAGATGCAGATTTGCCGTGCTCATCTGTCTTACAATAAAATAAATCACATATTTCTTTCTCATTTCCATGGTGATCATTGCCTTGGACTCATAGGACTAATCTCAACAATGGGGCTAAATGATCGCCGACAAACACTTCATATTTATGCAGATGGTGATTTTGTGAATGTCTTTCATCAAATGCTTGCGTATTTTTGTTCACAGCTCTCGTTCACAGTTGAGTTTCATGCTATTGACACCACAATAGCGAAGTGTATTTTTGAAGATCGTAGTGTAAAAGTCAGCACAATTCCTCTATCGCATCGTGTGCCGTGTTGTGGTTTCCTTTTTGAAGAAAAGCCTTTGCTACCGCATATTCGTCGTGAGATGATAGATTTTTACAGAATACCTTATCTTTATATTAACTCTATAAAAGAAGGTGGTGGATGGACAACAGAAGATGGCGAGTTCATTCCTCACGAACGTTTGATTATTCCTGCTTCTTCACCACGTCGTTATGCATATTGTAGCGATACGGCTTATCAGCCTAATTTGTATGAACAAATTAAAGGCGTTGATTTGCTTTACCATGAGGCAACTTATGCCGACGATCGTGAATCAATGGCAGTTGCTTATGCTCATTCTACGGCACGCCAGGCAGCACAGGTGGCTCATGATGGTGAGGTGAAGCGTTTGTTGATAGGTCATTTTTCGGCTCGTTACGATAATGAGTCTGTTTTGCTAAAAGAGGCGTGTGAGGTTTTTCCTCAGACTATCCTTGCTCGCGAACTGGAAATAATAGTTTTATAAGTTTTTTAATAAAAAAGCCATTTTCTTTTTGTCATTTGTAAAAAAAGTACTACCTTTGCATCCGCTTTTTAAGTAAAACATATTTATATAGGTAGACTCGCTAGCTCAGTAGGTAGAGCACATCCCTTTTAAGGATGGGGTCTTGGGTTCGAACCCCAAGCGGGTCACAAATGACACCAAACGGGTCACTAAAAAAATCGGGATTTCCGAAAAAATTATTCCTCGATTAGTCATCGGGGAATTTTTTTACCCAAAGTAGAAATACTTCATCTTCAACAACTTACGCGC